>QKAK01000086.1 GCA_003247225.1 Spirochaetota bacterium | reverse complement strand
CTGGATAGCCGCCGAGGGCATGCTCGTCGTGCAGACCCTGATCAACTTCTTCATACCGTCCGGCTCGGGCCAGGCGGCGACGACGATGCCGATCATGGCCCCGCTGTCCGACATCCTGGGCATCTCGCGCCAGACCGCGGTGCTAGCGTTCCAATACGGCGACGGCTTCTCCAACCTGCTGTGGCCGACCACGCTGCTGCCGGTCGTCTGCTCCATCGCCAAGATCCCGATCCAGAAATGGTGGCGCTTCTTCGTCCCGTTCTTCGGCTTCCTGCTGGCCGCGCAGGTCATCTTCATAGCCGCGTCCGTGATGGTCGGGCTGGCCTGATAGCCTAAACCGCCGTACACTAAGCATACCGCCTCTCCCGGACGGCTCGAGACTACTCGGGCCGTCCGGTCGAATAGGGGCGACGATAGAAAGGAAGCGATGTGAGCGAGTACCAGAGGTTGGCGGAGATCGTCGACGAGGCGATAGCCCTGAAGGCGGCCGAGGCGGTGGCCCTGAGCGACGCGATGGCCGCCGACCCGGAGATATCCGAGCAGGAGTACCGGAGCAGCAAGGCCCACGTCGACTTCCTCCGCGGCTGCGGGTTCGAGGTCGAGTACCCGTTCTTCGGCATCCCGACGGCGTACAACGGGAAGCTGTCGTCCGGGGCCGGCGGGAAGGTCGCGCTGCTGGCCGAGTACGACGCGCTGCCCGGCATCGGCCACGCCTGCGGCCATAACGTCCACGGGGCGATGAGCCTGCTCGCCGGCGCCGGCCTGGCTCCCGTGATGAAGGAGCTGGGCGGCGAGCTCCGGGTCGTCGGCACGCCGGCCGAGGAGACGAACGGCGCCAAGATCACGATGGCGGCCGGCGGCGTCTTCGACGGGCTCGACCTGGCGCTGATGATCCATTCCGACAACAACGACTGCCGGGTGCGCTACCGCTGCCTGGCGATGGACGGCATCGAGTTCACGTTCAAGGGCAAGACCTCCCATGCGGCCGCGTCGCCCTGGGAGGGCCGGAACGCGCTCAACGGCGCGCAACTGTTCTTCCACGCGATCGACATGCTCAGGCAGCACGTCAGGCCGGACGTGCGCATGCACGGCATCTACGTCGACGCCGGCAAGGCGTGCAACATCGTGCCCGAGACGGCGACCGTGCGCTTCTACTTCCGCTCGCCGCGCCGCGTCCAGCTGAACGAGCTGCTGCAAAAGGCCTATAACGCGGCCAAGGGCGCCGCGATGGCCACGGAGACCGAGGTGGAATGGCGCCAGTTCGAGCTGCCCTTCGACGAGCTCGCGCCGAACGAGGCCGCGGAGGCGATGATGGAGGGCGTCTACGACGAGCTGGGCGTACCCTACGGGCCCGTCTCCGGCCCCGAGGGCTCGTCGGACGTCGGCAACGTCAGCATGCGTTGCCCGACGCTCCAGCCGACGCTGCCCATCGTCGACCAGCCCTACGCCCTGCATACCCGCGAATTCGCGGCCGCGACGGTCACCCCGATGGCCCACGACGCGATCGCCGTCGGCGCCAAGATCCTGGCCCGAGCCGCGCTCAGGACCTACCTGGACCCGGGCCTCAGGGACTCGATGCGCTCCTGCATGGAAGCCGGAAGGGGAAAGGCGTAAGGCCATGGCGTACCGTACCGGATTCTCGCTCCATCGGGCCGTCGACGGGGCGTTCCGCTCGTGGGACCTGTCCGGATGCTCGATCCGGAACGGCCGGCCGACCCTCGACCCGTCCGCTCCGTCCGGTTCGCCCCGCTCGGGCGACGACGGGCTGCCGGGCGCGTTCATCGTCGGCGAGGCGACGAGCCCCGAGCTGGCGCCCGATTTCCCGTTCCGGTCCTGCGTGCCCTCGTGGAACGCCGACGCGCCCGACGGCTCGTGGCTCGAGGCGTCGCTGCGCGTCCGATCGGGGGGACGATGGAGCGGCTGGAAGTCGCTCGGGCCATGGGCGCCGAACGGCTCGACCGTGCGGCGCCGTTCGGTGGCGGGCCAGGACGACGACGTCGTCCGCGTCGCGACCGACACCGTCGAGCCCTCGGCCCCGGCAGAGGCCTTCCAGGCGCGCCTGCGCCTGTACGCCGCGGTCGGCCCGGACGGCCGCCCCGTCGCGGCCGCGATGCCCGAGGTCCGCTCGTTCTCGCTGGCGTACTCAGATCCAAAGCCGACCGACATCGCGCCGGCCAGCGCGTTCTCGGGCGGAGCCCGCGTCGTCGACGGCGTGCCGCGCTGCTCGCAGATGGTCTACCCGGACGGCGGCAACGTCTGGTGCAGCCCGACCTCGGTGGCGATGGTGCTCGGCTACTGGGCCGGCGACGGGGAGCCCGGAGGGGACGCCCGCGAGGCCCGCGTCAGGGCCGCGGTGGCCGGCGTCTACGACGGCGTCTACGGCGGCCACGGCAACTGGTCGTTCAACGTCGCCTACGCCGGCTCGGCGCCGGGCATGGAGGCCTACGTGGCCCGTTTCTCCGGTCTGGACCGCCTCGAGCCGTGGCTGGCGGCCGGCGTGCCGCTGGTGCTGTCGGTCGCCTGGGACAACGGCGCCGGCCGCCCCATCACGGCCGCGCCGGTGCCGAGGACCTCCGGCCACCTGACCACGCTGATCGGCTTCGACGCCGACGGCGACGCGGTGATGCACGAGCCGGCCTCGCCGTCGAACGAGACCGTCCGACGCGTCTACGACAGGCGCGAGCTCGAGGCGCGCTGGCTGGCGGCCTCGGGCGGCGTCGCGTACGTGATCTTCCCTTCGGCGGCCGGCCCGGGAGACCGCTCGCGCCTCTTCGCCTCGAGCGTAGGCTGACTGTCGAGGCGGAGGCCTCGCCCTGAAAGGCTTGCCCGAATCGGGGGTATGGCCCTATAGTGATGCGGTATTCACTTTTCGTACTACGGAGGTATACATGGCTAAAAGAACCGCTCTCTTGATCGCGGCCCTCGCCGTCCTGTCCGGCTTCGCGTTCGCCGAGCCGGCCGCCAAGGACGGCATGATCATCGCCCCCGGCACGCTCAACGCGAACGTCGGCATCGGCTACGGCTACGTCTGGGGACTCGACATCGGCGGCGGAGCGGAGTTCGCCATCGGCAAGTTCATGATCGGCGAGACCTTGCCCTTCACCTACGGCGCCGCGGCCCGCGCCGGCATAGGCATAGGCGATACCTTCCCCCTGTCGGTCGCCGCCCTCGGTACGGTTCACTTCTGCTGGGGCGCCCTGGAATGGCCCGACGAGCTGGCCTGGCTGGCTAACATCGATTCCTATATCGGCCTGGGCATCCAGATCCTCCCCGGGATCGGCATCAACTCCATCGGCGGCTCGAGCTACTTCATCAACGAGCACCTGGCCGTCAACTTCGAGGGCGGCCTGCGCGCCTCGTACGTCGGCGTGCTCTACAAGTTCTGATCGTTCGGTAACCGCGCGCGTGACGGGCGCCTCCTGGCGCCCGTTTTTATTGACAAGCGCGGGCCGCGCCCCCATACTGCCGCTCCATGGAGCTACGGCGTTTCTTCAGCCTGAGCACTATCGGCCTCGGCACGGCCATCGCGGCCGGGGCGTCGGCCTCGTCCTTCCTGCTCGCGATCGCCGGCTTCGGCCGCCCGTACTACGCCTCGGTCTTCATGCCCCTCGCGATGGTCTGCCTCGTCGCCCTGGCCTGGTTCATGTACCTTCGGGACGACGGGCTGGCCAGGAGGCCGCCCGCTACGGGGCGGCCGTCCGGCGCGTCCGCCGCGAGCCGGGCCGAGCCGGAACCGAGGCCGGCCGAACCCGTCGACGTCGGCGGCCTCGACGGCGACGGCGGCTCAGCGATCCCGTCCGCGCCGTACGCCGGCCTGTTCGTTCCCCGTTCCAGCGGCCTCCTGCCCCGGGCCCCGGTCGCCGGCCCCTCCGGCAGGCGCCTCAGCGTACGGGGCGCCTGCGTCTGGGCAGCCGTCGAGCTCGGGGCGGCGTCGGCGGCGCTCTACGCCGCGGCCGGCCTCGGCGCTAGCTTCTATAGGTAAACGTATCGAAGGAGGTTCCTATGGTATACAGGAAGCTCGGCGGCGGCGTCGAGCTCGAGCTCGTGTCGCCCTACAACGCGGACGAGATATACGCGCTGGTCGACGCCAATAGGGACTACCTGGCCGAATACCTGACCTGGGTCGACGAGACGAAAGGACCGGAAGAGGTGCTGGCGAGCACGAGGCGCTCGCTCGAGACCTTCGCCGCGATGAAGGGCGTAGCGTACGTGATCAAGGTCGACGGGGCGATCGCGGGCAGGATCAGCATGTGGCTGAGCGAGGAGCGGGCGAGCGTCTACGAGATCGGCTACTGGATCGCGGAGGCCGCGTCGGGCCGCGGCGTCATGACCCGCTGCGTCGACGAGCTCGTCAGGATCGGGATAGAGAACCTGAACGCCGAGAAGTTCGAGATCGTCTGCGTCGTCGAGAATATCGCGAGCAACCGCGTCGCCCAGAAAGCGGGCTTCAGGCTCGAGGGAACGAGGCGCCGATCCCAGATAGTTCGCGGCGTCGCCTACGACATGAACCGCTACGGC
>QKAK01000091.1 GCA_003247225.1 Spirochaetota bacterium | reverse complement strand
GAGTCGGTGGTGATGCCGAAGGCGGCCAGCTGGTCCATGCCGCCGCCTGTCGGGTACGCGTCCATCATAGTGCGCTGCATGCTCGTGCGCAGCTGCGACAGCGTCGTATCGCCCTGGAACAGGCCGAGCCGCTCGGCGTAGGCCTTCTTCTCATCGGCGGTGAAGTATTCGATCTCGGCCAGCACGCTCTCGTCCTTGCGCGCCAGGATGTTCAGCTCGGCCATCAGCCTATTGTAGTTGCCCACCAGGTCGATGACCGCCTCCTTGGCCGCCTCGCGGTCAGGCTCCACCTTGAGCTTGACCGGATCGTCGGAGGCCTGCCACAGGTTGACCGTGAGGCCGGGCACAAGGTCCGAGATGGCGTTGCCCGGTCGGGTCACCTCGATGCCGTCCATGACGACGACGGCGTCGCCGGCGGTCTGCACCGGGTTCTTTGGCCGCAGCCCGGCGGTCTCGGTCGGGTCGTAGACGCGCGCCGAGCGGACTCGCAGCTCGCGGCCCGTATTGCCGTTCCGCAGCCCGACGCCCGAGAACGAGTCGACGTAGGCGGGTAGCGGTACGGTGATCGTCTCGAAGCCGTCGCCCGGCCGTACCTCGGGCAGCCGGACGGAGCGGCCGGAGCCGTCGATCAGGTATAGCGGCGCCAGGTCGTCCCGCCTCGGCGGGGCGGGGGGCGGCGACCAGGCCGGTAGCTCGGCCTCGGACGGGGCCGAGTCGATGCGTATGCCCTCGTATTCTATGGACCCCGTCGACGGGACGGCCGGGCCGGGAGGCGGGCCGGAAGGAGCCTCCTCGCCGCCCGGGAGGTCCCTGAGCTCGACCTCGAGCTCGAGGACGAGCCCCTCGCTCCGGCTCGGCGACGCCAGCTTGAGCGCCGCCTCGGCTCCGGGCGCCAGGTAGAGCGCGCCGTCCTTCAGGAAGGCCCTGGACGGGTCGAGCGGCTGGTCGAAGCGGACGGGCCGGTCGGTCGGCAGCTCCTTGAGCGTCGAGCTGGCCTTCTCGACGAGACCTACCGATAGCGCGAAGTCCTCCGCGGCGCCGCCGAAACCCAGCCGGTTATCCTTGCCGGTCTTGAGCGACTCGATGACGAGCACCCTCTGGTCGGGACGAACGGCGACGAGCTGGGCGCGCAGGGTCTCGCCGCCCTTGCGGTTGATGGCGTCGGCGAAGTCCTTGATCGAACCGCCGCCGTAGGATAGGCGAATAGTCTTATCGCCTACCGAGAAGGAGTACTCGCCCTTGGGTACCTTGGCGTCGGCGGCGACGGCGTCGGACATGAAGCGATCGGCGCTCGCCGTCCGCTTGACGACGAAGGACTTGGTCTCCTCGATCGCCTCCCTGGTGGCCGTGCCGGTCAGTACCGTCTCGTCGCTCGACGAGGCCGTACGCTCGTTGAACGGGTTCTGGAACGAGAATAGCGACCGGGCGCTCTCCCTGAGCGACGACATATGGCGGTTCAGGTCGAGCCAGGCGGTCCGCTGGAGCCGTATCTCCTCGAGGCGCTCCTGGGAGCGCGTGAGCGGTATGCGCTCGACGGCCATCAGGCCCTCGATTATCTTGGCGGTATCGTACTTGCTCGTGACGCCGGGGATGCTGATATCCGACATGGGGCCTCGAGGCCCTCCTTCCGGGTTACGCCCTCTCGTCGAACAGGATGCCGATTACCTCCCGTATACGCTCGTTTACGTGCTGAAGCTCGGCGGGCGGAATTTCCCTTATTACCTTGTCGGTATCGGTATCGATTACCTTGACGACGACTTGGCCGAGCTTCTCGTTCAGGCTGAACGATAGCCGCTTATTGAACGCGGCGCTGACGTCCACGAGCTCGCCGATGATGGTGTCCATCGATACGGGAGGCTCGGTCCTCATCACGTCGCCCGGCTTGGCGCGCGGCTTAGCGGCTTCCTGCTGCACTGCCGACGCGGCGTTGGGGAGCGTATATACGGCTGAAACGTCGATTGCCATACGTTTCCTCCTGTCTATGGGAGCGCTCCCGTTCCGACTCCCTGTCGCGGGGGCGCGCCCGGTTCGTAAAGATGAAGAGGGGAGGGCGCGATCTCCCCCCTTCCGGTCAGATCAGACTCCGTCGCGGAAAGACGACGTCCAGGAAGCTCTCCGCAATGAATCTATGAACGGTTGTATTAACCCAACAGCTGCATCACGGACTGGGTCCTGGTGTTGGCCTGGGCGAGCATCGCCCCGCCGGCCTGGGACAGGATCTGGTTCTTGACGTAATCGACCATCGTCGAGGCCATGTCGGTGTCGCGGATGCGGCTCTCGGCGGCCTGGAGGTTCTCGGAAGCTATCGCGACGCCCTTGGAAGCCATCTCGAAGCGGTTCTGGTAGGCGCCGAGGTCGGCGCGCTGCTTCGAAACCGTCTTGAGCGCGGCGTCGAGGTTGCCGATGGAGGCGTTGGCCTTCTCCGGATCCTCGATGGAGATCATGCCCTCGGCGCCCTGGGCACCCTGGAGCCCGAGAGCCGTGGCGGTCATCGTGCCGATGAAGATCCTCTCGTTCTGATCCATGTTGGCACCGACCTGCAGCTGCATGACCTGCCCGCCGTCCTTGGAGAAGCGGCCGGTCAGGATATTCATGCCGTTGAACTGAGCGTGGCTGGCGATCCGGTTGATCTCGTCGACCAGCTGGGAAACCTCGACCTGGATCTGCATGCGGTCCTCGGCGGTATAGATGCCGTTGGCCGACTGGACGGCCAGTTCGCGCACGCGATGCAGGATGTCCTGCGTCTCCTGGAGGTAGCCCTCCGTGGTCTGTATGAATGAAACGCCGTTCTCGATGTTACGCTGGGCCTGGTTGAGGCCGCGAACCTGGCCGCGGAGCTTCTCGGAGACCGCGAGGCCCGAAGCGTCGTCGCCGGCGCGGTTGATGCGCTGACCGGAAGCGAGCTTCTCCATGTTCTTGTTGAGTTCGACCCCGGTAACGCCCAGCGACCTGTTGGCGTACATCGCGCTCATGTTGTGGTTAATGATCATATGACCCTCCTTGCAGGACTAACTGCGCGGCGTTCCTTGCCGCGCGTCCCGCGCGCATGGCGTCGAGGCCGGGATTCCGTGTTCTCGCGCCCGTTCCCGTCCGTTCATGCCCCATACGGCGGGGGAACCGGTCCTCCCGAAAGGAGGGCCGGCATCTCCGCCGGCATGCGCACGAGGGTGTTTGTCAAAGACCTGTCGGCCGTCCCCTCCCCGAGCGGGGAAGGGGACGGCCGTACTCTCTTTTTAGTATATCGCCTTACTGGAGCAACTGCAAGACTGAAGCGGTCTTCTGGTTCGCCTGGGCGAGCATCGCGCTCGAGGCCTGGACGAGGATCCGGTCCTTCGTGTACTGGACCATCTCCGACGCCATGTCGGTGTCGCGGATGCGGCTCTCGGCGGCCTGGAGGTTCTCCGCGCCGATGTCGATGCCCTTGACCGCGTGCTCGAGCCTGTTCTGGTAGGCGCCGAGGTCGGCGCGCTGCTTGTTGACCTTCTTGAGCGCCTCGTCGAGGACGCCGATGGTCCGGTTCGCGCCGTCGGGCGACTCGAGCGATACGATCTCGTCCGAGCCGATCTGCCTGACGCCGAGGCCGTAGGCGGTCATCGTACCGATGTACACGCGCTCACGCTGGTCCATGTTCGAGCCGATGTGGAACCACATCGAGCCGGTGACCAGGTTCTCGCCGTCCTCGCGCGCGAAGCGGCCGGTCAGCAGGTTCATGCCGTTGAACTGGGCGTGGCTGGCGATGCGGTCGATCTCGTCGACGAGCTGGGACACCTCGACCTGGATCTGCATGCGGTCCTCGGCGGTGTAGATGCCGTTGGCCGCCTGGATCGACAGCTCCCTGAGCCGCTGCAGGATGTCCTGGCTCTCCTGTAGGTATCCCTCGGTGGTCTGGATGAACGAGATGCCGTTCGCCGCGTTCTTCGAGGCCTGGTTCAAGCCGCGGATCTGGGAACGCATCTTCTCGGAGACGGCCAGCCCGGACGCGTCGTCGCCGGCGCGGTTGATGCGCATCCCGGACGACAGCTTCTCCATGCCCTTGTCGACGGCGAGGCCGTTGACGCCGAGTTGGCGATTGGCGTACATCGCGCTGATGTTGTGGTTGATGATCATGACTTCCTCCTTGTGTCTGTACGCGGAGCATCCTTGTTCCGCGTCTCGATACGGCCGATCCGGTCTTGGTCGCCTCTTTCCTCCTTTCATCATGCGGCGACGCTAAAGTCTTACCGTCCGGAGCCGATTATCGTAGAGTAGGGTAAGAGCGCGACGGTCCCGGATGGGCCGAAGCGGCTGAAATCCGACTCCTCTTTAAATATCGGCACAAGTGTCAGAATCCTTGAGCTTTATTTAGTTCCTCGAACCTTGTGACGACTATCCAGCCGCGTACTTCGGCAGGTAGTCGTCACTATCCTTGAGAGGAGTCGGCGTGCTTTTCAGCCATATCCTTCTGTTGTCTCTACTTAGCGCCTGCTTCGAGATGAACGGGCGACGGAGATAGATCCAACCGAGTTCAGGAGCGATTCGCCCAGCATCGATGCCCGCCACCTCGGCGTGGGTCTTCATCGGTTCCGGCGTCGCCGACGCGCTCGCGTTGACCCGGTACGGCTTCT
>QKAK01000114.1 GCA_003247225.1 Spirochaetota bacterium | reverse complement strand
GCGCTCGACGGGTCGCCCTGGTAGCTCGAGCCCATCTTGTCGATCTCGTCGATCATGAAGACCGGGTCGCGGCTCTTGGTGATCTTGAGGCCCTGGATGATCTTCCCGGGCAGCGCGCCGACGTAGGTACGGCGGTGGCCCTTGATCTCGGCCTCGTCGCGCATGCCGCCGACCGAGAAGCGGAAGAACTCCTTGCCGAGCGCCCGGGCTATGGACCGGCCGACGCTGGTCTTGCCGACGCCGGGCGGGCCCACCAGGCACAGGATCGAGCCCTTGGCGTCGCGCTTCAGCTTGCGGACCGCCAGGTACTCGATGATGCGGTCCTTGACGTCCTTGAGGCCGTAATGGTCGTTCTCGAGGACGTCCCGGGCGGCCTGCATGTCGAAGTCCTTGCCGGTCTCCGCCTTCCACGGCAGGTTCGAGACCAGGTCGAGCCAGTTCCTCGTCACGATGAACTCGGACGAATTCGGGTCCATCAGGCTGAATTTCTCCAGCTCCTGGTCGACCAGCTCCTTGACCTCGCCGGCGAAGCCGAACGCGTCGAGCCGCTCCTTGAAGCGCTGGAAGTCCGAGCCCTTCGCGTCGGCCGGCATGCCGAGCTCCTGCTTGATGGCCTTGAGCTCCTCGCGCAGGAAGTAGTCGCGCTGGCTCTTCTCGACCTTCTCGTTTATCTCGCTCTGGATGCGCTTCTGGATCTTGAGCAGCTCCTGCTCGCGCTTGATCGACATGAGGACGCGTTCCATCCGCTCCTTGATGTCGGTGAGCTCGAGTATCTTCTGCTGCTCGACCTTGTCGATGTTCAGGATGCTCGCGATGAAATCGGCGATCTTGCCCGGATGGTCGATGTTGATCATGTTGAGGCGCATCTCCTCGGAGAACAGCGGATTGTTCTCCGAGACCTGCTTCATCTCCGACAGCAGCGCCCTGGTCAGCGCCTTGATCTCGTCCGGGCCCTCTCCCTGGTCCTCCAGGTACTCGACCGCCGCCATGATAGGCTGTTCCTTGGACAGCGCCTTCTTGATCTTGAAGCGCTTCAGGGTGGAGATGAAGATATTGACCGAACCGTCGGGCAGGTTGATACGCTTGACGATCTTGGCCACCGTGCCAACCTCGTGGAGGTCGCTGGCCTTGGGCTTGTCGGTATCGTCCCTGACGAGCACGAGGCCGACCATGCCGTCGGTCTGCATCGCGTCGTCTATGGTCTGTATGTCGTCCTGGCTCCCGAGCATCAAAGGCGTAAAGATGCCGGGGAATATCGGTTTTCCATTCAACGGAATGATTGGAATCTTGTTCGGTAGTAGCATATCGATCGGTATTATCTCGTTGTCGGGCATTCTCCGCCGTCCTTTCGCTTAGTTTCGCTATAAAATATAGAGGTTTTGGCCCGACAGGCAAGGCGTTTGACCGGGCATGGAGGCGTTTTGGCGGATGAATATAGACTAATGGAGTAATCGGACGATATGGCGCTGACTAGAGTACCGTGGAGGCCGCCCTACGCAGGCGGTCGCCGTCGAGCGCCATCCCGGGCACCTGGATCGCCTGCTCCGCGACGCGGTTACCGAGGCGCAGGCAACGCGCGAGCGGCTCGCCGCGGAGGGCCGCCGATAGGAAGCCGGCGGCGAACGCGTCGCCGGCGCCGGTCGTATCGGTCGCCCGGATCGGCCGTACCGCGCTCTCGAGCAGGTAGCCGTCGCTGACGCAGACGGCGCCCGTCTCGGCGCGCTTGACTATGACGGTGCCGGGCGCCGACGCGGAGAAATCCTTGAGGCCCTCGTCGACGCCCGTCTGGCTCAGCGCTATGAACTCGTCCTCGTTCATGAAGGTCCACGAGCAGACCGATCGGATGAGTTCCAGGAATAGCTCGCGATGCTTGACCGCGATGCGGAAGCCGGCGACGTCGAGGGCGATGCCCATGCCGGCGCCGACGGCCCTGCGCGTCAGGGAGCGAAGCGCGTCAGGGTTCGCGGCGATGAAGCCGTCGACGTACAGCGTGGAACCCGACGAGAAGAATTCGTCCGGGATCGCGGAAGGGTCGAGCCTCGGCGCCAGCTCGGGAGCGACGGCGACGGTACGCTCTCCGTCGGGGGCTATCATCGCGCAGAAGGTCCCGGTACGGCCGCGCCCTACCTGTACGTACGACTCTATGCCGCAGGCGTCGAGGTCGCCGCGGAAGCTGGCGCCGAGCTCGTCGTCGCCGACCATGCCGGCGAACGCGGCGCCGTGCCCGAGCGAGGCGAACACCTTGGCCGTATTGACCGCGCCGCCTCCGGCCCCTCGGGATGACTTCGCTATCGCCGATAGGATGGGCTCCATGCCGGCGCGGTCGAGGTGGACCGTCGAACCGGCGTGGAAGCCGAACCGAGACGCGAAATCCGTCTCCACGAAGGCGACGACGTCGTATAGCGCGTTCCCGACGCAGGCGAGCCTCACGGGTACCTCTCCGATTCCATGAGGCATTCTACCATGATCCGGCGAACATAGCCATGCCGGAATCGCCGCGGCCTCCGACGCCCGTCTTATTGACCGCCGATCGTCCCGCATGGTATCGTCTAGCGTCGGGGCGCTTGGCTCAGCTGGTCAGAGCGCCTGGTTTACACCCAGGATGTCGGGGGTTCAAATCCCTCAGCGCCCAAAAAAAGCCCGCTCGGCCTATGGCCGGGCGGGCTTTTTTGATAGGGGCGCCGGACCCATTGCCACGATAGTCGGTATTCGGTTGTAATGAGGCTCCTTAAAAATTTGGAGTCGCAGTGGATACGATGATACTGACGGATGAGATGAAAACGGCGGTCTCTGTTATCGCCGACGCCGGCGAGCGCCTGGTCTGGGTATCCGGGCGGGCCGGAACCGGTAAATCGACCTTCCTGAACTACGTGAAGACGGAGCTTCGGCCGGCGAACGCGGTATACCTCGCGCCGACCGGAGTCGCGGCGCTGTCGATAGGCGGGCAGACGATCCATAGCTTCTTCTGGATCGACCCGCGCGAGCCGGTATACCTGGAGACGAGGCTGGACGCCGAACGGGAAGGCCGCCTCTACCCCCTGCTAGCCGCGGTCGAGACCTTGGTCATAGACGAGATATCGATGGTCCGCGCCGACCTGCTCGACGAGGTCGATAGGCGTATGCGCAGGGCGAAACGGGAGCCCAGGCTGCCGTTCGGCGGAGCCCGCGTCATCCTCTTCGGCGACCCGTACCAGCTTCCGCCGGTCGAGCCGGAAGAGGCGAGCCGGGCCGGCGGCCTGTTCGCCGAGCGATATAAGAGCCCTTTCTTCTTCTCGTCGAAGGTCCTGCGCGCGCGCGCGCGGACGATGAGGCGGATCGAGTTCACGCGGGTCTTCAGGCAGAGCGAGGCGGATTTCCTCGCGACGCTGGACCGCTGCCGATCGGGCGACGTCACCGACGACGACCTGCGGCTCCTGGCTTCCCGGGTCCTTCCCGAGGGGAAGAAGCCGCCGGTCGACCATCTCGTGCTGACTGCCACGAGGGCCGAGGCGCAACGCCTCAACGCCTATAGGCTCGCCGCCTTGCCGGGGCCGTCCCGGGTATACGCCGCGAGCGCCGACGGCCGGTTCGCCAAGGACTCGGGCGATGACGAGCTTCCCGTGCCGCGCGAGCTCGAGCTCAGGGTCGGCGCGCGCGTCATGCTGACGGCGAACGACGAAGCCGGTCGATGGGCCAACGGCGCCATGGCGACCGTTACCTCGCTCGACGAGGCGGGCGTCGCGCTACGCGACGATACGGGGGAGTTCAGGGTCGGCCCTCACGTCTGGAAGCGGATCCGCTACGTCCTCCGGGACGGCGCGGTCGTTCCCGCCGAAGCGGACCGGTACGGGCAGCTGCCGCTTCAGCTCGGCTGGGCCCTGACGATACACAGGGCCCAGGGACTCACGCTCGAGCGGGTCTTCGTCGACCTGTCCCGGGGCGCCTTCGCCGCGGGACAGGCCTACGTGGCCATCTCCCGCGTCACCAGGCTCGACGGCCTCGTGCTCCGGGCCCGTCCGAGGGCGAGGGATTTCTTCGTGCACGAGCGGGTCTCGGTCTTCCTGGACTACCTCAAGCGCCCGCGCTGAGGAGCGGCCCCGCCGGGGCGGCCGTAGCGGCTACTCCGAGGCGAGGGCATCGACCGGGTCGAGGCGGGCGGCGCGGGCGGCCGGGTAGATACCTGAGAATAGGCCGACCGCTACGGAGACGGCCACGGCGAGGACGGCCGTGTCGGGGGAAGCGACGAATTTCCATTGAAACCCCTTGACGGCTAGCCATGCCGCGCACCAGCCCAGGAGGAGGCCTATGAATCCGCCCGATACCGTCAGCGCGGAGGCCTCGACGAGGAACTGAGTCCGTATGTCGCCCGTCGTCGCGCCGAGGGCCTTGCGGACGCCTATCTCCCGGCGCCGCTCGGTCACCGATACGAGCATGATGTTCATGATGCCTATGCCGCCGACGAGTAGGCTAATGGCGGCGACGCCGCCGAGGAGCAGGCTCAGCGTCCGTATCATCTTCTCGTTCTCCTCCGCCCATTCCTTCGGCGAGGTGATCCAGAACGCCTCAGGATCCCCGGTACGGTCGAGGAAGAAGCGCTTCAGGCCCTCGCCGAGGGCGACGACCCGGTCCCTGTCCTTGGCTACCACGCTGATCACCCGCGGCTCGAGATCGCCGAAGAAGCGGCGCGACGCCGTCATGAACGGCATGTAGGCGCTCCGATCCCAGTCGTCCATGAAGAGCGCCGGCTTGGGCGCTAATACGCCTACGACCTCGAGGCTGGCGCTCGTCCTCTGCGCAGTGAACGAGACGCGCTTACCGACGGGATCGCCCTCCGGGAACAGCTCTCGGGCCAGCGCCGACCCGAGGACGACGACAGGCCTGGCGCGGTACTCGTCGCCTTGGTCGAATCCTCGGCCGAACTCTATCCTGGCGTCCATCGCCGAGAAGTACCGTGAGTCGACGGCCATGACGGCTCCCGACGAGGTCTCTCCCTTCCTCGCCAGGGTGCCCCCGAGCGGCGCCTGGGCGAGGACCGCCTCGGCGTCGGGGAAGGCCCGGAGTATATCGGCCGCCAGCGCGTCGTCGAGCCTGACCGGGCCGCCTTGGCCGAACGAACCGCCCGACGCGAATACCTGTACGGCGTCTAGGCCGAACGCCTCGAACTGCTCACGTACGTCGGCCGCGCCGCTGGCCGAGAGCGCGGTCACCGCGACTACGCTCGCGACGCCTATGACGACGCCTATGAGCGAAAGGGCGGCTCGCAGCTTGTTGCCCGCGAAGCTCTCGAAGGCCATGAGCAGGGATTCCCGTATCATGCGCCCTCCAGCCTGCCGTCGCGGAGCTTGATGACGCGCGGGTAGGCGGCGCCTATGCCTGGGTCGTGCGTCACGATGACGACCGTCGTGCCGAGCCGATTGATATCGTCGAATAGCTCGAGCACCGCTCGGCCCGTCGCGCTGTCCAGGGCCCCCGTCGGCTCGTCGGCCAGGAGGATGGACGGATCGTTGACGAGCGCCCTCGCTATGGCGGCCCGCTGGCGCTGTCCGCCCGATAGTTCCGACGGCCGGTGACGCGCCCTGTCGGCGAGGCCGACCCTCTCCAGGGCGTCGAGCGCTCGCTTGCGCCGCTCTCGACGCGGGACGCCGGCGTACAGGAGCGGAACCTCGACGTTCTTGGCTATGTCTAGCCTCGGTAGTAGGTGGAACTGCTGGAAGACGAAGCCTATGGACCGGTTACGGATGACGGCTAGGTCGCGATCGGCGAGGCCGGCGGTGTCGACTCCGTCGATGAGCACGCGCCCCTCGCTAGGCCGGTCCAGGCAGCCTATGAGGTTCATGCAGGTGGACTTGCCCGAGCCCGAGGGACCCATTATTGCGACTCGCTCGCCCTTGCCTATGCTGAAGCTGACGCCGTCGAGCGCCTTGACGATTTCGTCGCCCATCTCGTACCGGCGATACGCCCCTTCCAGCCGGACCGCGTCCTCGTCGTCGGTCAACTGCCCTCCTCCGGCGTTTCCTTGCGGATACGGAGGACGTCTCCCTCCGATACGCCGTCGAGGACGCTGACGAAGCCGGAGCCGAAGCCCTCGGTGGCGACCGACACGCGTTCCCAGGCCCCGTCCTCCCCCCTGCGCTCTATCTCCGGCCGGCCGCCGCGATAGGAGACGGCGCGCGAGTCGACGACCAGGACGACCCGGGGCTCTCCCGCGGTTATGACGGCGTCGAACGTGAACGCGGGGAGCAGCCCCTCGGGAGGCTCGTCTATGACCAGCTTGGCGTCGAGCACCGTGAGGCCGCGGTCGTTTATGCGCCCTTCCTCCGGGAAGGACGCGAGCCGGCCCGTAGCCTTAAGGCCCGGGCGGGCGGGGAAGCGGAACTCCACGGGTAGCCCGACGCTGGCGCGAGGGATATCGACCTCCGTTATCTCGATGTCGGCGGTCAGGGCGCGGACGTCGATGACCCTGCCGTACGCCTCGCCGGCCTTAAGCACGTCGCCGACCTTGAGGTCGAGGCGCGATATCTTGCCGTCGAGGTGGGCGCGTATGGTCAGGTCCTCGACGGCTTTCCTCCTCATCGCGAGCTCAGACTCGAGGAGGGCTATCTTACGACGGTTGCCCGCGAAGCGCTCCTGTTCGATCTGGTACTGCAGCCTCTCCAGCTCGAAGGCGGCCGACGACGACTCCATCGCGGCTATGGGGTCGCCCTTCCTCACCGCCGCCCCGGCCTGGACGCTCACGCTGACGACTATGCCGTCGGCGGGCGCACGTATCTCCTGCTCGGCCTTGGCCTTGAGGTGACCGGAGACCTCGATGATGTCGTCGACGAGCCGTTTCTCGACGACGACGGTCTCGTCCTCGCCCGCGCTTCCGCCGCCCGCCTTGCCTAAGTACCCGGACGCGCCGAGGACGACCGCGCCGAGCGCGATTAGGCCGGAGACGAGTAGGATTATTCTCTTGTTCTTGGCTTTCATCTTCATCCATTCACCGCTTCAGTCCGGCGGGAAGCTACCCGAAAGGAGTAGCCGGTCTATGTTCCAGATGACGCGATCGAGGGCCGCCTCGGTATCGAGGGCCTTCGCGCCTTCCTCGAACGCGAGGACTTCCGCGTAATCCGTATCGCTGACGATCCCCGCGTCGAGCCATGTCTCGTTGACGCGGCGTTGCTCCGCGGCGAAGCGCAGGTCGTCGGCGAGGTCTAGCATGTTCCGCTTAAGCTCACGGCGCCGGTATTCAAGTTCGACTATGGCTCGCGCGGCGGCGTCGAGCTCCTTCGTCTCCTCCGCGCGGGCCTGATCCAGGACGAGCTCCCTATCCCGCTCGATCAACGAGCGCTCGCCGCGAGGCCTCGGTTTCCAGGTTACGGAGCCGCCTATCGTGGGACCGGTACCGAAGCGATATCCCAGGCCAGCCCGCGCCTCCATGTCGTCGCATTCGAGCGCCAGCCCTGCTCCGAGCGATGAGCCTCCCTCGCTCGCCGCGCCGGAGACGACGCCCGGGGCGTCGCCGATGGACGCGTCCGCTATGGCGGCCAGCGTAGCGCGCCTGCCGGCCTCGGCGTAGTCGATCGCGGCGATCCGCGCGGACTCAGCCGCGAATCGAGCCGATGGGACCGACTCGGGGCTGGGTAGGGAAGCGTCCAGGTCTACGGCCGGGATCTCGAGCCCGTCGACCGATACGGGGGCCAACAGGCCCGTTAGCGTCGCGAGCGATTCGCGCCGGCTGGATCGCGAGGACTCCGCGGCCCGTCGCTCGCTAGCCTTGACGCGAAGTTCCCGTTCAAGGCCGAGCAGGACGGTGCCCCCGGGGCTCGCTCCGTCTATGGCAATGGCTTCCTCCATCGAGCGCCGGGCCTTCGCCTCGGCGCGGATCGCTTCCTGGAGCGACGCCTCGGCGCTCGCCAGGCCCTTGAGCGCCATGGCCAGCTCCTTCTCGACGGCCAGGCGCCTCGATTCGCGGGCCCACCGGGCCCGTATCCACGCCCGTTCGGCGATCGCGGCGTCCGTTACGGTCTCGTCGGGACCGCGCCGTATCGGTACGCTCGCGTTCAGGATAGCCCGGGCGCAGAAGCCGTCCTCGTCATAGGCGACGGGCGCCTCCACGCCGATGGAAACGCCTCGAGGCATCGTGACGCGCGCCTTGGGCCTCGCCGATACGTTCGCCGCTGAGCCCGCGCCGCCGGCCTCGATCCCGTCGATCGCCAGCTCGAAGCGCGCGGCGTCGCGGGCGGAGACGGCGCGGAGGTAGGCTATCTCCGCCCGCTCCTCGGCTATGGCTAATGCGGCTAGTTCCGTATCTCGAGCTACGGCGGATGCGAGGAGCTCGCCATAGGACGCGGCGGACGCGTATCCGGCCGTGGCCGCGGCCGTCATGACGAATGCTATTATTTTTTGATACATATGCGTTTCAACACCGCGGCCGGCCCTTGGTTACGCCCCGGATCGTCGGGAGCGCGCGGTTCCCCCTCGCCCTACCTTATACCGCGATTAGGCCCGTAGTACAACCGCTTCCATAGGCGATAGCGAGGGCCGTTCGATCGAGGCGGCACGGCGGAGGGGCATCGACAGGCTCGATGGCGATGTATAGAGTGTGACGGCGCGAATGGAGGCGATATGGACGTCGGGCGGATAGACGAGCTAGCGGCTCGGGCCACGGTTCACAGGCGGGCACTGCACAGGATACCGGAGACGGGGCTCGACCTGCCCGAGACGGTACGGTACGTCAGGGGCGCGCTGGAGGCGGCGGGCCTGTCGCCCCGCGATTGCGGAGGCGGGCTCGTGGCGGATATCGGCGGCTCCGGGCCCCTCGTCGCCATACGCGCGGACCTGGACGCGCTGTCGGTCGCGGAGGAGACCGGCCTCCCGTTCGCCAGCGTTCATGCCGGCGCGATGCACGCCTGCGGGCACGACGCCCACGCCGGGGCGCTCCTGGCCTGCGCCGAGCGCTACGCGGCGTCGCCTCCCGACGGATTCATGGTACGGCTCCTGTTCCAGCCCGGCGAGGAGGGCCGCTTCGGCGCGCGGGCGATGATAGCCGACGGCTGCCTGGACGGCGTAGGAGCGATAGTCGGCGCCCACGTCGGGCACCTGTCGGACGAGCTGTCGCCCGGCCAGGCCGGCTTCATGCCCGGTCCGATGATGGCGGCCGGCGATATGTTCTCCGGCTCCTTCATCGGTTCGGGCGGCCACGGCTCGGCCCCGCACCAGGCCCTCGACCCGATACCGGCCCTGGCCGAATTCGTGCTGGCCCTGCAGTCGTTCCGATCGAGGGCGCCCGACCAGCGCGAACCGTTCGTGCTCAGCGTCTGCGAGCTGTCGGCGGGCTCCGCCTTTAACGTCATCCCCGGCGAGGCGCGGTTCGGCGGAACGGCGCGCGCCCTCACGCCGGCGCTCCGAGCCTTGGCTAAGGACGGGGTCGGGCGCGCCTGCGCCGGAGTCGCCGCGACCCACGGCCTTAAGCACGCGTTCGACTGGATAGACGGCTACCCCCCGCTGGTGAACGACGCGGGGGCGACCGCCCGGGCCATGGACGCCGCGTCGCGCGCGATCGGCGCCGGGAACGTGCGCGAGCTGACGGCGCCGAGCATGGGCGCCGAGGACTTCTCGTACTACCTGGCGGAGGTCCCCGGGTGCTTCTGGTTCCTGGACACGCAGCCGCCGGGATCGTCCTATCCGAACCACCATCCGCGCTTCGACGTCGACGAGCGCTTCCTCGGCCGGCTGGCCATCGTCAATATGGCCGTCGCCGCCTCCCTGGCGGACGGGCTCCGTTAGGGCGTTTTCCGGCTAGCGCCGTAGCGCGTTCCAGTCTATATTACATTACCATGGATAAGAACGGCGGCATACTTATAATACTTAACCCGATAGCGGGCAAGGGCAAGGCCGGGGAACGCGTTCCCGAGATACGGCGGCTCATGGCGGGGGCGGGGCTCGGGTTCGAGCTGGCCCTGACGGAGCGGGTCGGCCACGCGACCGAGCTCGCGGAGGCGGCCGGCGACCGCGGCTACGGCGTCGTGGTGGCGGCCGGGGGCGACGGCACGGTCAACGAGGTCGTCAACGGCCTGATGGGGGCGAAGGCCGCCGGTAAGGCCGTCCCGGTGCTCGCGGCGTTCAGCGTCGGCCGCGGCAACGACTTCGCCTACGGCGCCGACCTGCCTGGCGCGCTGGAGGAGTGCGTGGCCGTGCTGGCCAGGGGCGAGAAGCGGGCGATGGACGTCGGCGTCGTGAGGGGCGGCGACTATCCGGCCGGCAAGTACTTCGCCAACGGGATCGGAGTCGGCTTCGACACCATCGTCGGCCTCGAGGCCGCCAAGATGAAGCGCGTCCACGGCTTCATGGCCTACGTGCTCGGCGCGCTGAAGACCTTCGCGCTATTCCCCGACGCCCCGCTCGTCAGGCTGTCCTGGGACGGCCAGCGCCTCGAGCAGGAATGCCAGCAGATAAACATCATGAACGGCAAGCGCATGGGCGGGACGTTCTTCATGGCGCCCGACGCCGAGAACCACGACGGCCGGTTCGACCTGTGCGTCGCCGAGCGGCTTAGCCGAGGCGAGATGGTCGACCTGATGGTCCGCTATACCAAGGGGACGCAGGCCGGACACGCCAAGGTCAAGACCTTCGGCGGCTCGAGGATAGTCATCGAGGCGCCGAACCGCGGCCTGATCGTCCACGCCGACGGCGAGACCGTCTGCGTCGACGGAGAGCGCCTCGATATCGAATGCCTGGCCGGCGCTCTGACCATAATCTGCGATCCCGGGCGCGTCGCCCGGCAGAAATCCAAGGCCTGAGGCCCGCGCATGACGAAGTCCTCGCGAGTAGTGACGCCCGCGGTGAAGTTCATCCTGTCCAGGATATGCAGGATCGACGCCGCCGACATGAAGCGCGTGCCTAAGACGGGGCCCATCATCGTCGTCATGAACCACGTCAACTTCCTCGAGGTGCCGCTCCTGTACTCGTTCCTGTTCCCTCGCGACGCGATCGGCATCATCAAGCGCGAGACCTGGGATAACCCGATAATGGGCGCCCTGGCGGACTCGTGGCAGGCCATCGCGATCGACCGGGAGGGCTCGGACCTATCGGCGATGCGCAAGGCCCTCGAGGTGCTGGATCGCAAGGGACTGCTCCTGATAGCGCCGGAGGGGACGAGGAGCGGCGACGGCAGGCTGCGCAAGGGCCACGGCGGCGTGGTCCAGCTAGCGCTCCGTAGCGGCGCGCCCATCCTGCCGATAGCCCATCACGGCGGCGAGCGCTTCTGGGCGAACCTGAAATCGGTTCGGCGGACGCGCTTCGCCTTCAGGGTAGGGGAGCCGTTCGTGCTGGAGCCGCCTTCGGGGAACGGCGACGGCGCGGCGGGCGGCGTCGCGCGCAGCGTCCCGCGGAGCGTGCGCGCCGAGATGGTCGACGCGATCATGAACCGCATCTCGATACTCCTGCCCGAATGGCAGCGCGGCGAATACCCGGACCCGGAGAACGCCTCGACGAGGTGCCTTCGCTTCGTCAGCCTCGGCTAGACCCGGGCGAGTATCAGCTCCGAGTAGCTGCGGCCCTCGATCTCGCCGTCGGGCACGCCGGCCATCGACAGGATGGACCTGACGCTGCCCTGGGCCAGCGCCACGGCGGCCGGCTCCTCGCCGTCGACGAGCCGCTCGATCTCGATGAAGTCGCCGAGCCCGCCGACGTTGACCAGCTCTATCGTGCAGCCGTCGTAGCTATAGGCCTTGCCGGTCTTGCGCTTGCTATAGAAGGGCTCGCAGCCGACCCGCTCGACGAGGGCCTTGAAGGCGACGGGGTCCGACACCTCGAACTCGGTCTCCCGGTTGATCTCGATGCCGCCGTCGCAGCGCTTCTGCTTGAAGGTGACCACGGCCTTGCCGTCGTCCATCCTCAGCCTGAAGCCCTTGGTCCCGCGGGTGAAGCGCCAATCCGGCCCGTGCCAGTACTCGTCGGACTTGTCGAAGGACCGGGCGAAGGCCGCGAACGACGCGACCCTCGCCTCGACCGCGGCCGGGTCCCTTACCCGCGCCTTGAGCTCTACCTCGGTCATCGGGCCTCGGCCGGCTCGAGGACCGACGGATCGTAGCCCTCGGGCGGCGCGAAGCCGAGCAGCTCGATGCAGGTGGCCGCGAGAGAGCTGATGCCGAGCCCGGCTCGCAGCTCCTTCTCGTACTCGCCCGCGTACTCGGGGTCGTAGACGACGCAGGGCACGGGGTTGAGCGAGTGGCTGGTCTTGGCCCTGGGCTCCCCGTCGGCCTTGACGGTAACGGCGCCGGACTTCTTGTCGTGCTCGTACATGTCGTCCGAGTTGCCGTGGTCGGCGGTCAGGACGAGCACGCCGCCGGCCTTCTCCACCGCGGCCCGGAGCCGGCCGAGCTGCAGGTCCATGGCCTCGAGGCCGCAGACTACGGCCTGGTAGACGCCGGTGTGCCCGACCATGTCGCCGTTGGGGTAGTTGAGGCGGATGAAGCGGTACTGGCCGCCCTCTATGGCCGCGATAACGCGGTCGGTGATCTCGGCGGTCTTCATCCAGGGGCGCTGCTCGAACGGCACGAGGTCGCTCTTGACCTCGACGTAGTCCTCGAGCTTCTCGTCGAACTTGCCCTGGCGGTTGCCGTTGAAGAAGTAGGTGACGTGGCCGTATTTCTGCGTCTCGGAGATCGCCATCATCTTGACGCCGGAGCCGGCCAGGTACTCGCCCATCGTCCGGTCGATCGACGGCGGGCTGACGAGGTAGGCCGACGGCACGTGCAGGTCGCCGTCGTACTCCATCATCCCGGCGTAGGCGACCTTGGGGCGCCTGACGCGGTCGAAGTGCGGGAATTCGTCGTCCTCGAAGGCCGCGGTGATCTCGAGCGCGCGGTCCCCGCGGAAGTTGAAGTAGACGAAGGAATCGCCGTCCTCTACCGTGCCTATCGGCTTGCCGTTCTCCTCTATGACGAACTCATGCATGTCCTGGTCTATCAGCGACGGCTTCTCGGCGCGGTAGTGGAGGATCGCCTCCTCGGCGCTCGCGAAGCGGGCTCCCAGCCCGAGCACGTGCGCCTTCCAGCCGCGCTCGACCATCGACCAGTCGGCGCCGTAGCGGTCCATCGTGATGTATTGCCTGCCGCCGCCGGAGGCGACGCGGTAGTCGAAGCCGCCGCCGGACAGCCCGGCCAGGAAGGCCTCGAAGGGCTCCAGGTACTCGAGCGCGCTCTGCTCGCCGACGTCGCGCCCGTCGAGCAGCGCGTGCACGCGGACGCGCCTGACGCCGTCGGCCTTGGCCCGGGCTATCATCGCCTTCAGGTGGTCGATATGCGAGTGCACGTTGCCGTCGGAGAAGAGGCCGAGGAAATGGAGCGTCCTGCCGTCGCCGGCCAGGACGTTCGACACGAGGCGCTTCCAGGTCTCCCCGGCGAACATGGCCCCGGTCTCGATCGAGGCGGAGACGAGCTTGGCGCCCTGGGCGAACACGCGGCCGCAGCCGATGGCGTTGTGGCCGACCTCGCTGTTGCCCATATCGTCGTCGGACGGCAGTCCGACCGCCGTGCCGTGGGCCTTGAGGCGGGCGGAAGGGCAGGAAGCCTCCATCGCCCTGAAGTGGCGCATGTCGGCCGCGGCGACGGCGTCGCCTTCCTTATACTTGCCGTAGCCGACGCCGTCCATCACTACGAGCACGACGGGGCCTCGCCTGGGGTGCCAGGCGTTGTTCTTTTCGAGGGATATGGACATGAGTATGGCTCCTTATTCTCCGAAGTACTCGATGAGCGTCCGGATCTCGAGGCCCTCGAGGGCCTTCTCGTAGTGCAGGAACGGCAAGCCTATGACGCCGAACACGCCGGCCGGTACGGCACCGCCCGCCTCGAGGATGTCGGCTGCCGCGCGGAGCGTCCCGCCGGTGGCTATCAGGTCGTCGATAAGCAGGACCCTGCCGCCCTTGGGGATATCGGCCTCGTGGATCTCGATCTCGGCGGTGCCGTATTCTAGGCAATAGCTCTTGGAGATCGTCTTGCCCGGGAGCTTGCCCTTCTTGCGGACCAGGATCAGCGGGATGCCGAGCCTATCGGCTAGCGGCGCGGCGAATAGGAAACCGCGCGACTCGATAGCCGCGACGGCGTCCAGCTCGGCGCCCTTATAGAGCTTGACCATCGCGTCGACGCAGTAGCGGAACGCGTCGGGCTTGGACAGCACGCTGGTTATATCGTAGAACAGGATGCCGGGCTTGGGAAAATCCGGCACCTTCCTGATGGCGTCGTCTAGGTTGAAACCTGCGGACATAAGCACCTCGCGTTGCGTTTGATCGTGAAGAGCGGGATCTTAGACGCCGAGCAGCGCCAGTATCCAGGAGTCGGCGACGGCCGGATCCCCGGCGACCAGGTCCCGCGGGGCTACCGACAGCTCGGCCGGCTCGAAGGCCGCCTTTAGGCCGGCGGCGGCGCCGGCGGCCTCGACGAAGAAGCCGGCCTTCCTGCCCGCAAGGTTCATCCCGGTCAAGAGGCGCTTGATCTCGGCCCATGACGACGAGGCGGAGTCGCCGACGCCGAACGCGTACGCGTCGGCGGCCAGTATCTCCGGTATCGCCACTTCGGAGGCGCTACGCGCCTTGACCGCGGCCTTGTCGACGAGCGTCGTCTTGATCGTCTTGGCTATAGCCTCGAGCGGCTTGCGTCCGTCCTCTACTATGACCAGTACCTTGGTTTTTTGGTTCTTCACAGTGCTTTCATACTAAGCCGCCCCGCCGCTACTGTCAAGCATGACGGATGCCCGCGAGACCGCGGCGGGGGACGGCTATATCCCGGATTAGCCTAGAATTGCAGCCTGAGCATGACCTGAGCGCCGAGGCTCTGCGACGCCGGCGCGTAGGTGACCGAGGTATCGAGCTTGATGACGAACAGCGACAGGGACAGGCCGCCGTAGACGCGGAAGGCCGGCGAGGAGTCCTCGGAGCCGAACATGAACCCGTCGGCGCTCAGCTCCGGCATCGCGATACCGGCCTCGGAGAGCGCGGCCTTGATGCTGTCCACCTCGGCTTCGGTCACGGCGGAGCCGTCATAGGTCAGCTGACTCTCGATGCCTCCGCGCACGGTCGACTTGCCCACGGACAGGCCGGCCCCGACGTATGGCTCGATGAACAGGATCTTCTTGGACGCCTGGACGGTGAAGTCGAAGCTGTCGGTGGTCCAGGCCAGGGCCAGGTCGGGGTCGCTGACCGCGAGGGTATGGTCCTGCGTACCGTCGTTGAAGGTGAAACTCTGTCCGGCGATACCGAGCGGCATCGAGATGGCGCCGCTCAGGCGGTTATAGCCGGCCCCGATCGATACGTCGGGCAGGAGCAGGTTCTGCTTGACCAGCGCGTAGCGTACGTTACCGCCTAACAGCGAGTAGTCGAACGAGAAACCCATGGCGTCGAGGCTCGCGGTCATCTCGGGCGTCAGCATCATCGCCTTGAGGCCGATATCGAAGGGCAGCACGAAGCCGCCTATCTTGGCCGACAGCGCGGCCGCGGGCACGGGCAGGCCCAGCTGGGAGAGGGCCTCCGGTATCTCGACGCCGGTCCCGATCGTCCCTATGAGGGCGTCTAGCTCGCCGACCGGAACGGACGTGAATCCGACCGCGGCGCCCACGCCGAAACGTGGGAAGTTCCCGATATACGCGTCTGACCAGTTGTTGCCCGCCGTGGCGTTATACGACAGCGTCGGCGCCAGGGCCGTCGCGAAGCCGTTGAACCCCTCCTGGAATCCGGCCAGATCCTGGCCCCAGGCGCCGGCGGCTACGAGCGCGAGCAGTATGACGATGGCGATTCGCTTCATGGTACCTCCTCATCGCGCGCCGAGGCCGTATGCAATGGCGCGCTTAGATTAATATACCGCTTTTCGGGGCGTAATCACGCGGTCGTTCAGCGAATGGACGCGATCAGGTCGCGCAGCTCGAAGGCGGAGAGCGCCGTTCCGTCGGATTCGTGGATCTCGAGGTGGAGGTGGCCTCCGTGGCCCCGCCTCCGCGCGTTGACCCCCGTATTGCCGCCGCGCCCGAGTTCCCGCCCCGGTTCGACGAGCTGGCCGGCCCGTACCGCTATGTCGCTCAGGTGGAAGTACGCGTAGTAGCGGCCGGTCGACGGGTCGTAGACCACGACGCCGTTGCCGGCCTTCGGCGACAGGCCGCCCGAGACGTACGCCGAGGGACGGTCGCCGCCGACCCAGTCGCCCGCGGCCGATACGACGACGCCGCGGCTCATGCTGACGACCGCCGGGCCCTTCTCCTCGGCGCCGTCGCGCGACAGGCTCGTGAAGAAGACGTCGAGGGCGTACTGGTGGGACGCGCGGAGCGCCCGGGCCCCGGGTATCCACCGGTCGCCCCGGGCCAGCGGCGAGACGAGCCGCGCGTCGGACGCTTGGTCGGCGTAGCGGCGCCAGAGCTCGCCGACGGCGGCCTCGACCGCCTCGGCCGTGGCCCTGGTCCCGGCGAGCGAGGCGCGGATCGCGGCGTACGAGCGTCCGTAGGCGTTATCGGCGGCCGCGTCCAGCCTGAGGTTCTCCTCGTCCCGCCGCATGACGAGGCGGGCCTGTACCCAGTCCTTGCCCGGCAAGGCCCGATCGATCGTCGCGCACGGGTCGAGCCCTGCCGCCTCGGCTCTCCTAGCCAAGGCTCGCGCCCGTGTTTTCGCCTCGCCGGCGGATAGGCCGTCGAGCGCCTCCGGACGCAAGGCGGCGGCGGCGGCCATCGCGCGCCTCAGCCTCATCGTATCGTCGGGCCTATGGCCGACGGCGGCGGTACCGGGCGTCGCGGCCGGCGGAGGCTCGGGAGACGCCGCGCGGGCCATCGCCCCGACGACGAGCAACAAGCACGCCGCCACGACGGCCGACAGAACGAACCCGCGCTTGCCCAAGGACCCCGCCTTCCCGCCGCCCTCCCGGCCGGCCAGTCAGTCTAGCCGGGGGAGGGGGCGGGGTCAAGGGAAGGGGCTATTCGT
>QKAK01000099.1 GCA_003247225.1 Spirochaetota bacterium | reverse complement strand
CATGATCGATTTACGGATAGACGAGCAGGCGCGCAAGAAGAACGTGCAGCGCTGCAAGGACAACAACATCATCCTGCCGACCTACGAGCAGATGAGGGACCCGACCAAGATCCCCCAGTCGATCAAGGACGAGCTCAAGGGCATCGGGCTCTGGGACGTCCATAGCCGGAACCTGTTCCGCGTGACCTGGAAGAACGAGCCCAAGGAGAAGGGAGGCCAGTTCGGCGAGGTCAACTACCTCGAGCTGCCGCGCGAGATCACCGGCACCAAGGCCCGAATCGCCGGCGTCGTCGGCAAGTGGTTCCCGACCGGCGCCCATAAGGTCGGCGCCGCGTACTCCTGCCTCGTGCCCGAGCTGATCACCGGCCGCTTCGACCCGACCACCAAGAAGGCCGTCTGGCCGTCCACCGGCAACTATTGCCGCGGCGGCGCCTACATCTCCAAGCTGCTCACCTGCCCGTCCGTCGCCATCCTCCCCGCCGAGATGTCCAAGGAGCGCTTCGAGTGGCTCAGGACGATGGCCGACGAGGTGATCGCGACGCCCGGCTGCGAGTCGAACGTCTGGGAGATCTTCGAGAAGTGCATCGAGATCGAGAAGACCAGGCCCGACGCGGTGATCTTCAACCAGTTCGACCAGCTGCCGAACCACCTGTGGCACTATTCGGTGACCGGCCCGGCGATGGACGACGTGTTCAAGAAGATGGCCAAGGCGGGCGACCACCTGGCGCTGACGATGTACTCCTCCGGCTCGGCCGGCACCCTCGGCTCCGGCACCTACCTCAAGGAGCACCACCCCGGCACCCGCGTCGGCGTCGGCGAGGCCCTCCAGTGCCCGACGATCCTGGAGAACGGCTACGGCGGCCACCGCATCGAGGGCATCGGCGACAAGCACATCCCGTGGATCCACAACCTGCGCGACACCGACGTGGCCGTCGGCGTCGACGACGAGATCACGATCAGGCTGCTCAGGCTCTTCAACGAGCCGGCCGGCAAGAAGGTCCTCGCCGAGGCGGGCGTGCCGCAGGCCACGCTCGACAAGCTCGACCTGATGGGCATCTCAGGCATCGGCAACCTGGTCGCCACGATCAAGGCGGCCAAGTACTACGAGCTCGGCGACGACGACGTAGCGCTGACGGTGTTCACCGACTCGCTCGCCCTCTACGGCTCCAGGCTGCTCGAGCTGGCGGCCGAGCGCGGCCCGTACGACCAGCGCCAGGCCGACCGCGACCTGGACATGCTCCGCAACCTGTCCGTCGACTACGTCCTCGACATGAACCACGTCGACAGGCGCCGCGTGCACCAGCTCAAGTACTACACCTGGATCGAGCAGCTGGGCAAGGACCTGACCGAGCTGAACGCGCAGTGGCAGGACTACCGCGCCTACTGGGGCGGGCTCCACGAGCAGGCCGACGTCATCGACGGCATGATCAAGGAATTCAACGCGGAGGTCTTGCATTGATACTGCTCAAGGACTGCTTCAGGGTGGTCCGCCCCCGCTACGGCGCCGGCCCCGCGGCCGGTTCCGTCGGGGATGACCTGTCCGGCGTGGACGTGCTCATAGACGGCAAGCGCATCGCCAAGATCGGCAGGGCGCTGCCGGTCCCGGCCGGCGCCTGCAAGGTCGTCGACGCGAGCCGCCACGTCGTCATGCCCGGACTCGTCAACACGCACCACCACTTCTACCAGACGCTGACGCGCAACGTGCCGGCCGTCCAGGACGCTAAGCTGTTCGACTGGCTCGTCTACCTCTACGAGGTCTGGAAGGGCATCGACGAGGAGGCCGTCTACTGGTCGAGCATGCTCGCGATGGCGGAGCTGGCCAAGACCGGCTGCACGCTATCGACCGACCACCACTATCTGTACCCGCGCTCGTTCACCGGGGACCTGCCCGGCATACAGTTCAAGGCGGCCGCCGACGTAGGCCTGCGCTTCGCGCCGACCCGCGGCTCGATGTCGCGCTCCAAGAAGGACGGCGGCCTCCCGCCGGACAGCGTCGTGCAGGACGAGGACGAGATCCTCGCCCAGAGCGAGGAAGCGCTCAGGAAGTACCACGACGCGGCGCCCGACGCGATGCGCAAGGTAGCGCTCGCGCCGTGCTCGCCGTTCTCGGTCTCCGAGAAGTCGATGCGCGACGCGGCCGACCTGGCGCGCAGGTACGGGGCGCGCCTCCATACCCATCTGGCCGAGACGAACGACGAGGACGACTTCTGCGTGCAGATGTACGGCCGCCGCCCGCTCAAGGTCATGGAGGACTGCGGGTTCGTCGGCAAGGACGTATGGTACGCCCACGGCATACACTTCAACGACGACGAGCTCGACTACCTGGCCAGGACGGGCACCGGCGTCGCGCACTGCCCGTCGTCGAACATGAGGCTCGGCTCCGGCATCTGCCGCGTGCGCGAGATGCTCGACCGCGGCGTCAACGTCGGCCTCGCCGTCGACGGCTCCGCGTCGAACGACGCCTCGGACATGCTCGGCGAGGCCAGGCAGGCGTTGCTACTGCAGCGCGTGCGCTACGGCTCGGGCGGCGTCACCGCCCGCGAGGTGCTCGGCGTCGCGACGATAGGCGGCGCGCGCATCCTCGGCTACGACGACGCCGGCTCCATGGAGCCCGGCGCCCTAGCCGACGTGGCGCTGTTCGACGTGATGAAGCTCGAGTACGCGGGCGCGCTGTCCGACCCGGCGGCCGCGCTGCTCTTCTCCGGATATAACCACGGGGTCGACCACCTCGTCGTCAACGGCGAGATGGTCGTGGAGAACGGGCGCCTCGTAGGCGCCGACGAGGATCGGATACGCGACGAGGCCAATCGTTGCGCCAAGAGACTCTACGAGAAAGCGGGGATACAAGCCGCATGGTAAAGGAATACTTCAGGCCGGAGAGCCTCGCCGAGGCCCTCGACCTGCTAGCCCGGCCGGGCGCCCTAGCGCTCGCCGGAGGCACCTACGCCCTGGCTTTCGAGGCCAGGGACAAGCCGGAGCGCGTCGTCGACCTGGCGTCGGTGCTCCCTCGCTCAGTCGAGAGGAACGGCGGCGAGGTGAGCATAGGCGCCGGAGCGACCTTCCAGGAGCTGATCGAGTCGGAGGCCGCTCCGTCCGCCGTCAAGGCGGCCGCGGCGACCATGGCCAACCGCAACACGCGGAACCGCGCCACGGTCGGCGGCAACCTGGGCGCCAATAAGTCGTGCTCGAGCCTCGCGCCCGTGCTGCTGGCGCTCGGCGCCTCGGTAACGGTCGCCGAGCGGGGCAAGGCTCCCGCGGCGACGAGCCTCGAGTCGTGGATCGCCGCGCCGCGAGGCGTCGTGCTGAGCGTCGAGGCGAGGCTGGCGCCCGGGCTCAAGGTAGCGGCCCTGCGCCATAGCCGCACCGCCTGCGACGTCGCCACCGCGACCGCCGCCTGCGCGTTCAGGCTCGACGGCGGCAAGGTCTCCGGCCTCAGGATAGCCGTCGGCGGCTTCGGCCCGCGCGCGGCGCTCAGGCCGGACCTGGCGGCGCTCTTCGAGGGCAAGCCGCTGCCGCCCAAGGCCGATATTGAGAAAGCCGTGGCGCCGCTCCTTTCGGCGATATCCGACGTACGGGGCAGCGCGGAGTACAAGCGGCTGCGCGGGGCGGCGCTCGTCGCCGACGCGCTCCACGCCGCGGAGGATCTGTCATGAAGGTAACATTCAAGCTGAACGGCCGCGCCGTCGCCTGGGACTGCGAGCCGGGCGAGACCCTGCGCGCCGCCCTCAGGCGCAAGGGCGTCGTGTCGGTGCGCGACGGCTGCGACGGCGAGGGCTCCTGCGGACTATGCGCCGTCATCCTCGACGGCCGCGTCGTCAACTCCTGCCAGGTACTGGCGCCCCAGGCCGAGGGCAAGACGGTACTGACCGTCGACTACTTCTCGAGGGACCGCAAGCTGTCGATCGTGCAGCGCTCACTGATCGACGCTCACTGCGTCCAGTGCGGCTACTGCACCCCGGCCGTCGCCCTCGCCCTGCACGACCTCCTCGAGCGCAACCCGAAGCCGACCAAGGACGAGACGCGCGACGCGCTGTCCGGCACGCTCTGCCGCTGCACCGGCTACGAGCAGTTCTTCGACGCGGCGCGCATCGCGTCCGAGCGCCTGGCCGACCCGAGCTACGAGGCCCCGGCCGGGCAGGAATTCCGCCCCGACCTGCGGCACGTCGGCAAGGACCGGGAGAAGGTCGACGCGGCGGCGCTGGCGCGCGGCGAGAAGGCCTTCGTCGAGGACCGCGTCGATTCGGACGCCTGCCACCTCAAGCTGCTCATGTCGCCGCACGCTCACGCCTGGATCAAGCGCATCGACGTATCCAAGGCCCTCGAGATGCCCGGCGTCGTCGACATCGTCACCCACGAGAACTGCCCCGACCGCGTCTACACGACGGCAGGCCAGGGCTATCCCGAGCCGAGCCCCTACGACCAGCGCATGTTCCCGCGCAAGGTCCGTCACGTCGGCGACCGCGTCGCGGCCGTCGTAGCCGAGACTCCCGAGGAGGCCGAGGCTGCGCTGAAGGCGATCGTCGTCGAGTACGAGCCGCTGAGGCCGGTGCTGTCGATCTCCGACGCCAAGGCGGAGGGCGCGCCGGTCGTCCATCACGGAAGCGTCTCGTACGTCGTAGGCGAGGCCCCCGCCGGGACGTCGACGAATGGCGACGACCGCGACGACCCGATCATCTACCAGTTCCCGCTGCACGCCGACCCGCACCGCAACCTCGCGGCCAGCGTGGCCGACGGCATCGGCGACGTCGATAAGGGCTTCGCCGAGGCGGACGTCGTCATCGAGCGCACCTACGTGGCCAAGCGCGTGCAGTGCACGCCGATGGAACCCCACGTGGTCTACGCCAAGGTCGACGCGGACCGCCTCGTGATCCACGCCTCGACGCAGGTGCCATGGCACGTCCGCCGCATCGTCGCCACCGCGATCGGGATCCCGGAGCACAAGGTCCGAGTCATCAAGGAGCGCGTCGGCGGAGGCTTCGGCGCCAAGCAGGACATCGTGCTCGAGGACGTGGCCGGCTATATGGCCTGGCGCACGCGCAGGCCGGTGCTGTTCCGCTACGACCGGGCGATGGAGTTCATGACCAGCCGCACCAGGCACGGCATGGAGGTCACGGTAAAGCTCGGCGCCAAGCGCGACGGCACGCTGACGGCGATGGACATGAAGGTCGAGGCCGACACCGGCCCCTACGGCCAGCACTGCCTGACCGTGCCGATGAACGCCGTGTCCAAGAGCCTGCCGCTCCTGCTCTGCGACAACGCCCGCTTCTCGGTCCGCACGTACTATACGAACCTGTCGCCGGCCGGCGCCTACCAGGGCTACGGCGCGCCGAAGGGCTCGTTCGCGCTGCAGGGCACGCTCGCGGAGCTGGCCGCCGAGCTGGGCATGGACCAGCTGGCGCTGATCGAGAAGAATATGGTCCGCTCGGGCTCCAGGCTCGAGATACTCAAGAGCCTCGGCGAGGGACGCCCCGGCGCCGTGGTCACGCTCGGCGAGTGCGGCCTGGACCGGATGACGGCCCTGGGCCGGAAGGCCTTTAGCTGGGACGCGCCGAAACCCGCCTCCGAGGATCCCGAGTGGGCGATCGGGCGCGGCGCCGTGATCATCCAGCAGGGCTCGGGCCTGCCCGGCATCGACGCGGCCAACGCCGAGATACGGCTCCTGCCGGACGGTTCCCTCCTGATGCTGTCGGGAGGCGCCGACCTCGGCACCGGCCTCGACACGGTGACGGCCAAGGCCGCGGCCGAGATCCTCTGCGTCGACATGGGCGACGTGACCGTCGTCTCGGGCGACACCGATACCACGCCGTTCGATTCGGGCGCCTACGCCAGCTCCGGCACCTTCTTCTCCGGAAACGCCGCGGTCAAGGCCGCGGAGGACCTCAGGGACAAGTGCCTCAAGATAGCCGCCGGCCTGCTCGGCGAGCCGGTCGAGGACCTGGAGCTGGTGCACCGAGGCGTCGTGCGCGGCAAGAAGGGCGAGATCACCCTCGCCAAGCTCGCCCACATGGCGACCCAGGGCGAGGGCCACGGAGACATCGTCGGCTTCGGCGGCTTCAAGACCGACCACGCCGCGTTCCCGTACGGGGCGCACTTCGCCGAGGTCGCCGTCAACGAGCGCACCGGCGAGGTCAAGGTACGGCGCTTCCACGCGTACCAGGACTGCGGCACGCCGATCAACCCGGGCCTGGCCAAGGGCCAGATCTACGGCGGCGTGATGAAGGCGGTCGGCCACTCGCTGTACGAGGAGCTCCTGTTCGACGACCGGGGCAGGCCGCTCAACCTCGGGTTCACCGACTACAAGATCCCGAGCGTATACGAGGTGCCCGAGGACTTCCACGTGGAGCTCGTGCCGGTCGAGGACGAGGTCGGCCCCTTCGGCGGCAAGAGCGTGTCGGAGATATCGCTCAACTCGGCGGCCCCGGCCATATCGATAGCGATCCACGACGCCGTAGGCGCCTGGTGCCGCACCTGGCCGTTCACCCCCGAGCGCGTCCTCCGCGCCATGGGTAGACTGTAGAGGATAGGGATCTTGAACCACGGAGGCACGGAGACACGGAGAAAGGGGGAGATGCATGGGTTATAGGATTAATGCGAGATTGGGTTTCTCAAAATACTCCTTTTCCTTCTCGACTCCGTGGCTCCGTGCCTCCGTGGTTAGTAGTTCGCAAGCAATGAAAAGCCGGCTCAATAAGGGCCGGTATGAATCGTAGGGAGGTTACGCATGGGCGTTAACGAGATCAAGGCACTGATCGACCAGCTGTCGAAAAAGAAGATCGACATGTACCACAAGGACTTCTTCCTTACCTGGGAGAAGAGCCGCGACGAGATCGACGCGACGTTCCTCGTCGCCGACGTCCTCCGCTCGATGCGCGAGGCTAACATCAGCCCCAAGGTCTGGGACACCGGCATCGCGGTGTCCAATTTCAGGGACAACTCGACCCGCACCCGCTTCTCGTTCGCCAGCGCCGCCGACCTCCTCGGCCTATACGTCCAGGACCTCGACGAGGGCAAGAGCCAGATCGCCCACGGCGAGACGGTCCGCGAGACGGCCAACATGATCAGCTTCCTGTCCGAGGCGATCGGCATCCGCGACGACATGTACCTCGGCGAGGGCGACAAGTACCAGCGCGAGGTGGCCAAGTCCCTCGACGACGGCGTCGCCGCCGGCGTCCTGCCCGACAGGCCGACCGTCGTCAACCTCCAGAGCGACATCGACCACCCGACCCAGTCGATGGCCGACTTCCTGCACCTGGCCCACTACTTCGGCGGCGTCGACAAGCTCAAGGGCAAGAAGATCGCCATGACCTGGGCCTATTCCCCGTCCTACGGCAAGCCGCTGTCGGTGCCCCAGGGCATCATCGGGCTGGCCAGCCGCTTCGGCATGGAGATATCCCTCGCCCACCCGGAGGGCTACGACCTGATCCCCGAGGTCGTCGAGCTGTCCAAGAAGCAGGCCGCCGCGTCCGGCGGTTCGTTCAAGCACACCAACTCGATGGACGAGGCGTTCAAGGACGCCGACATCGTCTACCCGAAGAGCTGGGCGCCCTACGACGTGATGCTGCAGCGCGTGCCGCTGCTCCACGCCGGCAACCAGGGCGGGCTCAAGGACCTCGAGAAGTCGTGCCTGGCCAACAACGCCCGCTTCAAGGACTGGGAGTGCACCGAGGAGAAGATGAAGCTGACCAAGGGCGGCAAGGCGCTGTACATGCACTGCCTGCCGGCCGACATCACCGACGTCTCCTGCGCCGCCGGCGAGGTCGCCGCGACCGTGTTCGACCGCTACCGCGACGACACCTACCGCGAGGCCAGCTACAAGCCGTACATCATCGCCGCGATGATACTGCTCGGCAAGCGCAAGGACCCGGCCGCCACGCTCAGGGCCCTGCTCGAGCGCAAGCAGATCCGCGAGGTCATGTAAGCGAGGGCCGGGAGAACCCGGCCGCGATGTAATAAAAAAGGAGTGGGCGAGGACGGAGGCGACGGATGGCCGGTAACGGCTATCCGTCGCCCCGCCCGGGTCCAATACCGGGCGAGCCCGGGTCCGTCGGGGCCGTCAGCCCCCGGCGTACGACGCCGGCACGCGTATCGAGAACCGGCATAGCGGGTCGCCGGCCAGTACCGACGACAGGACCTCGGCCTCGGTCTCCTCGCCGAAGGCCACGTCGAACATGAATTTGGTATAGCCCGCCGAGCAGGCGCACCAGGCCGGGTCGACGCCGGCCCCCGTCGCGGTGATCGACGAGGCGGCGAGCGGGCAGTGGCAGGCCAGGCGCCGCCGCTCCAGCGCGTCGCCCGACTTCAGGAAACGGTCCGGGTCGTAGGGTATCTTCGTGACGAGGATCCTGTCGCCGACGCGTACGCCGCCCTGGATCTCGCGGTTCGCCCGTACGAATTCGACCACCTCGGGCGTTATCCGTTGCTCGAACCACAGCGTGCCGTCCGCGGCGTGACGCGCCAGTTCCGCGACCTGCCTATCGTGGTAGTCGACCAGCCACGCGTCTATCGAGCCGAGCTCCCTTAGCCTATCGCGCTCCGCGGCGAAGGCCGCCGCGGGTATGCCGTGGACGTTCCAGGCCAGGGCCTTCGCCGCGCGTTCAGGCCCGAGCTCGTCGAGCAGGGCGGATACGAAGCGCGCGGTCGCGGCCGGATAGGCCTCGGGCGGCGAGCCGACCGGCGGGATCGATAGCCGGGACATTACCCGCCCCGCCCTGTCGTCGCCCTCGAGCTCCCCGAGCCGTACGCCCATCGCCTCGAGCACGCCGACCGGCAGGAGGTACGCGAGCAGGCGGATGGACGCGTCAACGTGCCCGAGCACCGCGAAATACCTGGCGATCGCCATCAGCGCGCCCTCGTCGAGGCTTCCGGCCGCGGACATAGAGGCCAGCGCGGCGTCGATCGCGGCGAGAGGGGCGTCCGCGAGGCCTACGTCCCGAGGCAAAGCCCGCTCGAACGCCCTGACGGTCTCGAGCGCCCTACCGACGGCCGCGTCGTCCAGCCCCCGTACCCTGCATCGATCCTCGAATTCGGCTTGCTTAAGCATCGCGTCCCCCTCGGAAAAGCGTATGGTCAAGTATAGGCGATCGTTACCGCCGCGCAAGCCGATGCTGGTGTCACGAATATAAGGGACGACCTCCTGGCTCGGCGTTTCGGTTTCACGTAGCCACTGCCGCCGCGATGAAGGCCCGCAGTCTCGCGATCTCCTCTATCGCGCGCGCTGGGGCAGGCCCGCCGACGCCGTCGCGGCGGGCTACGCAGGCCTCCGGCCTCAGGTACGCTTCCAGGTCCGACGCCTTGATACCGGCCTCCGCGAAGGCGCTCGATGCCGCCGCGAGGTCGGCGTCGGCGAGCGCGGCCAGGCCGACGCCTTTCGAGGCCGCTGCGGCGACCGCGGCCTTTGTCGCCGCATAGCCGTCCCTGAACGGCACGCCCTTGGCGACGAGCAGCTCGGCTAGGTCGGTAGCCTCGGCGAAGCCCGTCTCGAGGGCGGCGGCCATCGCCTCCGGCTTGGGCCTCAGCGCCTCGACGAGCGCCGCGAACGCGGGCAGCGTGCCGGCCAGGGTATCGCGCAGGTCGAACAGCGCGGCCTTATCCTCCTGCAGGTCGCGGTCGTAGCCGAGCGGCAGGCCCTTCTGCATCGTCAGCAGCGCGACGAGGGAGCCGAAGGCGCGCCCGGCCTTGCCGCGTATCAGCTCGGCGACGTCGGGGTTGCGCTTCTGAGGCATGATGCTCGAGCCGGTCGAGCACTCGTCGGCTATGCCCATGAAGCCGAACTCGGCGCTCGACCACAGGATGATCTCCTCGCAGAAGCGCGACAGGTGCATGAGCAGGGTCGACGCCGCGGCCGCGTACTCGACGCAGGCGTCGCGGTCGGCGGTCGCGTCCATCGCGTTGCGGCTGGGGCGAGCGAAGCCGAGCGCGGCGGCCGTCGCCTCGCGGTCGAGCGGCAGGCCCGAGCCGGCCACGGCCGCCGAGCCGAGCGGGCACTCGTCGGCCCGTCGAGCGGCGTCGGCGAAGCGGCCGTAGTCCCGCTCGAGGGCGGCGCACCACGCGAGCAGGTGGAACGCCAGCGTCGACGGCTGGGCCCGCCTGAGGTGCGTGTAGGACGGCATGTAGGTCTCGACGTTGGCCGACGCGAGGTCGCAGACGGCACCGATGGCGTCGAGCACGCCGCGGCCGGCCTCGGCGAAGGCGCGGCGCAGGTACAGCCTCACGTCGAGCGCGACCTGATCGTTGCGGCTGCGGCCGGCGTGTACGGCCTTGCCCGCGTCCCCGAGCCTACGCGTCAGCTCCTGCTCTATGAAGCTGTGCACGTCCTCGGCCGGCTCGGCCGGCGCCAGGGTTCCCGAACGCGCCTCGGCGAGCATCGCGCCGAGCTCTCGGACCAGGGCGGACGCGGTACCCTCGGGCACGACGCCGACCCGGCCGAGCATCGCCGCGTGGGCGGCCGAGCCCTCGAGATCGTCCTCGAGCAGGCGCGCGTCGACCGATAGCGACGACAGGAAACGCTCGGCGCGCGGGTCGAGCCCGGTCGGCGACGTCTCCCAGAGCCGTAGTACGCCGGGCATGCTAGTAGGCCGCCGCGACTTTGGCGGCCTTGAGCCCGGAACCGCCGGAGCCGTTAGCGCCCGCGGGGGCGGCGCCTGCCTTGGACGACTCGGCCCCTAGCCTGGCCTTCATCAATCCCCGCTTGATGAAGCCGGTGGCGTCATGGTGGTCGAACAGCGGGCCGGTCGCGAAGCTGGCGAGCGAGTGGTCGTACAGCGAGTACGGGGAGCTCATGCCGGCGCAGGACAGGCCGCCCTTCCAGAGCCTGAGCTTGACGACGCCGCATACGGCCTCCTGGGTGGAGTCGACGAACGCGTTGACGGCGTCCATCAGCGGGGAGTACCACTCGCCCTCGTACATGAGCTCGGCGAAGCGCTGCGCGACCGTCGCCTTGAACGACGTGGTCTTGCGGTCCAGGCAGAGCTGCTCCAGCTTCTGATGCGCCTCCATGATGATAGCCCCGGCCGGCGTCTCGTACACGCCGCGGCTCTTCATGCCGACGACCCGGTTCTCGACCATGTCGAGGATGCCTATCCCGTGCCTGCCGCCGAGCTCGTTCAGCTTGGCCACGAGCGATACGCCGTCCATCCCCTCGCCGTTCATGGCCACCGGCACGCCCTTCTCGAAGGAGAGCTCTACGTACTCGGCCTCGTCCGGCGCCTTATCGGGCGGCACGCACATCTTGAGCATGCCCTCGAGGACGGGCTCGTTCATCGGGTCCTCGAGGTCGAGGCCCTCGTGGCTCACGTGCCACAGGTTGTCGTCGCGGCTGTAGGAGTCGCCCTTCTTGAACGGCGCGGGGATGCCGCGCGCCTCGAGGTAGGCTATCTCCTCCTCGCGGCTGCCCATGTCCCAGATCCGCCACGGAGCGATGATCTCCATGTCGGGGGCGAAGGCCTTGATGCCCATCTCGAAGCGTATCTGGTCGTTGCCCTTGCCGGTGCAGCCGTGCGCTATCGCCGAGCAGCCCTCGGCGACGGCCGTCTCCGTCAGGGCCTTGGCGATCAGGGGCCTGGCCGCGGCCGTGCCGAGCAGGTAGCGCCCCTCGTAGAGGGCCCCCGCCTTCACGAGGGGCCAGAGCGTCTGCTCGACGAAATCCTTCTTGAGGTCGTTGACGACGAGCTTCGACGCGCCGGACGACAGGGCCTTCTTCTCGAGCCCTTCCCAGTCGCAGGCCTGGCCTACGTCGCCGCATACGGCGACGACCTCGCAGTCGTAGTGCTCCTTGAGCCAGGGGACGATGACGGTGGTATCGAGTCCGCCGGAATAGGCGAGCGCTATCTTCTTCATGTGTTGCTCCTTCGCGCGGGTACGCGCGGATACTGTCCTTCAGCCGCGTCCCGCCGGGCGGGATCGCGGACGGACGGATACGGGCCGGCCGCCGGGATCCGCCGCGCGTACGCGCGACGCCGACGATACGGCTACGACGCATCGGGGCCCCTACGGGTCCGATACTCTACTTACGGCTGTACTGGGAAAGGGGGTGGATTAACGACGACGGAGGCGAGGACGGAGGCGGGCGGACAGGAACGAAACGGGAGCGGTATCTCTATCTGCTACGTTGACGCTACACGGCGCGGCTTGCGGCGGCGCCTTCAAGGCGATCGATTGCATATGCATCCTCCATCGGTTTGCTACTACGCATAATAACGGCATTGCGATCTCCAGTCAAGCCGCCGCGCGCCGTATAGCCGACGCCGTAGCGATATAGTATGATGCTCCGCGTACGGCGCGTTCGGCTCCTGTCCCGACCGAACCGGCGCCCCGATCAATACCCGAGGATACGCTTCGATGCCCACGTCGTCCGCGGCCCCGAGCCCGGCTAGAGCCGTCATAGAACCCGGAGCGATCCAGTATCGCGACCCCGACTACCTGAGCCTCGAATCGGAACTCGACCGCCGCGCGGCGGCCGGCTCGAGCCCGTCCGAGCTCGGGGCCGTGATCGCCAAGGAGTACTCGCGCCGCAACCGCGCCATCAAGGATCCGGGCATCCACAGGCTCGATCCGTCATCGGTGGCCGACGACTACCTCTACCCCCGCAAGGACCTGAACCGATTCGCCGTCGAGAACTGGATCAGGCGCGTCTTCCTCGCCGGGCTCAAGCCCCGCGTCGTCGGCTCCACCTTCGTGTTCGGCCTGGGGCGGCTCTTCTCCGCGTATAACGACCTCGGGGCGCAGCACGCGACCGACGTCGACCTGAACATCATCGCCGACGACTCGCTATCGGCCCGAGCGTACGCCGAGCTGGCCGGCGGGCTCGCCGACCTGCGAGTAGAGCTGCATCAGCGCTTCGGCATCGTGCTCGACCTGCATCCCGACTATACCCTGCTCAGGGAGTCCGAGGTGCTCGGGGCGCTCTCGGCGGACGACGAGCGCAGGCGCTTCCAGACGGCGCTGTTCTACCGCACCAACGAGCGGAGCATCAGGATCATGCGAGACCATCCGGCGATTCGCGAGCGCGTCTTCGGCCCCTTGCGCCGCCTTCCCGACGCCGCGATGTTCGAGCACTTCCTCGGGCTGGGCTCGGGGAAGCCGACCTTCGCCAAGATACGGTCGGACGCGTCCCCGTTGCCTATCGGGCTAGACGGCAGCTGCGACAAGGCCGAGGTAACGTCGGTCATCGGCAGCCGCGCCTTCAGCCTCTATTGCCGCCGGCGCTTCCCGCTCGGCTTGTTCGTATCGCCGCCGGAGTGGTATTTCTCGATGAAGTACTTCGTCAACCGGGTCTACGACTACGTCTGCGCGATGAGGGTCCACGGCCGCTCGCTCGCCGAGATAGGCTTCGACGCGCCGCGTAAGGTCGACGGCGTCGACCCGGACTACCGCTTCCTGCGCAACGCCCACAAGCTGATGCTCCACCTGCAGGAGCTCGTCCGGACGCGGATAGGCGCCTACGGCGTCGAGGTCGACTATTCTTGGATGTCGGCCTCCAGGTTCAAGCGGCTCGTCGACATAGACGGCGACGGCTTCCGCCGCGACTTCGACGCGATGGTCCTGGACGGGGGGCTCCTGATGCCGAGCGAGGCCGAGCGCTACCGCGACCTGCGCGGGCGAGTCCTGGCCAAGTCGGGAGACAGGGTGATGGAAGGCAGGGCGATCGACCTCGCGGCCCTGCCGAAGGGCTTGCGCTACGAGACAATCTACCGGGACGCGGACCGCTTCAAGATCAGGATACCGTATTCATGGTCGGACCTCGCCTTCTTCGCGTTCAACGCGATAGGCTCCAGGATGGCCCGCATCGTCGAGGGGAGGCTGGTGAAGGCCCTTCCGGCGCTCGGCATGCCGCCCGCCGACGCCCTGCGCTACCGGCGCGTCATGGACGAGCGGGCCCGGAGGCGCTGATACGCCGCGGGCCCCGAGGCGGACCCTATATCGTTGACCACTATACATTAGTATAGTACCATGTCCCGGAAGGGACATGGCATGGATGCATCGACCAAGCTATCGATACTAGCCGACGCGGCGAAGTACGACGCCTCGTGCTCGTCGTCCGGAAGCGCCAGGGGCAACGCGCCCGGCGGCCTGGGAAACGGCGCTGTCGGCGGCATCTGCCACTCCTGGGCCGCCGACGGGCGTTGCGTCTCCCTGCTCAAGGTGCTCCTGTCGAACGCCTGCGCGTACGATTGCGCCTATTGCGTCAACCGCCGCTCCAACGACGTGCCCCGGGCCGGGTTCGAGCCGGAGGAGCTCGTACGCCTCGTCATCGACTTCTACAAGCGTAACTACATCGAGGGCGTATTCATCTCGTCCGCCGTCCTCGGCTGCCCCGACCATACGATGGAGCGCATGATCGGCGTCGCGAAGACGCTGCGCGTCAGGGAACGATGGAACGGCTACCTCCACCTCAAGGCGATACCCGGTTCGTCCGTCGAGCTCGTCGACGAGGCGGCCAGGTGGGCCGACAGGGTATCGGTCAACGTCGAGCTTCCGAGCCGGGCGAGCCTCGCGAGGGTGGCGCCCGACAAGACGCCGGCGGCGATATTCGGCGTCATGCGCGCATTGGCCCGCGCGAGCGGCTTCGAGCCGCGGAAGGCGCTGCCGGCCGCGGAGGCGCCCGACAAGCTCGCCCTGCCCGCGCCGGCCGGATCGGCGGCCGAGCCGGTACCGCTCTACGCCGCCCGACCCGCGCCGTCGGGCGAGCGCTCCGTAATGGCCGCCAGGAAGGGCCGGGCGCGGGATCCGGGATCCGCCGTACTGCCGGCCGGCCAGACCACCCAGCTCGTCGTCGGCGCCAGCCCCGAGTCCGACGCGACCATCCTGACCCTAGCAGAGAACCTCTACCTGGCCTACGACGTACGGCGCGTCTATTATTCGGCCTTCATGCCGGCCGGCCGCGACCCGCGCGTGCCCGCCCTGCCCGGCCCCCCGCTCCTGCGGGAGCACAGGCTCTACCAGGCGGACTGGCTGTTCCGGTTCTACGGCTTCAGGGCCGACGAGATACTCGGTCCAGACCGTCCATACCTCGACGCGGACCTCGACCCTAAATGCGCCTGGGCGCTCCGTAACCTGGACCGCTTCCCCGTCGAGGTCAACCGCGCGGACTACCTCGAGCTGCTGCGCGTACCGGGCATTGGGCCGCGCTCGGCGTCCAGGATAGTGAAGGCGCGCTCGAAGGCCCGGCTGACGGCCGACTCGCTCAAGGCCCTCGGCGTCGTGATGAAGCGGGCCGCGTTCTTCGTGACCTGCTCGGGGTCGGCTCCGACCCTTCCCGGATCCACGAGGCGTCCGGCTCCCGACGCGGCCTACGCCAGGGCCGCGCTGACCGACGGCGCGGCCCTGGCGCTGGCCCCGCTCCAGATGGAATTCGACTGGGGCGCGCCTTGACAGAGCCCAGGGTCGATATCGACGAGCCAGTGACGCTGGCCCACGACGGCAGTTGGCCGGGATACCTATGCGCCTGCGCCGAGGCCCTCAACGCGCCAGAGCCGGTCCCGCGCGTCGTCGGCTACGACGCGCCGCTGGGGCTATTCGAGTCGCGCATGGCCGTAGCGAGGGACGACGGACGGGCCGCCGCGCTCTGGGACAGGCTGACTGCCAAGGCCGGCGTTCCGGCCATGCGTATCGTGCTCGAGGCCTTCCTTTCGGAACGGCCGGACGCCCGGACGAACGCGGCGGTCGTGATACGGCGCCTTCGTCGCGACGGCGCCGAGGCGCTGCGCGACCTGGCGGACCCCGTCGTCCTATCGGTCGACAAGGCGGCCAACAGGTCGCGCAGGGAGGCCGAGCGGACGACCGGCATAGCGCGGCTGTCGGAGCTGGCCGACGGTTCCTGGTACGCGCCGCTCGAGCCCGAATGCGACGTATTGCCGCTCGTCGCCGATCATTTCGCGGCCCGCTTCGCCGCGATGCGCTTCGCGCTGCACGACCTGCGCAGGGGGCGGGCCGTGCTGCACGAACCGGGGCGGCCCTGGCTATTGGCGGACGGATTCGCCCTGAACCGGGCCGTATCCGACGGCGAAGGCGACGGCGCGCCAGGCTACATCGATCCGCTCATGCTGTCATCGGACGAGTCCCGTATCCGCGACCTATGGCGCCGGTACTTCTCGGCCACCGCCATCGAGGGGCGCCTCAACCCGGGCCTCCAATCTGCCCATATCCCTAAGAAATACTGGCGGCTCCTCACCGAGATGGGCCGAGGATAGCGGGCTCGGACAAGGGGTCCCAACCCGGCAGGAAGCCGGCCAGGGCCGAGTGCGCCGCCTTCCTCGTCAAGCTCGACTCGACGGCCTCCCACGCGGCGAGCGGCGCCCGTAGCGGACTATCCCGGTCCGGCACGTAACCTAGGGGCGATCCCGACGCCTCCGCGTAGCCCCAGACGCCTACGTCGTCTATCGTCGCGGTCGATAGCGAGTCGCGCGCCACGACGGCGCGGGAGTCGCGTATCGGGTCGAGGAGCACGCGCCGTCCGGACGGATCCGAGAAGTTGAGGAGCGACCAGGGCAGTCGGAATACTATCCCGCCGTCGGAGGTCGACTCGGCGAGCCCGCCCGGCCCGACGGCCATCGCGCCCGCGTCCGACCAGACCGCGCGGAAGGACCGCCCTTCGGCGTTCCGCGAGGCGGCGTTGACGACGGCCAGCATGCCGGTGAAACCGCCGAGATGCGACTCGCGGGGATAGAGCCGGCCCCCGCCCCGGTTGTAGTCGGCCTGGGCCAGCAGCCTCGCGCCGACGAGGCGGCCGTCCTCGACGGCGGCGCGCACGACGAACTCCGAGCCCTGCGGCGCGGGCGGCCCGCCTGGCGCGAGGCGCCACTCGCCGAGCTTCCCCGGCACCGTATCGAAGCCCAGGTACAGCGAGTACGCATCTGAATCGGGCAAGGCCTCCGGCCTTATCCGGACGTTCAGGAACGCCGGGTCGCTCCAGGCGAGGAGCCCGCCGTCCGCCGCCTCGGAGCCCGGCAAGGCCTCCGCGCTCCAGGCGAGGACCCCGTAGTTCTGCTCGGGATCTACCGCGTTGTGCCAGAGCGGGTTACGGTCGAAGGGTATCATATAGGGCTCGGTAGTCCAGGTCTTCTTGGCCCATTCGTCGGCCAGCTGGAACACGACCCCTCCGGCCGCGCCGCTCGCGGCTATGGTCCGATACAGGCCGATCAGGCCCGCCGCCTGAGCCTCCTCGCTCAGTCCGCCGTGGTCGAGCCCCTCGGGATGGACGTGAGCCGTGCCGAACCCGGTGGCCAGGCCGAACTCGGCTACGAGCAGCGGTATGCCGTCGAGGGCGGATAGCAGCTCCTCGAGGTAGGCCGCGTAGCGGAGGTAGCCGCGTTCGTCGCCGGGCAGCTCGTAGCGCTCGGAGCGTATCATGAAGTCGGGGTAATTCGGGTAGATATGGAAGGCGACGAAGAAGCCGGCGTCGTTGCCGGGGCTCGATCGGATCCGCCTGAAGTCGATCGAGGCCCGGTCGTTATAGGGCGCCTTCGCTTCGCCCGCAGTCCATTCGGACGGATGCCTCAAGGGGTCGAGGGGCGGCCAGGAGACGAAGCCGACGGGGACGCGGCGATCTCCGCGGCTCGCTAGCCGCTCGGCCGCCGCCTCGGCCATCCTGGCCAGCACGGCCTCTACGGGATAGCCGTCGTCGGCCGAGAACCAGCGGCCCGAGAAGCGCTCGCCCGGCCTGGCGGCGACGGTAGCCAGGGCCTCCTCCGGAAGCAGTTCCCGGCCTACGAGCACGGCGGCCAGCCAAGGGCTCGCGTCGGCCCGGTATCGGCCCCAGGCGCGGAAGCTCCGCTCCGGGATATCGGCGCGGCCGAATACGGCGTCTATCGTCCGGTCCGACTCGGCCAGGTACTCTGCCAGGTACTCGGGGTCGCCCAGGTCGCGGCCGGGCACCTCCTCGTCCGGCCAGATCTCCTGGATCAGGTACAGGGGAGAATCGGACGCGGAATTCCAGGCGACGAGGGCCCGGTAGAACGCCGGGGGCAACAGCGTGTAGAGCCGTACGGAGTCGAAGCCGGCCGCCGCTACCTCGTCGAGCAGCGCTCGGTACGAGGCCTCGTCGACCGGCGGGTCGCCGAACCATCGCCCCGGAGAGGCCGGCCCCAGGTTGACGCCCTTGACGAACCATGATTTCCAGCCGGCGTCCGAGGCGCGCTCGATATAACGCTCGCCGGCCCTGAACGACGCCGTAGCGGACGTCGCCCGGTCGGTACGCGACGCCGACAGGCTGATCGATCGCCAGAGCGGCACGGTCAGCCTCGAGGCCCTGGACTGGTCGTCGAGCGGCTCGTCCAGGGCCATCGCGGCGTGATAGCCGGGGCTCGGCGCGGGCGACAGCGCGGCTCGCGGCGCCGCGCCCCCGAAGGCGTCGTAGGCCACGGCCCAGACCCTGCCCGCTCCGTACGGCCTCTCGGTCGCGAGCGGGAACGATTCGGGTACGCCCGCCTCGGCGAGCGCCTCCTCGCCGGCCTCGAGCAGGCCGAAACGGGCGCGCAGCCGTACGACGGCCCCGCTATCGGATCCGGCGATCAGGAAGCGCGAACCGAGCAGGGCTCGGGCGCCTATGCCGTCCAGGTCGCCCTCGGCCACGAGGAACTCGTCGTCGAGCTCGACGCCGCGGCGGAGGGCCAGGGCGCGCGAGCCGTCCGCCGAGACGAGCGCGACGCCTGGCCCGCTATACGGCCAGTCGGTCCCCGTCGACCGCCGGTACGCCGAACGCGCGGCCTCGGGCACGTCGGTCGAGGCGAGGTCGGCGTGATACGAGCCTAGCCAGGCGACCCGCCCGAGACCGGCCCAGGAGCGGAGCTCCCCCGAGAGCCGCGGGTTCTCGGTGCCGCTCAGGCAGCGGTACCCGATCACGACGCTCGCGCCGCGTATCGCAGCGTCCCGTATGGCGTCGAGCCGCAGGTCGAACGGGCCGGCCGGCGCCCGGCCGCCCGGATCCGGGATCATCGCGTCGTCGTACAGTATGACGCCGGGCTCTTCCCCCTCCCCTATCGTCGAGATCCTGATGGACGAGGCGCCCGCCCGTTCGCCGAGGCGGAATATCGTCGCCCGGTCCGCCCCCGAGGATAGGGCGACCGTTAGCTCCCGGCGATCTCTCCGCGACAGGGCTACGACGCCGGAAGCGGCGATGGCGGCGGCGGCCAGGAGCGGGAGAGCTACGAAGGGCAGGTACGCCCTCATGATCGGTTTGCCAGGCTTCATGCGCCGCCTCCGGTCGGGCCCTCGGATCGCGAGAATCCCTTGCGCGCCAGTTTCTGCCACCCCTTCGACTTGACGAAGAACTGGACCAGGGCCGGGATGCGCTGAAGGCTCATCGCCTGCCTGAAGCCGAAATTCTCCAGTACCGACAGGGCCAGGAGCCTGAAGAAATCCTTCTTATTGAAATACAGGATCTGCCGCTCGGCGAGCAGCACCGAGCACAGCGAGACCAGGATGCCGAGCGACAGGGCGAGGGCGAAGATGGTCAGGCTGACGATCGGATCGATCAGGGACAATGCCAGCGATAGGAAGAGCATGACGTAGCCGAGCCCTTCCAGCCACGGGCCTATCAGCTCGAACAGGAAGAAATACGGCATGGACACGAGGCCGCCGACGCCGTATCTCGGCCTCAGGACCATGCCGCGATGGTGCATGAGCACCTCCACCAGGCCGCGATGCCATCGGTCGCGCTGCTTGCGCAGCGACGCGCCGTCCTCGGGCACCTCGGTCCAGCAGTTGGCGTTGTAGCAGTAGTCGATCGTACCGCGCCTGCCGCTCTCCCGCTCGAGCCGGGCCAGCCGGACGACCAGCTCCATGTCCTCGCCGACGGTATCCTTGCGGTAGGCCCCCTTGCCGGTCATGTAGCCGCCGGCCTCGAGCACACGGTCGCGCCTGAAGAGGCCGAAGGCGCCGGAGATGATCATCAGGCCGTCGATCAGCGACCAGCCGAGCCTTCCCGAGACGAACGAGCGCATGTACTCTATGGTCTGGAAGGCCGCGAGCGGCTCCCGCGGCAGGCCGATGCGCTGCAGGTGCCCGTGGTATACCTCGCTTCCGTTGACCGGGAAGATGTTGCCGCCTATCGCGACCGTCTCGCGGTCGCTCGCCGCGACCTGCAGCATCGCCCGCAGGATCGACTGCGAGTCGAGGACGGAGTCCGCGTCGATGCAGCATACGTATTCGCCGTCGGCGTAATTGAGCCCGGCGTTCAACGCGTCGGCCTTGCCCCCGTTGACCTTGTCGACGACGAGCAGGCCCGGCGCCCGGGCCGAGCGGTAGACGGTGCGAACGGGCATGCATACGAGGGCGGCCTCTGCGCCGGCGGCCGCCGGCTCGAGCGAGAAGCCGCGCTCGAGCGCCTCGAGGGTGCCGTCGGTCGAGCCGTCGTTGACGACGATCACCTGTACCCGCGGATACGCCAGCGCCAATAGGCTCTCGACCGAGTCGACGATGCTGCGCTCCTCGTTAAAGGCCGGCGCTACCACGGTGACCGGGGGCAGCAGGCCGCTCGAGAACAGGAAGCGCTTGAAGCCGGTTTCCCAGAGCAGCGACTGGGACCTGAGCTTGACCGCGGACATGGCCAGGAGCGCCAGGTACACCGAGTTGATCGTCAGCGTATACCACGCGAACATGCGGTGGAATTCGAGCACGAAGCGGTACAGCTTCTCCTGGGCGGACAGGTAGGACAGCGCGTCGCCCCATCGTAGGGCGAAGGCGGCCGGCACGATGGCCAGGGCCAGCGCGACGAGGGCCGCGACGAGCAGCTTGTCGGCCAGGCGCACCGGTATCCTCGGCCGGTCCTCCTCGACGCCGGACGAGCCGACGCCCAGCCGCGCGCGGGTCGCCTCGCCGCCGTTGCGCGCGAAGAAGGCGCGCTGCCGGGGCAGGCCCTCAAGGGTCGAGCGTACGCGGCTCGCGATGGCCTCGAGCGCCGCCTCCGGGAGGGGAGACTCGAGCATCGAGAGTATCGCGCCGCATCGATCGAGCGATAGCAGGCGGTCGATCATGCGGGCGAGGCCGGGATTCGGCTCCCCGTCCGCGCGCTGCGCATGGAACGCGATGAAGCGCAGCCGATGCTCGAGCGCGAGGCTTACCGCCTCGGCTCGATAGTCGGGGCCGTCGGCGATGGCGTCCAACAGCTCCACCGCGCCCTCGGGAAAGCGCCGGTCGATCTCGGCGACCGCCCTGATCCCGTCGTCGCGCAGGTCCTCGCGCTCGAACCAGGGATCCAGCCTATCCGCCTCGCGGGGCGCCAGCGATCCGCCGAGCGACCGGGCGATGGGCGACATGAAGCGCCGCTCCGGACGGCCGCCGAATCGATCCATGAACCACGAAGGCGGGAACGCCGCCGCGAGGGTCTCCGCCGCCAGGTCGCCGAGCTCGTCGTCACGCTCGAGCGCGACTGGCGCGAGCTCGTCCCACGCGGCCTCGGTCGGCTTGACCCTGACGGACATCATGAACAGGCGCAGCGCCTGATCGCTCCGCCGAGGCGCTCCCGAGGAGAAATGCTCCGAGAGCCCGAGGGACAGCGGCTCGAGCATCGCGAGCTCGTCAGGGGCGAGCCCGCCCGGGACGGACTCGATCGCGTCCAGGAACCGCGCCATGTCCAGGTACGCCCCGGACATGGCCAGTTGCCTGAGCAGCACGAGCCGCGCGAAGCGGTCGCGCTCGATGACGACGCGCGCCAGAAGGGCCTCCGTCGACGCCCGGGACGGTACCGCTCCCAGGAGCAGGTAGGCCCTCAGCCGCTCGTGGCGCGCGGCCGATCCGCACTTGGCGATGGCCCTGCGTACGGCGCCGCTCCCTTCGAGCGCGGCGGCAACCAGCTCGCGTCCCGCGTCGTCGCCGGAGCAGGACTCGAACGACAGCCTCGCCGCTGCCGCGAACGCGTCCGGATCGGCGCGGGCCAGGGCGGCGAGCGCCTCGCCGTCATGATCGAGGAGGGCCCGCCGGAACGACGCCTTCAACGCCTGGTCGTCGCGGTACGCGGCTCGGCGGGAACGCTTCACGAGCATGACGCCGAGCACCGAGGCGATGTCGAGCAGGGCCACCGCCGCGAGGACGGTCAGCAGGAGCTCAAGGCTGGCCGTCATCGCCGCCGTACCGTATCAGGTAGCGCATCACGCCCGCCATCTCGGCCAGGCGCACGGGCTTCTCGAATATATGGTAGATACTCAGGGCGTGCGCCCGCTCGATCAGGTCGTCGGTCTTCTTGTCGGCGAGCAGGATGAACGGCACCCTGCGCAGGTCGTTCGACGCGAGCATACGCGACCGTATCTGGAACGCGTCGAACTGCGGCAGGTACGTGTCGGCGACGACCACCTCCGGCTTATAGCGCTCCATCAGCTCGAGCGCCTCGCCGCCGCGCGCCGCCCCGATCGCGGTGAACCCGAAGCGGGTCAGGTACTCGACCAGGTACTCGGAGGCGATAGGGTCGCCGTCCATCACGACGGCCATCGCCTTCTCCTCGACGGCCAGCGCGCTCTCCGCCGTAACCTCGTTACCGCCCCGCCGCTCGAGGAGCTTCAGCCTGGCCCGCGCGACGGCGTGGATCGAGTCGAGCCGTTCCCTGGGGCCGTCTCCGACCGCCTCGCGGCTGTCGACCAGGGCTACCGACACGGTAACGGGCCTCGAGAAGCGCCGCTCGGCCTCGACGGCCCGCCGGATGGACTCGGCGCGATCGAGCGCCTCGTCCATGCCGCACTGCAGCACGAGCAGGAAGGCGGGCCCCGACCAGCGGAACAGGAACGCGTCGCCCGCCAGCTCGGACACGAAACCGGCCACGTCGGCGACGATGCGGTCCCCGCCGGTGACGCCGGCCTCGCGGTTGATCTCCTTGAGGTGGTCAAGCTCGACGAAGGCGCAGACGAAGCCGGCGCCGAGGGGCAGGAGCGACACGATGAACTCGTCGGCGTACGCGCGGCCGTACAGTCCGCTCAGCCCGTCGCGCAGGGCCGCGTCGCTCGCCTCGACCATCGCCGAGCGCAGGTTCAGGTTAACGGCGCGCAGCTCGGCCAGTTCCCCTTCGGTATCGACGCAGGCCGGGGATTCCGGGCCGCCGTCGAGCGCCTCTCCGACGAAACCGGCCGCGCGCCAGGCCTCGAGCCTCGTCGCCGCCGGCGCCGCCGCCGGCGCGAGGAGGAGGCGCGTCACGGCGGCCGGAGCGACGGCTCGCGTCAATTCGGCGGGAGACCGACGATCCGTAAGGCCGAGGTCGACCGCCAGCGCCGACGGCCCGTCGACGATCGCGTAGCACCTGGCCTCGGGAGCGCCGCCATCGCACGGCTCCATGACGCGCCATACGGTATCGCTCAGCCGCTCTATCGTCATCGAAGCGGGCATCGCAGCCTCCTTACGAGCACGAGCGTCTTCCGTTCGCCGAGGCCGGCGCATAGGAGGGCGCTGTCCATCGCGGCCTGGATGATGCCCAAGCCGTAGCCTCGCGGCCCGTATTCCATGATAGGCGACGACGCCCTCGATAGCCAGTCGTAATCCGGCCCGTCGTAGGAAAGGCAAACGGAGAATACGCCCCTCCGGATCCGCCAGGCCGCCCGGCACCGTCCGGCGCCGCCGCCGAGCGCGTGCTCGGCGATGTTAGCCGCGGCCTCCAGGCAGGCTATCACTATCGCCCCGTTCTCCTCCGCGTCGACGCTGCCCCGCTCCTTCAGGGCCCGCTCCAGGACGGTACGCAGCCTGCCGAGCGAGCGCTTGGACTGGGAACCGAGCGACAGGCTCAGCGAACCGGCGAGCCCTCCCTCGTCGGCGGGGGCCGGCAGGGCCTTGACGCAGACCAGGCTGACGTCGTCGGCGAAGCCCGAGGCCGAGAACTCGAAGCCCAGGCGCACGATGGCGGCGGCTATCTCGGAGGCCGGCCTGTCGGACAGCGTCCTCACGAGCCTCGAGACGCGCTCTTCGCCGAAGGCCTCGTCGTCGGGTCCCGGGCACTCGGACAAGCCGTCGGAGAACACCAGGAAGACGTCCCCGGGCTCGTAGGGTACGACGAAGGGCCTGAAATCCTGGGCGTCGACGAAGCCGAGCGGCATGTCCGCGCCCTTGAGCAGGCGGCACGCGTCTTCAGCCCGTGAATAGTGCACGATCGGGGTATGTCCGCAATCGACGAATTCCATGAGCCCGTCGGCCTCGCGCAGGCGCAGGTACGCCAGGGTGGCGATGCTGCCCTGCCCGAGCAGGTGCGGCGAGGCCCCCCGCTCGGCGGCCGCGCAGACGTCCTTGACCGACGGCGACGCGCCGCCGGAGCCCTCCATCGTGGCGATCGACCTGAATAGCCCGAGCTTGATGACGGTACCGAGTATCGCGGCCTCCATGCCCTTGCCCATCACGTCGCCGAGCAGCACGTCGACGCAACCGGGCTCCAGCCGCAGCACGTCCATGAAGTCGCCGTCGATCCTACGGCTCGGCATGGTCAGGCAGGCGTATTCGACGCGGTCGGAGCGTACCGGCTCGCCGTTGACCAGGACGGCCGCCTGAAGGCGGGCGCTCGAGTCCGTGTCGATGCTCCTGGCGCGCGCCAGCCGCTCTCGCGTCTCCTCGAGCTCGGTATCGTCGCGTAGGAACAGGAGCCGGTTCTCTCGGTCGCCGGGCAACGGCGCGTGACGGGCGCGTAGCATCATCGAGGCGCCGTCCGGCCGCCTGCATCTCAGGCTATCCTCCAGGACGCCCCGATCGCCGGCGGCTGAGAATAGCGACGACCAGGCGTCCGTATCGACGACGCCGAGCAGCTCGGGCAGGCTCGGGCCGGGCTCGCGGCCGCTAGCGCCTCCGCCTATCCGCAGGAAGCGCCGCAGCGAGCCGTGCCCGGCGACGACGCGCCGCCCGGACGCGTCGCAAATCACGAAGGCGCCTCCGGCTGTCTCCGAGAACAGCGCGTCCCGAACGACGCTACGCTCTGGGGAGCCGAGAGGGCCCTCATCCGCCATGGCCGTCCGGCAGCGCCTCCAGCGCGGCGGCAAGGTCCGCGTCGATGGACGCTATCGATTCGAGGTGGACCATCGCGAACAGCGCCTTGACCGTCGGCTGGGGCGAGCAGATCCTGATGGCGCCGCCCCGCTTGCCGACGTCCCGTACCAGGCTGACGATGGCCCCGAGCCCGGCGCTGTTGACGAACCGGACCGACGATAGGTCGAGCACGACGCTACGGCCCGCGGAGACGGCCGGCCCGAGGGCGGCCACCATACGCGGGGCGTTATCCTGGTCCATCGTCTGCGCCGATATCTTGAGCACCACGGCCCCGGGACGTTCCACTAATTCATATTCCATGATCCGATTATAAGCCTCAAATCGGATAGATGCAAAAAAGAACGATCCGGCGAGTCGAGCGCGACGCCGAGAGCGGGTTCTCCGCTAGCGCTTCAGCCGCTCGAAATCGAAGCTCTCTATCACGACCCGGTCGGCCGTCGCCGGCGGAAGCCCCCGGAACAGCCAGAGGTTCAGGCCGATCCGCTCCCTACCGGCCGGCGGCGCCCCGAACGGCTCCGGCTCGTCGCCGGCCGGGAATACCCATACGTAGCCGCCCGACTCGTTCTCGGCCGAGAACCTCACGGCCTCCGGCCCCCAATCGAAGGCCAATGTCGTTCGGGCGGAGCAGTCGAGCCTATACAGCCCGCTGCGGTCCGGTCTGCCTTCCGCCGGCTGGACCGCGAAGTTAAGGTTCGGCGCCGAGGGGATGGCCCACCTGGCCAGCTCCACGTCGATCTCGCGATTCGCGAAGGCCGGATCGTCGTCCCAGGTAAAGAAGCCGAAGACCGTCGCCGGGTCGAGGGGCCTATCCATCGGCGCGAGCACGAGCCGGTAGCGGCCGTAGCCGAGGCTGCGCTTCAGGAACAGGTGGGCGCTGGTCCACTCGCCGTCGCGGAACGCGGTCTCGAGCACGAGGCGCCCGTCCGCGTCGATATAGGCGTTGCGCGGATCGAAGCGGTTCGGCCCGGGGCCGCGGGGTTCCGCGGAGGAGACGACGCTCCAGGCGTAGCCGGAGAAGCGAAGGGAGCGCGGCGGCGCGGCGGCGCTAGGCGCGGCGGAGGCGGCGCCGGCGCAGGCCATCGCCAGGGCCATCGCGAGCGGGGCTACGGCGCCTAAGGCCGCGGCCCGGGCCGGCCCTCTCACGTCTCGGTCCGGAAGCCCTGCAGGGCCTCGTGCATGCCGCCGATGGTCGCCTCCGTGTCGCGGGCTATCGTCGATATCATCGCGGCGCGTTCCTGGAGGCGATTGACCCCGGCGGTCATGTCCTCGACGCCGCCTATGATCCGCTTCGTCGAGTCCTGCAGCCTCGCTATCTCCGACAGGACGATGCCGTTCCCGGCGCTCATCTCGGCCGAGCCCGACTTGACCTGGTGCGTTATCTCGTTCATCGCCTGCAGCGACTCGAGCACCTTGGACGTTCCGGCCTTCTGCTCGGCCATGGCCCGGTCGACCTGGTGGACCAGGGAATCGAGGTCGACGATGCGCGACGCCACCGTCGAGAACGCCTCGGTCGATTCGTTCGACGAGGCGACCACCGACTCGATCACGGCCTGCACCTCGCCGAGGTCCGACTTGATGGCCTTCGACTGCGCCGCCGAGGTCTCCGCGAGCCTGCGTATCTCGTCGGCCACGACCGCGAAGCCCCGGCCCATGTCCCCCGCGTGGGCGGCCTCGATCGCGGCGTTCATCGCCAGGAGGTTGGTCTGCGACGCGATGGTCGCGATGACGGTATTGGCCTCGAGCAGCGACTTCGAGCGGTCGACGATCGACTGGATCCGCTCGCGGGCTACTTCCTGCGTCCTCCTGCCGTCGTCGGCCGATCGCGATAGCTCCCTGAACCGGTCGGCCATGGTATCGATGGACGACGAGATCGACCCGATATTGCCGAGCATCTCCTCGATCGCCCCCGAGGCCTCCGCCACGCTCGACGCCTGGCTGGAGATCACCTCGTCGAGCGATTCGATGCCCTTGGCTATCTGCTGGACGGCCCCCGAGGATTCCTCGACGCTCGAGGACTGCGCCGCGGTGCGCTCCCGCACGGTCTCGACCCCGGCGGCTATGCCGGCGACCGCCGCGGAGGTGTCCTCGGCGTCCCCGAGCAACTCGCCTCCCAATCGGTTGAGCGTAGCCTGGGCGGCCTTCAACCCGTCGACGCTGGCCTGGAGCGAGTCGCAGAACTCGTTGACCATGCCTGAGATGCTGCCGAGCTCGTCTATCGAGCCTATCGTCACCCGCTTCGTCAGGTCCTTCTCCGACGACGAGAGCACCTCGACCTGCGAGACGATCGAGCGGTACAGCATCATGGTCCCCGAATTCCAGATGAAGACGAGTACCAGGATGGCGACGAAGAACCCGGAGACCGTGAGAGCTAGGACCGCCCCCTCGAAGATGGAAGAGGCCGCGTAGGAGAACAGCAGCGACATCACGGCCATGAACGACGGGATGATGAGCATCTTGCGCTGCTGCCGCCACTCGCGCAGGTCGTGGGGATAGGCCGTCAGCTTGGCCGCGAACAGCGTCGTCGAGACGAGCTTGTCGGAGAGGACGAACGCCATCGCGGCATGGAGCATGCCCACGGCGAGCATCAGCATCATCACTGGGTTCCTTATATCGTCGCCGACGCGTACGCTGCCCTTCGCGAACTCCAGGAAGAGGACGGGGATGAGCGTCAGGGCCAGGAACTTCAGCATCGAGCGGAGGGGGATATTGCCGATGGCCTCGAGCCGCTTCCTGAGGAGCCCGGCGTCTCCGAGCATGGCCTCG
>QKAK01000193.1 GCA_003247225.1 Spirochaetota bacterium | reverse complement strand
CCCGTAGGCCCGTAGGCCCGTAGGCGGCCCCGGAATTCGCTATCGCTTCTTGAACGATAGGGGCGGCGACTGGGAGGGCTCGATCCCGAGGATGCCTATCGTCGCCTCCTGGAGCGTCAGCGTCTGCGTCGGCTGGCCGTCGGAGCCGCGGGCCTCGGCCGCCGTAGCGATCCACGAGCGCCTTACGCTCTCGCCGTCCCCTTCGACGACGCGCCTCATGTCGAGCACGACCTTCCCCTGCAGCTCGTAGATGGAGAACGCGCCGCGCTCTTCCCCGTCCGGTCCCTTCAGTATGTACTCGGAGCCTATGAGGGACAGCGTCGAGCCGTCCTCGGACTCGTAGAGGCCGCCTATGTCGGATCGGGCGTTCCTGGCCATCGCCGGGGCGCGCCGGAAGGAAGCGGCGATATCCGGAGTCAGCCTGCGGTACCTGCCGTCCCACTTGCCGGATATATCGGCCTTGATGCGGTAATCCTGGAATACCCTGACGCTGACCGAGTCCGCGGAGGCCAGCTCGATGTCCATGAGCCGCCGCAGGTTCCTGACCGACTGGTTCCGCGAGGCTATATAGAGGCCGTAGCGCGTCGGGTTCGAGTTCTCCCACGAGTATACCTCGGTCAGTCCCTCGCCGGAGAAGAGCACCGCCTCGTCGCGCGACTGGAAGGTGATGAACAGGGCGCTCGAGGACAACGGGTCGATCGATTCCTTGTACCAGGTCCCGTCGAGGAAAGCCTTGAAGGTCTCGGCCGTGCCGTCGAGTATCGACTCCGCCTTCTGGCGAGCGATGCTGGCGCCCGGGATGCTCTCGGCGCCGACGAGCACGTAGGCCTCGTCGGCGAAGCTCCACTGCCAGGTTTCCTTGATCTGGTCGAGGTAGTTGCCCGAGACCGGGTCTTCCTTCCAGACGGAGACCGGCCAGCTCTCGGCGTTCGACTGGCCGAGCTTGTAGCTGTCCGGCCGCTCGCCGCCCTCCACGAGCACGGCCGATCCCGCCTGCTCGAGGATCTTGACGTAGGCCGCCTCCTGGTCGCGGTCCGCGTCCTGGGACTTCCAGTACACCGTCATCGTCTGGTTATTTGCGTCGTCCATGCCGGTGCATACGATGTTCAGGTTGTGGTCGCCTATGAGGTCGTTCACGCTCACCTGGAAGGTCTTGTTCTTGGTGACCAGCGTCGATCCCTTCCAGGCGCGCGTCCACTTACGCGTGAACGGCGAGTAGTCGGCCAGCACCACCTTGACGACGCCGGTCGCGTCGTCCGAGTCGCGCACGACCAGTACCTGCTCCTCCTCCTCGTCGTAGTCCAGGTTGAACGAGTACAGGTCGAGCAGGGTCTCGTTCGGCTCGAGCGGTATCGACGCGGTCGCCCGGACAGCCTGGACGGGCTCGATCGGGCGATCCGACGGGTTGGTGGCGTCGACGGCCTCTAGGGCCCGATAGCGGACCGGCTCGTCCGCCTCGCGCCCGCCGCGGCCGGATAGGTAGAAATAGGCCGTGACCGCGAGCGTCGCGGCTATCGCGATGGCGAATGCTGTATGGGTAATGCGTTTCATGCGGCGTATCGTTCCTTAGCTTACGGCTGTCGCGGGGCGCTAGTCCGGATCCTGGCTCTCGGCCAGCGCTATGACGACGAGTTCTAGCACCCGGCCCTTGATCGTATCAAGAGGATAGGGCGACTTGAAGCCCGCGGCGCTCCGATGGCCGCCGCCGCCGAAGGACTGGGCTATCTGCGCCACGTTGATCGCCCCCTTGGACCTGAGCGAGCACCTGAGCATGCCCTCCTCGTTCTCCTTGAGGAAGATCGACACCTCGACGTCGGCCGCCTGCAGCGGCACGTTGATCAGGCCCTCGGCGTCCTGGCTGGACGAGCCGGTCTCGGCGAGCATGCCCGAGGTGAGCGTCTGGACGGCTATCCTGTTGTCGCTGAACAGCTCGAGGGTGGCGAGCACGTCCTTGCGCAGCAGGAGCACGTTCACCGCGGACGATTCGTAGAGCGCGCCGTGTATCCTCGTCGGGTTGGCGCCGGCCCGTACCAGCGTCAGCGCCGCCTCGAAGGTGTCGGCGGTGGTCTTGGAGTAGGCGAAGGAGCCGGTGTCGTAGACCATGCCGGCGAACAGGGCCGAGGCCGTCTCCTCGGTGAACGCGTGGCCGAGCCGCTTCAGTATCAGGTACAGCATCTCGCAGGTCGACGAGTAGCTCGGCGCGGAGCATACGTTCGGCGGCGCGTCGCCCTTCACCTCGTGGTGGTCGATCACGATCGAGCCCTTGGCCTTGGCGATGATGCGATCGGCCACGTCGCCCGCGTACATCATGTCGTTCGTGTCGAGGAGCACGCAGGTCGAGGCGCGTATCTCCTCGTCGTCGAGCGAGACGTCGTCGATGCACTCGATGATGCCGGCCCTGTCTATGAAATCGTACGCGTCGGAGTGCCGGTTGGCGTTGATTACGCGCACGCGCTTGCCGAGCGACGAAAGGGCCCTGGCTAGGGCGTATTCCGCCCCCAGGCCGTCCGCGTCGGGGCCTTCGTGCGACGAAAGGATGAAATCGTCCCGGCCCGACAGGAACGCCGCGGCCTCGTCGATCGTCATGCGGTAGGCTCCTCCGGCTCGTTCCCCGAGTCGCTTTCCCTGCGGCGTCGACGCCTGAACGCTATGATCGCGACGACTATGCCCGCGGCGCCGGCCGCGGCGAGGCTAGCGGCCAGGGGCGCGCCGGCGAACGACGCCTTGCCGGAGCCGCCGGTGGCGCTCGGCGTCCTTCCGTCGGATGCCTCCGTGCCGGCGCCCGCTCCGGCCGCGGTTCCGGCCGCGGTTCCGGCCGCGGTTCCGGCCGCGCCGGCGTCCGTCCCGGTCGCCGCGGCCGTATCGCCGCCGGCCGGAGCCCCAGGCAGCGTCGGTTCCCGCCTGGCAGGCGGCTCGGATAGCGTGGTCATCAGCGAGCGCGCCTCGCCCTCGATGCGCGACGACAGGCCGTAGCCTATGGTAATGACGCGGAACGCCCCCATGTCGACGCGCTTGACGTATTCGAGAAGCGGATGCCTGATTACGTAATCGGGAGCGTAGTAGCGGGTGCCCTGAGGCGCCTCCTGACGCTCGTCGGTGATCAGCAGGATATACTTGGGACGATCGGGCTGGCCGCGAGCCATGACCAGGGCGTCCATCTCGTCCAGTACGCTTCCGATATCCGTATAGCGACCGTCGGCTACCAGGCCGTTCAGGCTGCGGACGATGGCCGCTACGTCCTCCTCGCCGCGGACGTCTCCCTGCCAGACGACCTCGGATCGGCCGTAGAATTGCAGGACGCTGACCCAGTCGCCAGGCTCGACGAGTCGCCCGATGACCTCGCCGGCGGCGTAGCGCTTGGCGTCGTCTATAGCGTCGGCCATGGAAAGGGACGTGTCTACGAGCAATACGAAATCGACGCTCGAGGACCGCGACTCGCCATGCAGGCAGGCGAACGCCGTTACGAGTAGTATTACTAGTATGGTTCGTCTTCTCATGCTGCCTTCTATCGTTATTTTATTGACAGAAACAGCATTGCCTATTTTTTACCTATTTGCAAGCTAAAAAGTCGAAACGCCGATATCTTCCATATTATTGCGAAAAGCGATCCTTGGAAAAAACTAGCCAACGCTTTACATTTTTCCATTTCGGGTTAGTATTAGCGGGTATCGAAATTATGCCGTAAGGAGAACCACATGGGCGCCATAGATCTTCCCAAGAGTCCTAACGTTTACCATCCCGAGAAGCCGAGCGCCGTCGGCTCCCGCAACTCTCTGGCGCAGGAGAACCGCGACCAGCAGAAAGAGGTCGACCAGCTCCTGCACGAGGAGACGAACAAGGTCCTCCACCACATCAACTCCAGGCTACCCAAGGAGGTGCTCGAGCGCCTCGACGTGATGGGCGGCCTCAAGGAGAAGGTGTACAACTACTTCAACCAGAACTACCAGAACATGTTCAACCGCTATATCGTCACGACCGAGGACGAGATGGTGAAGAAGGTCAGGAACTTCATCGACAAGGAAGAGATGAAGACCCTGGCGCGCTATACCCCGAAGGAGATAGCGACCCTGCTCGACGAGGTCGGCGGCGCCGATAAGTTCAACACCGGCGAGATCGAGAAGTCGATGGTCAACATGTTCGGCCATCTCCAGGGCCATATCCAGCGCGGCGTCAACGAGCTGGAGAACCTGACCAACTCGCTGCTCAGGCAGAAGACCGACGTCGGCGCGTTCATCCGCGGCGAGAACGCCTACTCGGTGGTCAAGTGCGCCTTCAAGGATAACACCTACAAGCCCAAGACCGTCACCGACGTCAAGCTGTCGGTCAACATCCTCGACTCCGAGCTGATCAGCCCGATCTTCCACTACCAGGTCACCGTCGAGTACCTGATCAAGGACCTGATCGCCAAGCACATCATCGACACGATCGACAAGGACATCGAGGCGCTCAAGGACCAGCTGGTCGACGAGGGCAAGGAAGAGCTGAACGACACCGAGATCATCTTCGAGCGCATGAAGAAGGTGAAGGACCACACCGACGACGAGGTCGAGAACGTCAAGTCGAAGCGCTACTCCATCGTCGCCAAGGACCTGATGGACAGGATCAACAACCTCCGCGCCGAGATCGACCCGTCCACCTTCGACCAGCTGAACATCCGCGAGAACCTCAAGAAGATCATCGACATCGAGAACATCCGCAACCGCGGCTTCAACACCGCCGTCAACTCGATCACCTCGATCCTCGACACCTCCAAGATGGGCTACCAGTACATCGAGAACCTCAAGAACGCGCGCCTGCTGTACATCCGCGAGTACGAGGACACCGATACCGCCCACCTGCCGGACGAGCGCTACCAGATCCGCCTCCAGTACTACGACAACGCCCAGCTGATCGAGGAGCGCAAGGCCTACGACGTGCAGATCACCAGCTTCGAGACCGAGGTCCAGCACCTCTGGGACGTGCTGGAGATGATGTACGAGGATTCCAAGTTCCTGAAGCGCATCACCGATTTCGACGATCTCGCGAAGATCATGAAGAGCAAGATCCGCAAGCGGATCAAGGAGAAGTCCGGCGAGCCGCTCTACGAGGACATCGCGAAGGTCTGGGACGAGATCGCGTTCGTCAAGCCGGCCGAGACCGACGTCGAGAGCCTGAACTGCACCTACATCTACGAGAAGGACAAGGTCAAGAACCGCCTCATCCTGATGCGCGACAAGCTCAAGAACATGTACGCGTACCAGTACCCGATCCAGCGCCGCGTCGTGGAGGAGAGGCTGACCTTCCTCGAGAAGGAATTCCAGCGCTTCGACTATATGATCAACCCGTACCACATCCAGCCGGGCCTCCTCCTGGACGTGGACATCTGCTCGATCAAGCGCAAGAAGGCCACGCTCGACGGCATGGCCAACGTGCTCAACGAGTTCCTGCACGGCGTGTCCAAGGGCTTCCAGGACGCCGCGTTCGCCTCGTTCAGCCGCAGGCGCTCGACCGTCCGCGAGGATATCGCCCAGAGCTTCGCCCCGGCCCAGATCGAGGAGGCGCCGGAGTCCGCCTCGGCGGGCTACCTGGCCATGCTCAACGCCGAGCCGGAGGCTCCGGCGATGGCCGAGACCGTCATAGCCCCGGCGCCTAAGAAGCGCGGCGGGCGGCCGAAGGGCAGCGGCGTCGTGGACGCCGCCCCTAAGAAGGCCGGCGCCAAGCGGGGACCGAAGCCGCGATCCAAGAAGAACGAGGGCGGCATCCGCGAACTCTAAGCGAGCGTAGCGAACGCGCCCCCCGTATTCGGGGGGCGTTTTTCATTAAGGAAGGGGAAAGCATGATTGCCTCGAGCTGCAAGTACGAGTCCTTGTCGTCCAGGGAAACGTTCAACGCGTCGGTCCGTCACGTCAAGGCGACGGTAGCGCTGGCCGAGAGCTTAGCGGGAGGCGAGAACCTGGCCGACGCTCTCGACGCCATGATAGCCGACAAGGCAGTGGGCGGCGACGAGATACTGCCGTTCGTATCGATGCTGCTCGTCGACAAGTTCGGGTATTACGCCGCGGCCAGGAACGCCCGATCCACCGTGACCGGCTTCGACGCGGCACTCAAGGCGGCGGCCTCCTGGAACGCGTTCGACCTGGTGATGCTCTATAACCACCCGGACGTCGGCGTGATCGCCGTCAACCCGAAGAACCCGGCCCACGTCGCCAAGATAGACCGCGTCAACAAGTCCGAGCTGCTCGTCGCCTACGTCGGCTGCTTCGGCAAGGAGTACGACGCCTCCCTGGCCACGAAGGCCGCGGACGCGCTCCTGGCCCTGTACGAGGGCGAGGCGCCCAAGGAGATTCCAGCGCTGCTCAAGGGCCCGTGCGCGTACAAGGCGCCGAAGGAGGCGCCGGCCCCGAAGCCGCCGAAGGCCCAGAAGGCGGCGAAGGGGGCGAAGCCCGGCAAGGCGAAGGCCGGGGCCAAGGCCAAGGCGGCCGCCCCGGTCGAGGAACGGGCGCCCGCCGCCGCCCCGAAGCCCGCCGCCGGGCCTAAGCCCGGCTCCAGGATGACGCCGATGTACGGCGTGCTCGTCACCAACGAGCTGTTCCACAACGGCAACGTCGAGGCGTGGAAGCGCATCATCGACAGCTTCAAGGTCAAGCATCCGGACCTCGACGTGCTCGTCTACTACGACGGCGAGCGCATCGTCAACCTGAACGCCCTGTTCAAGTGGGGCAAGGTCAAGCACGGCAGCGTCATCCAGTTCGCCGTCGCCGGCGAGAACATCTGCGACGTGGCGAAGCTGCAGCGATACCTGGCGCAGGGCGCGAGCCCGATGTTCGAGGCCTTCCTGCGCGGTCCGGTCAACGGCGTCCTGGCGCTCTTTTGAGTAAGGAGAAACCATGAAAGCCAATGTGCACTTCTTTAGCCAGAAGGATTCCATAGCCAAGGGCGTCGACCTCGAGACGCTCGGGCAGCGCGGCAGGCAGGCCAACGAATTCTCCGAGCTCGGTTTCCCGATACTGCCGGGCTTCATCGTCGACTCGGGGGTCGCCTCGCGGCTGGCCGACGAGGACGTCGTCGCCGCGGTGAAGCCGGCCCTGCGCAAGGTGTCCGCGATAGTCAACAAGGCCTACGGCGACGACGCCGAGCCGCTCCTGCTCAAGATAGTCATATCGCCGAACCTGGCCATATCGAACTACCCGACGCTCCACAACTTCGGGCTCGTGCGCTCGTCGGTCAAGGGCTTCAACCGCAACGTCGGCGAGAACTTCGGCGCCCACGAGGTAGCCTTCCTGGCGAGGGGCATGCTCAAGATAGAGGAGCGTATCGCCGAGCTCGAGGGCCGCGACAAGGACGTCGCCAGGATCCGCGAGCGCATCGTCCAGGCCAGCAAGGCGCTCGACTCCGACAAGCCCGGCGCCAAGGCCGAGGCGCTGATGGCCTCCTACGAGGACCTGCTGCCGGCCGGCTTCTTCGACGACGCGTGGACCCAGCTCGAGATAGCGCTCAAGCGCATCTCTAAGATGCTCGACCTCGACGACCAGGACGACGACGACACCGCTATACTCGTCCAGCCGATGGTCTACGGCAACTACGGCAAGGGCTCGTGCTCGGGCTCGTTCTTCACGAGGAACGTGGTCAACGGAGATAAGACGCTGCAGGGCGAGTTCTTCGAGGAGCACTTCGACGAGCTTGGCGCCACCGGCAACGACATCAATAAGATAGCGCCGGTCCACCTCAAGGAGCTCAGGCGCATCGCCGCGTCGCTCGAGGACCACCACAAGGAGATCCGGCAGATACGCTTCACGATCGAGAAGAACAACCTGTGGCTGATCGAGCAACGCCAGGTCGTCGCGAAGAGCACCCAGGCCGACCTGAAGCTGTACCTCGACCTGAACGCGCGCAAGGTCGTCGACGACGCCTTCGTGATCAACTCGATCCAGCCGGGGCGCCTGAACGAGATACTCCACCCGATCGTCGACCTGGGCTCGGTCAAGAAGCTGCCGTCCACCTCCGGCGGCATCACCGGCGCCCCGGGCGCCGCGATCGGCCGCGTCTACTTCACGACCGAGTCGCTGATCGAGGCCTATAGGGTCGCCCAGCAGAAGGGCGAGGACAAGCGCCTCATCCTGGTGATGCCGTCGACCTTCGCCGAGGACGTCAAGGCGATCGAGGTGGCCACCGGCGTGCTGTCCTGCGAGGGCGGCTACTCCGCGCACGCCTCGGTTGTCGCCCGCCAGTACGGCAAGGTCTCCCTCGTCAAGCCGGAGATGAGGATACGCGGCAAGAAGGCGACGATCGGGGAGCTCTCGGTATCCGAGGGCGACTACATCACGATCAACGTGCCGTACTACGGCGAGCCGACGATCTGGCTCGGCAAGGCGTCGCTGATCGAGCCGGACCCGGCCGAGTCGGGCCTGTTCGAGTTCATAGCGATCGTCAAGAAGCACATGAAGCACTTCGGCGTGCGCGCCAACGCCGACAGCCCCCGCGACGCCGCGCTGGCCCTGTCGTTCGGCGCCGAGGGCATAGGGCTCTGCCGCACCGAGCACATGTTCTTCAACGACAAGCGCATCAACGTCTTCAGGGAGATGATACTCGCCGACTCGGCCGAGGCCCGCGAGAAGGCCCTCGGCAAGCTCGAGGTGATGCAGCGCGACGACTTCTACGGGATACTCAAGACGATGGCGGGCAAGGACGTGACCATCCGCCTCCTCGACGCGCCGCTACACGAGTTCATGCCGCACAACGACGCCGAGTTCGAGAGCCTGATGGCCTACCTCGGCTCCGGCAAGAAGGGCTCCAAGGCGCCGTCCAAGGCCGAGGTGCGCGCGCGCATCGAGGCCCTGGCGGAATTCAACCCGATGCTCGGCCACCGCGGCTGCCGCATCGCGGTCAGCTACCCCGAGATCTACGCGATGCAGACGCGGGCCATCTTCCAGGCCGCGTACAGGCTGCGCGACGAGAAGGTGGACGTGCGCCCCGAGATCATGATACCGATCGTGATGAACGCCTCGGAGCTTAAGCTCATCGTCTACGGCAAGAAGATCGAGGGCAAGGCCTACAAGGGCATCGTCGAGATCGAGGAGGACGCCCGCAGGGAGCTGAAGGCCAAGCCGATCGATTACCGCGTCGGCACGATGATAGAGCTGCCCGCGGCGGCGCTGACGGCCGGGGAGATAGCCAAGTACAGCGAGTTCTTCAGCTTCGGCACGAACGACCTGACCCAGACGACGCTCGGCATCAGCCGTGACGACTTCAATACCTTCATGCCCGACTACTCGCAGTTCGACCTCGTCGAGGGCAACCCGTTCTCGAACCTGGTCGCCCCGGTCAAGGAGCTCGTCGCCATGGCCACGAGGCGCGGCAGGATGACGCGGCCGAGCCTCCACGTGGGGCTGTGCGGGGAGCACGGCGCCAATCCGGACAACGTGCGCTTCTGCATGGACGCCGGCCTGGACTACGTCTCGTGCTCGCCGTACTCGGTGCCGATCGCGTGCCTGGCCGTAGCCCAGGCCGAGCTCGAGCGCGGGAAATAAGACGGGCGCGTATACGTTAAAGCCGTCCGGGCGACCGGACGGCTTTTTTTTAGGGAGGGGCGTCGCCGCGATCGCGGCGAGGGAGGGCCTAGCTCGAGTACTCCCACTTGAGGGCGTCCTGTATCTTGACGCCGAGGCCCTTGGCCACCTTCTTGGCGTCGACCATCGGCACGCCGGCCTCCTTGTTGAAGGTCTTCTCGAAGAACAGCGCCATGCTGTCGTAGACGTCCGGCAGGTTGAAGAAGATGAACGCGAAGTTGACCCCGGCCGGCTTCATCACCGTGAACGAGGTATAGGACATGATCGCTTCCTTGCTCGAGTATATCTTCGTCTGGTTCTTGCAGGTATGCAGGTCCAGCTCGGAGAAGCGGTGCGGTATCTGCTCATGGCTCGAGCGGACGTAGGGTTCCTCGGCCTTCTTCGGATAATTAGCCGGCTCGATCAGGATGTGCAGCTTCTTGCCGTCGGTCTGGAAGGTCAGGCCGTTGTCGGCGGGGTAGATGGACTTGACGTTATTGTACGAGACCACCTCGTATCGGGAGTACGCGGAGCTCGGGCTGAAGAAAGACGACACAATGAAGCCCTGATCGCTCGGCAGCATGCTCTTCTGATAGGCGTCGAACAGGTCCATCGCTTTTACCGGCATATGATTCCTCCTAGGAAGTACTGGTACTAGAATACGATAAAATGGCGATCCGCTCAATGATTATCGTTTCTTCCGAGGCTTTCCGCCCGTCTCGAGAGCCTCGGCCCTCTCGTTGAAGTGGTCGGCCGTGGACTGCACGCCCGCCTTGGCGTACAGCTTGGCCAGGTTGCGCAGCGGCCTCGGGTCGGCGGGCGCCAGCTCGGACGCCCGCAGGAAGGCGGCGGCGGCCTTCTCGCTGTCGTCCTGCCTGGCCCGCAGCACGCCGAGCGCCAGGAACGGCTCGGCGCTCTTGCCGATGAAGGCGCCTCCGCGCTCCAGGAGCTCGATCGCCGCGGCCTTGGCGCCCGAGCGGTACAGCGAGTAGGCCAGGCCCAGCAGCGGCTCGACGTTCTTCGGGTCGGATTTGAGCATCGCGCGGTACAGGGCGGCCGCCTCGCGGTAGCGGCCGGAGTTGCGGTAGCACATGGCCAGTACGCCATCGGAGGCGCGCGCCGCGCCGTAGGCCTTGCCTTCCTCTATCGCGGAGGCCGCGCGGTCCCAGGCTCCAGCGGCGACGAGCGCGTCGATGTAGTCCTTGCGCACGGCCGCGTTGTCCGGGTACGCGGCGAGGTACTCGCCGTATCGCCCCAGGGCGGCGTCGTCGTCGCCAAGCGACTCGGCGACCGATATCCGGTACAGCATCGCGAGCTCGTGCGACGGCCAGAGCCGCAGCACGTCGGCGAACCATCCGTCCGCGAGGGCGGCGCTGCCGGTCTTGTACAGGCATTCGGCCAGCGCCATCATCAGCCGCGGGTCTCCGGGCCTGGCGCGCAGCAGGGCCTGAGCGGTAGGCAGCGAGGCGCGGGGATCCGCGCCGGCCTTGACGTCGCAGAGCAGCTCCACGTAGAGGCCGTCGTCGCGGGCCGCCCCCCGCGCCGCGGCGGCCCTCGCGGCGGCCCTCGCGGCCTGGTAGTCGCCGAGCTCGTACTTGGCCAGCGCCAGCCCGATCCGCAGGTCGGGAGCGCCCGGGTCGGCCTCGACGGCTCGCTGGTAGTGGGCCGCGGCGCGGTCGTAGCGGCCGAGCTCCATGTTCGCCTGCGCCGCCACGGCCCGGATGGCGGCGTCGCCGTCGCCGCGCCTGATGCGCTCGAGCGCCGCCTTCAGGGCCGCCCGGTAGTCCCCGTCGCGCAGCGCGACGATCACCCGCCACCGGTCGACGGCGTCGGCGGTCCAGGGCGCGCCGCGCTGTTCAGGAAGGTCCGCGCCAGATCGCTCGATCTCGGCCATCGCGCCCTCGGCGTCCCCGACCGAGAAACGCAGCGCCGCGAGCTGCAGCCTGAGCGACGGGTCGTCCGGCTCGGCGCGCACGGCCAGCTCGAGCTCGGAGACCGCCGACGCGTCGTCGCCGGACGCCCTGAGCGCCCGCGACCGGTACAGCCGCTGGGCCGGGCCGTCGAGGCCGTTGTCTATGACGAAGCCGAGCATCGACGCGGCCTCGCCGGCCTGGCCGCGAGCGAGCGAGCGTATCGCGTGCACGTACAGCGCGTTCAGGTAGGCCCGGTAGACGCGGCCGTCGTTCGGCGCCAGGCTGATGGCGCGCTCGAGGCACGCGACCGCCTTGGCCGATCGCTTCTGGCGAAGCTCAGCGAAGCCGAGCAGGGCCCACGCGTCCGCTCCGGATCGCCCGTTGTCGATGGCTTTCTGGAGGCAATGGGCGGCGGCGCGGCTCCGGCCTATAGCCAGGTAGCTGCGTCCCAGGAAGAACCAGCCGGCGGCGCTGTCCGGCTCGTAGCCCAGGAACGCGGCGAAGGCCGGGACGGCGCGCTCATGGTCGCCGAGCGCGTGCCTGGCCCTGCCGAGGTAGAGCCAGGCCTCGGGCATGGAGTCCGTCTCGGCTACTATCCTGGTCAGCGTAGACTCCGCCTCGGCGTAGTCCCTGCGGGAACCGGCTTCGAGGGCCTTATTGAACAGCGTCGCGTAGGAGGGCTTGGCCATACCGATACTGTACAGGAGAGTCGGCCCGGCGTACAGGGGAGGCCGTTGCCTAGCCGGACGAGGCGGCGTACAATGGCCTATGCGCGAACGAACCAGGAGACGCCTCGGGCGGCTCGCCCTGCCGCTAGGCGCCGGCGCGCTGATGCTGGCGCTCACCGCGTCGCTGTGGGCGCTGACGCTCAGGGAGCGGGCCAATCGTCGCCTCTACCTCGAGTACGAGGTCTACAAGGTCGTCACCGCGATGACCGACCTCGTCAGGTTACGGACTCTCGAGGCCGACGATGTCGCCGACGTGATAGGTTTCGGCCTGTACGCCGCCGACGGGAGCGCCGTCTCGCTGTACGGCGACGCCCCGGCGTCGATGGACGCCACGGCCATGGGCTACGCGCCGTCGAGCTTTACGCTGGGCGAGTCGTCGGTCGTCATGATACGGTCCATCGGCGGCGAACTGCTCGCGCGGATGAACATGATGGGTCCCGGGGGCCCCGCCCCCGAACGCGGTCAGCGATGGCGCGGCCAGATGCAGGGCAGGCAAGGCTCGCTCGGGGGGCTACCGCCGCCGTCCCCGCCTCCGGAAAGCGGCGAGGCCGGAGCCGACGCCATGACCGGCCGGTTGCCCGCTATATCCTATATCGAGCTATCCACGCAGGGCTTCCTCGCCGAGCAACGGCTATTCCTGCTGCTGGCGGTCGCGGCGACCGGAGCCGTAGCCGGCCTATACCTGATGCTGCTGGCGATGAACCGCGGCTACGCCGAGGCCAAGGACAGGGAGGCGCGCGATCGCGAGCTCGTCGAGCTAGGGCAGGCCGCCAGGACCATAGCGCACGAGATCAAGAACCCGCTCGGCGTCATACGCATCCAGTGCGGGCTCCTGAAACGCGGCGCGCCCGAGGGGATCGTCGCCGGCCTGTCCATCATCGACGACGAGGCGCTCAGGCTGGCCGCGCTGGCCGACCGGATACGCGGCTTCCTCAAGTCCGGCGAGGCGGCGGCCGAGCGCATCGACGCTCGAGGCTACCTGGCCGAATTCGCTGCCCGCTACCGGGGATCGCTCGAGTCGGCCGTCGACGTCGCGGACGGCGTCGCGACGCTCGCCGACCCGGCCAGGCTGACCGAGGCCCTGGACAACCTCGTGTCGAACGCGATCGACGCCGGCCGAGGGGCCGCCGAGCCTCCGAGGCTCGAGGCCTCGGTCCGCTCGCGGCGCCTGACGATATCGGTGCTCGACCGGGGCGGCGGGGTGCCTGCGGACATGGCGGACAGGATCTTCGAGCCGTTCTTCACGACTAAGGAGCGGGGCAGCGGCCTCGGCCTGGCCCTGGCCAAGAAGAACGTCGAGGCCTGCGGCGGTCGTATCGCCTACGCCGACAGGCCGGGCGGCGGCGCGGCGTTCACCGTCAGCCTGCCGCTCGCCTGAGGCGCTACCTGGGGGAGGCGCAGCCGCCTTAGCCGCGCTTACCCGAGGTAGCGCCTCGGAGCCTGCCCGGTCACGGCCGCCAGCAGCTCTATCATCGGCTTGACCGGGCTCACGTTGATCTTCTGGAGCAGCACCTCCTCGACCTGGAAGAAGCCGACCGACTCGTCCATCGACACGTCGATGCGTATAGGCCGGCGCTCGCCGGGGCCGAGGGTAACCTTGGAGATCGCCGCCGCCGAGTACTGGTGGATATCGCCGACCCTCGGCTCGACGGACAGCATCATCGGTATCCGAGAGCGCCCCTTCTCCATGTCGCAGCCGTCGGCGACGAGTATCAGGCCGGCCTCTATCGAGTGGATGCGCATCGTCGCCATGTGGCCCTCGATTCCCTCGAGCGCCAGGCACTTGATCGCGGTCCGCCGCGCCGTCTCCCCGGGGTACAGGGTTCCGAGCAGCCGGTCGATGATGGGCGCCGCCAGTATCGCGCTGTTCATCTCGTGATTCTGGCGGCCTATCGACATGCCTACGTCGTGGAGGAACGCCGCCGTCAGCACCGCGACGCGGCTGTCGTCGAGGCTGCCGGCTCCGTCGGCCTCGAGGCTGGTCTCGACGCCGGCCTCCTTGAGCAGGTCGAGCATGCGCAGCGCGTTCAGCGCGACCTTGCGCATGTGGACGGGGCCGTGGTCGTTGAAGTTGAGGCGCCGTATCGACACCACGTTGGCGTATTCGTGGAGGGCCTGGATCTCGTCGTCGGCTATCAGCAGCTCGGCGGCGCGCAGCGCCTCTCCATGGGCGGCCTCGAGCAGCTTGCGGTCGAGGCTCGTTTCCTTGGGACTCTTCATAGCTACGAATATACCGTATTTCGATCGGGGAACGACGCCGCTCCGCGACGATATACCCAAAAAAAACGCCCCCGCCTGAGCGGGGGCGCCGCCGCTTAAGGCGGCCGTTCCGATGCGCCTCGTCGACGCCGGGCGGCCCGGAGCGGACCGCCGCGCGGCGACGAGGGCTATCAGGCGATCTTCTCGAATACGCCCTTGATGATCGCGACGGCCTCCATCATCTCCTTCTCGGTGATGACCAGGGGCGGGGCGAAGCGGATGATGTTGCCGTGGGTCTGCTTGGCCAGGAGGCCGGCGTCGCGCAGCGCGAGGCAGACGTTCCAGGCTTCGAAGCCCTTCTCGAAGACGACCGCGTTGAGGAGGCCCTTGCCGCGGACGGTGACCATCTTCGGGCACTTGATCTTGGCGATCTCGTCCCTGAAGACCTTGCCGAGGCGCTCGGCGTTCTGGTCGAGCTTCTCGTCCTCGAGCACCTCGAGGGCCGCGATAGCCACGGAGCTGGACAGCGGGTTGCCGCCGAAGGTCGAGCCGTGGGTGCCGGGCGTGAAGACCTCCATGACCTTCTTGTCGGCGACGATAGCGGATACCGGCATCACGCCGCCGCCGAGGGCCTTGCCGAGGCACATGATGTCGGGGCGGGCGCCCTCGTGCTGCCAGGCGAAGCGCTTGCCGGTGCGGCAGAAGCCGGTCTGGACCTCGTCGGCGATGAACAGGACCCTGTTCTTGTCGCAGGCCTCGCGGATCTTGGCCAGGTAGCCGGCGGGCGGCACGACGACGCCGGCCTCGCCCTGGATCGGCTCGACGATGACCGCGACCGTGTTCGGGGTGATCGCCTTGACGATGGCGTCGGCGTCGCCGTACGGGACCCTGACGAAGCCGGGCACGTAGGGGCCGTAGTTGACGGTGGAATCGGGGTCGTTCGACATGGAGATGGCGACCAGGGTGCGGCCGTGGAAGTTGTCCTCGGCGCAGATGACCTCCTGCTTGCCGTTCGGCACGCCCTTGACCTCGGCGCCCCAGCGGCGGGCGGCCTTGATCGCGGTCTCGACCGCCTCGACGCCGGTGTTCATCGGCAGGGCCATATCGTAGCCGGTGAACTCGCACAGCTTCTTCAGGAACAGGCCCATCCTGTCGTTATGGAAGGCCCGGCTCGTCAGCGTGCAGACGTTGGCCTGGTCGACGAGGGCCTTGATGATCCTCGGGTGGCGGTGGCCCTGGTTGACCGCGGAGTAGGCCGAAAGGAAATCGAAGTATTCCTTGCCGTCGGGGTCCTTGACCTTGGTGCCGAGCGCCCACGAGATCACCACGGGCAGCGGGTGATAGTTGTGAGCCCCGTACTTCTCGTCCATCTCGATGTAATCGCCGCTCTTCATTCGATACCTCCTACGAAAGAGCCTCGCGTCGGCCGAGGCGTAACGATACGCGCTTACGACGCCTGAACTAGGCGAATCATCGTATCCGAGCTTTTAACTACATGCAATATCGATAATTATTCCTATCGGATGCATAAATATCAACGCGAGAACCTGAGCTCGTCCCGGTCGCGCTTCTTGCCGACCGCCAGTTCCATGAGCTCGTCGAGCAGGGCGGCGTAGGGCAGGCCTCCGGCCTCGCACAGCATCGGGTACATCGATATCGAGGTGAAGCCGGGTATGGAGTTCGCCTCGTTCAGCCGTACGGTACCGTCCTTCTTATCGACGAAGAAGTCGACCCTGGCCATGCCCGAGAGGCTGGCCGCCCTGTAGGCCGCCACCGCGACGTCCATCACGCGGGCGGCCGTAGCCTCGTCGAGCGCGGCCGGGATGACGAGGGCGGCGCCGTCGGGGTCGATATACTTGGCGTCGTAGTCGTAGAACTCGTGAGACGGCACGATCTCGCCGGGGGGGAAGGCCCTGGGCTCGTCGTTCCCGAGCACGGCGCACTCGATCTCGCGCGCCTGGACGAAGGGCTCGATCACCGCCTTGGTGTCGTAGAGCAGGGCCGAGCGGACGGCGCCCTGGAGGTCGGACGGGCCGCTTATCTTGGAGGCGCCTACGCTCGAGCCGCAGCGCGCCGGCTTGACGAAGGCGGGCCAGCCGAAGGCGGCCTCGACGCGCGCCGCCAGCCCGCCTATATCGTCGGCGTCCGCCCGCCTGACGGTGATCGACGGCACGACCGGAAGGCCGGCCTGGAGCCAGAGCGACTTGGCCAGCTCCTTGTCCATCGCGATGGCCGAGCCGGCCACGTCGGCGCCGACGTACGGCAGCTCGGCGCACTCGAGGAGGCCCTGCACGGTGCCGTCCTCGCCGAAGGTGCCGTGCAGCACCGGGAAGACGACGTCGAGCCTCAGGTCGGCCGACCCCCTGGCCCCGTAGACGCGGAGGCCGCGCCCGGGCACGGCTAGCACGGTCGGGCCGTCGGCGCGCAGCTCGAGCGGCTGGTCGCCCTCGAGGCAGGTCTGGAGCACGCTGTCGGGCTGGAGGTACCAGGCGCCGTCCTTGGCGACGCCGATCAGCTGTATCTTATGGGACGCGTCCAGGTGACGTACGACGCTGGCCGCCGAGCGGAGGGATACTTCGTGCTCGCCGGACTTGCCGCCGTACAGGATTGCTACTTTCATCGTGTTTCCTTGCCTTCGCCGTGGCGCTAGCGGGAGTATCCCGCCTCTTCGAGCGCCTTGCCGGCCTCTTCTATCTCGTTCCAGGGTATAGAACCCGAAGCGTAGTCTATGGTGCCCTCGTGGCCCTTGCCGAGCAGCAGTACCGCGTCGCCGGGCCGGGCCAGGGCGACCGCCTCGCGGATGGCCGCCCTGCGGTCGGGAATCAGGAACAGCGAGACGCCGCGCTCCAGGCCCTCGCAGCCGGCGGCTATGTCCTCGAGCAGGGCCATCGGGTCCTCCCCGCGCGGGTCCTCGTCCGCCAGCACGACGACGTCGCAGTAGCGCGACGCGACGCGTCCCTGGGCCGGGCGCTTCTGCACGTCGCGCTCGCCGCCGGAGCCGAACACGCAGATGAGCCTGCCGCTCACCCGCTCGGCGAGCGGCGGCAGGATAGCCTCGAACGACGACGGCGTGTGGGCGTAGTCCACCAGCACCTCGAAGCCCTGGCCCCGGTCGACGCGTGTCATGCGGCCTCGCACCGGCTCGAGGGCGGGCAACAGCGGCGCCAGCTCGGCCATCGGGATACCCGCGAGACGGGAGACGACGAGCGCGGCGCCGAGCGCGTTCTCGACGTTGAACGCGCCGGGCAGGTTGATCCGCGCCGGGTAGGACGCCGCGCCCTCGCGAATGACGAAGGAGGCGCCTTGCCCGTCGCAGCGTATATCCTCGGCGTACAGGTCGGCGCCCGTGTCCGCGGCGGAGTAGCGGTACACCGGCTTGCCGGTCGACGCGGCGAAACGGCCGGCGCTCGGGTCGTCGGCGCATACGACGCCGAAGCTCGGCACCTCGGCGGCGGCGCCGAGCACGGCCTTGCGGTGGTCCGCCGCGTCGAGGCCCTGGAACAGGCGCATCTTGTCGTCCCTGTAGCGTTCCCAGGTGCCGTGGAACTCCAGGTGCTCGTGACGGACGTTGGTCATCACGCCGACGTCGAAGGCTATGTCGGCGAGGCGTCCGGTGCGCGGCGACAGGCCGTGCGACGAGGCCTCGACGACGGCGTACTCGAAGCCCGACGCGGCCATGCGGGCCAGGTGCTCGTGGACGGTCGTGGCCTCGGGCGTGGTCTGGTGCTTCGGGTTCGCCTCGACCCGGTCGGCCACGCGGTACTCGACGGTCGAGAAGAAGCCGGCCTTCCTGCCCGCCAGGTCCAGGAGGCGGTATATCAGCCATACGGTCGTGCTCTTGCCCTCGGTGCCGGTGACGCCGACCACCTTGAGCCTCCGCGACGGATGGTCGAAGAACGCGGCGGCGATCGGGGACATCGCGGCCCGCGCGTCGGGCACCCGAAGGTACGAGACGCCCGGCGCCGGCGACGCGGGCATGCGCTCCAGGACGACGGCGGCGGCGCCGGCGGCGACGGCCTTGGCGACGTAGTCGTGGCCGTCGGCGTGGAGGCCGGGGAACGCGAAGAAGAGGCAGCCCGGCCTCACCTCGCGCGAATCGTACGCGAGCCCCGTTATAGCGACGTCGGGGTCTCCCGTCAGCCCGGCTGACGACCCGGCCGGGACGAGCTCGATCAATCGTTTGCTCATGTGAACGATCCTAGCGACGCCGCGGCGCTTGCGCAATATCCCGAGGCGCGCCCGGGGCGGTCATGCCATCAAATTGCCCCGATCGGGCGCTTCCCGACGCGGCTTGAAGACGGCGGCGGACGAAGGTATTATTGGGCCACTGGAGCCATCATGTATACGATACGGGTCGAGGCCGACTTCGCCGCGGCGCATTTCCTGAGCGAGTACCACGGCAAGTGCGAGCGCCTGCACGGGCATAACTATAGGGTCAGGGCCTACGCCACGGGCTCGGAACTGGGCGAGGGCGGCATGCTCGTCGATTTCGGCGTATTGAAGGGGCGCCTGCGCGAGGTCTGCGCGGCGCTCGACCACACGAACCTGAACGACGTGGCCGCCTTCGCCGCGTCGCCGAGCGCCGAGCGGATAGCCAAGCATATCTTCGACGGCATCGCCGCGCTGGAGCCGGGCCTGCCCCTGAGCGCGGTGGAGGTGTTCGAGACCGATACCAGCATGGCCAGGTATGAGCCGTAGCCGGGCGGGCGGCGGCGCGTCGGCGCTGCCCGGCCCGCCCGGCTATTGCTCGGGGCAGCTGATACCCTACCTCGGCAACAAGCGCTCGCTCCTGCCGAGGCTGTACCCGGTACTCGACCGCCTGGCGGCGGGACGGCCCGGCCGGCCGTCGTTCGCCGACGCCTTCGCCGGCAGCGGCGCGGTCTCGAGGCTGGCGAGGGCGATGGGCTTCCGCGTCGCCTCGAACGACTGGGAGCCCTACAGCCAGGCCATCGGGCGCTGCTGGCTGGCCCTCCGCCCGGCCGACCTCGACGCGGCCTTCGGAGGCGCAGCGGGCCTCGCCGCGTTCCTGGGCGACTGGAACGCGATGCATCCCGAGTCGGGCGAACCGTACGCGGGCGCCGCCGAGCCGTACATCGCGCGCTGGTACGCGCCAGAGCGGACGGACGCGCCGAGGCTCGACGAGGAGCGGCTCTTCTACACGGCCGAGAACGCGGCGTTCATCGACCGCGTCCGCGAGCGAATCGAATACGAGTACCCGTCGCCGGAACCGGGCTCGCCGGGCGAGGCGCGCCGCCGCGTGGCTATGGGAGCCCTCCTCCTCGAGGCCGCCGTGCATACGAATACCTCCGGCGTCTTCAAGGCCTATCATCGAGGCTTCGGCGGCCACGGCAAGGACGCGCTCGGGCGCATACTCGGCCGCATGGAGCTCGAGGCCCCCGTACTGCCCGACGCCCCGCCGGCCGAGGTCTCCGGGCTCGACGCGGCCGCCTTCATGTCCGGCCGCAGCGTGGACATAGCCTACTTCGACCCGCCGTATAACCAGCACCAGTACGGCCCGAACTACCACCTGCTCAATACGATACTGGCCTGGGACCGGGAGCCGCGGCCGATGGCCGCGTCTGAGACGCATTCGTCCAAGGCCGGCATACCGGTCGACTGGAAGGAGCGGCGCTCGCGGTTCTGCGTCAAGCGCGAGGCGGCCGGAGCGATACGGTCGCTGCTCGACGCCAGCGACGCCGGCTTCATCGTCTTCAGCTGGAACGCGGACGGGCACCTGAGCGGCGAGGACATGGCGGCGCTGCTGGCGCCGCGCGGCAGGCTCGATATAGTCGCCCTCGACTACGTGTCGTATCGGGGCGGGCGCCAGTCGGCGTCCAGGAACGGGCGGAGCCGCGAGTACCTGTTCGTCGTCGATACGCGGGCGGCCGCCACCGACGAGGAGCGGGCCAGGCGGTCGATAGCGGACCTGGCGGCCCAGGACGACGCGCTCAGGTCGAGCTACGACCCCGAGCGCGTCCGCTCGACCTTCTTCGGGCGGGAGGCGCCTTGGCCCGAGGCCGGCGCGTTCTTCGGGAGCGGCATGAGGCGGGCTGCCGACGACGCCGAGCGGGTCCTGCTCGCGATGAGCGAGGACAGGCGCGCGGCGTTCCGCGACGCGCTGGCAGGATGCGCCTGCTCATCGGTGTCGGACGAGCTGGACGCCTTGCTCGCGGCGGGTAGAGCTGCGATGGAAGCCGGCGACCGCCGGGCCGCCAGGAGCGCCGGATCGAAGGCGCTGCGCTATATACGGAAGCTGGCCCACGATAAGTACGCGGTCGAATTCGACCGATACGCCAGGGCGTTCTCGGATATCGCCGACGCCTGCGGCGACGGCGCCACGAAGGCCGGGCTCGCCGAGCTCGCGGGGCTGATCGAGCGCAGGAAGGTCGCCGGGCGATCCTGATAGCGCTATTCGGCGCTCGGCTTCTGGGCGTCCTTGGGGCCGCCCTTGCGGCGACGATGCTTTCGCTTCGCGGGCTGGTTGCCGTTGGGGTTCCCGTTCTGGCTCGCGTCGGGGGCGGGATACGGCGCCGCGCCCTGGGCCGGAGCGCGGCTGCGCTGTCCTGAGGGCGGCTGCGGCCTGCCCGGCTTCGCGGCCTGCCTCGTCCGATCGCGCCGGGCCGCCTGGGACGACGGCCGTGCCGGCTGGCGATTCGGGTCCATGGGCGGGCGATAGCCGCCGTCGGAGAGGGGACGGCGGGGCCGCTCGCCGGAGGAGGCGCCGGCCGGGCGCCTGCGCCTGCCCGACTCGGGACGCTTGGTCCCCTCGAGCTTGACGTCCTTCCTGGCGGCTTCCTCTTCCTCGGCGATAGCGAAGAAATTCTCGGGCTCTATATCGTGCACGATGCCCGAGTCGAGTATCTTGCAGACGAACGAGAAACCGTAGCGCACGGCGATCTTTGACGCGCGCTTCAGCTCGACCAGGTCCGCGAGCGTTACCGACACGCCGCGCTTGCCGGCCCGGCCGGTGCGCCCGGCGCGGTGCATGTAGACGGTCGGCTCCTCCGGCAGGTCGAAGCTGATGACGTGGGACACGTCAGGCAGGTCGAGGCCCCGCGCGCCGAGGTCGGTGGTAATCATCCATCGGGCGGCCCCGCTCGAGAATTCGGCCAGCGCGTTCTTGCGCTCCTCGCCTTCCTTGTCGGACTTGAGCACGACCGCCGGGAAGCCCAGATAGTCGAGCCGCTTCTGGATATTGAAGATAGACGCGTTCGACGAGGCGAATAGGAGGCATCGCTCCGGCTTGACCGCCGCCTCGAAGCGCCTGAGGAAGTCCAGCTTCGACCTGGAAGCGGAGTGGAAGCACCAGTGCTCGATGGTCGTGCGAAGCGCCTCGGAGGGGTCGACGACGATCCTGAGCGGGTCGCGGAACCAGGCCGCCGAGCGCTCCACCGTGCGGTTCGGAAGGGACGCCGAGACGAGGAGCCGCCCGCAGCCGTCGGGCAGGGCCGATAGCAGCTCCGCGGTGACGTCTATCGCCTCGTTCTCGAACAGGCGGTCGGCCTCGTCGAGCACGGCCCAGCGGCACGACGATAGGTCTATGTAGCGGCCGAGCGCCAGGTCGCGTATGCGGCCGGCCGAGCCGACGATCAGCTGGGGCTTGTCGGCGAGCCTCGACAGCTGGCGCTTGAGCGGGACCGAGCCGAGGGCGCACATCGAGCGAAGCTCCAGGCCGGCGGCCTCGGCGAGGCGGCCGGCCTCGCGCTCGATCTGGGCGGCCAGGTCGTGGGTGGGCGCGACGACGATGGCCCGGACAGCGCCGGCGTCGGCGTCCTGCGCCGAGCGTATCGAGTCGAGTATCGGCGCGAGGTACGCGAAGGTCTTGCCGGTACCGGTCGCGGAGCTGACGTAGGCGTCCCTGCCGGCGAGTATGGCCGGTATGGCCAGCTTCTGGATTTCTGTCGGATCTTCGAATCCAAGGGCGACGAAGGCCTTGGCCAAGGCATCGTTCAGCCCGAGGTCCATAAATGCTTGCATCTGAATATATTCGCATGAAAGTCGAGCGATACGCAATAGTCGGAAGAGCCTTCCGTCGTAGCCGCTCCGTTGCATCGTACGGCGTTTTTTACGTATAGTGGCGTTCTATGAACCTCGAAGCCTTTATCCTCGGCTGCGGCGGCATGATGCCCCTGCCGCACCGCCACCTTACCAGCGTCCTGCTCAGGCGAGAGGGCGACCTGTTCCTGTTCGACGCGGGCGAGGGCACCCAGGTGGCCCTGCGCCGGCTGAACCTGCGCTGGAAGAAGATCAACGCCATCTTCATCTCGCATACGCACGCCGACCACGTCACTGGCCTCCCGGGCCTCCTCATGCTGTCGAGCCAGGTCGACCGCGACGAGCCCCTGTACATCTACGGGCCGCCGCGCGTCGCCGAGTACGTCGAGACGAGCCGCAAGGTGCTCGACATGTACATCAACTACGAGATCGTCGTCAAGGAAGTGCAGGCGCCGGCCGTATGCTACGAGGGCGACGGCTTCGCGGTCAGGGCCTTCCCGCTCAGGCATACCAAGACCTGCTACGGCTACGCGCTGGAGGAGTCGCCGCGCCCGGGCGCCTTCCACCCGGAGAAGGCGAACGAGCTCGGCGTCCCGCGCGGGCCGCTCTGGTCGAGGCTCCAGGCCGGCGATAGCGTCCAGGCGTCCGACGGCCGGACGGTCAGGCCCGAGGACGTGCTCGGGCCGACGAGGAAGGGCCGTAAGTTCAGCTACGTGACCGACTCGCTGTACCTGCCGGAGATAGCGCCCGAGGTGGCGGGCTCCGACCTGTTCGTCTGCGAGGGCATGTTCGAGCGGGAGCTCCTGCCGAGCGCCGTGGAGAAGAAGCACATGGCCGCGTTCCAGGCCGCGACCATCGCCCGCGAAGCGGGCGGCGTCAAGAAGCTGGCCCTGATACACTACAGCCCGCGCTACGCCGACCAGGAGCTGCGCGTCCTCCAGGACGAGGCCCGGGAGATATTCCCCGAGACCGTGCTGTCCAAGGACAGGATGCGCTTCTCGCTCGACTACGAGGACTGACGCGGCGCGGTAACCACCCGGGGCCCCGGTTGTTTTCCGTCCCGGATCACGTTCTGGAGGCTCGTATGATAGAAGTATCGGCTCTCGTCAAGCGCTACGGCCCCTTCGAGGCGGTGCGCGGCGTGAGCTTCTCCGTAGGCTCGGGCAAGGTGCTCGGCCTGCTCGGCCCGAACGGGGCGGGCAAGACGACCATCATGAAGGTACTGACCGGCTATCACCGGCCGAGCTCCGGGCGCGCCGTCCTCGACGGCCGCGACGTCGTCGAGGACCCGGAGGGGGTTAAGGCCTCCCTCGGCTACCTGCCCGAGGGCGTGCCCTTGTACCTCGACATGACCGTGGCCGAGTACCTCGAGTTCGCGGCGTCGGCGCGCGGCCTCGGCGGCAAGGAACGGCGCGCGGACAGGAAGGCGGCGATCGAGCGCGCGGTGGACGCCTGCGGCCTCTCCGGCGTCGCCGGCGTGCGGCTCGAGCGGCTGTCCAAGGGCTTCAGGCAGCGCGTCGGCCTGGCCCAGGCCATCGTGCACGACCCGGCCATACTCATCCTCGACGAGCCGACGACCGGCCTCGACCCGAACCAGATCCTCGAGATCCGATCGCTGATACGATCGCTCGGCGCGCGGAAGACCGTCATACTGTCGACCCATATACTACAGGAGGTCGAGGCGCTCTGCTCGGAGGTGATCATCCTCAACGAGGGCCTCGTCGTCGCCCAGGGCAGCGCCGAGGCCATAGGCGCAGGGCTGCAGGGCGACGAGCGGCTCGAATGCGCCGTCAAGGGCGTAGCCGACCCCGCCGAGGCCCTGGCGTCGATACGGGCCATCCCGAGCGTCCTGTCGGCCGAGCCGGCCGGGCCCGGGACGGGAGGGCCCGCTCGCTTCGCCGTGACCGCCGGCAAGGGCCGTGGCGACGCCGTCGCCGAGGGGCTGTTCGACTGGGCCGCCGCCAGCGGCGCGAAGCTGCTCGAGCTCAGGCGCGAGCGGCTGTCGATGGAGGACATCTTCGTACGATTGACCAGGGAGGAACCGAGACGATGAGCGGCGTACTGACGATCGCCAGGAGGGAGCTGTCGGCCTACTTCAACTCCCCGGTGGCCTATATCTTCATCGTGGCGTTCCTGCTCGCCTGCGGGACGCTGTTCTTCTTCGTCGGCGATTTCTTCGCCGTGGGGCAGGCGACGATGCGCGGGTACTTCTCGCTTATGCCGTTCGTGCTGTCGGTCCTCGTGCCGGCGCTGACGATGCGGCTCTGGGCCGAGGAACGCAAGCAGGGCACCTACGAGCTCCTCCTGACCATGCCGTTCCGCGACGGGCAGCTCGTCGCCGGCAAGTACCTCGCGGCCATGGCCGTGGTCGCGGCGGCGCTGGCCTTAAGCCTGCCGGTACCGCTCCTGGCCTCGATGTTCGGCCGTTTCGACTCGGGCGCCATAGTCGCCGAGTACCTCGGCGCCGTCCTGATGGCCTCGGCGGCGTCGGCGATAGGCCAGGCCGTCTCAGGCGCGTCGAAGAACCAGATCAGCGCCTTCATGGCCACGGTGATGCTGCTCCTAGCGCTCAGCCTGCTGTCCAGGGTCACGACGCTCCTGTCGCTGCCCGGATGGCTGGCCGGCCTCGTCAACTGGGCCTCGCTTTCGTACCACTTCGGCTCGTTCTCGAGGGGCGTCGTCGATACCAGGGACGTGGCCTACTTCGTCATCATCACCGCGTCCTGCCTCTACGCCACGGCCAGGCTGATCTCGGCCGGGAAGTGGAGGTAGGCGATGCTCGATACGATACGCAAGAGGGAGCGACTGCTGCTCGCCCTGGTCGTCGCCGGGCTGGCCCTAGCGGCCGCGGCGTCGACGATGTACTACGCGCGGCTCGACCTGACCTCGACGAGGATGTTCACGCTGTCGGACGCGGCGAGGAAGCTGCGCGACGATATACCGGAGAGCGTGCGGATCAGCTACTTCGTCTCGAAGAGCCTGGCCGAGCGTCATCCCGGGCCGGGCGAGATCGAGGACTTCCTGCGCGAGCTCGAGTCGGTCAGCGAGGGCAAGGTACGCGTACGGATCGTAGACCCGGGCGACGACCCGGCCGAGGCCGACGGCTTCGGCGTCGCCGCCCAGCAGATGCAGGTGGTCGAGCGGTCGGAGCAGCGCGTCGCGATCGTGTACTCCGGCATCGTCGTCGAGTACCTCGACCGCCACGAGACCATACCCTCAGTGCTGTCGACCGCCACCCTCGAGTACGAGCTGGTCAAGGCCGTCAGGTCGGTCGTATCGAACGACGGCCAGGTGGTCGGGCTGCTCGTCGGCGACGCCGACAAGAGCGTGTCCGGCGACTATCAGACGCTCCGGGCCAGCCTCGCGAGGGCCGGCTACGAGACGCGCGAGCTCGAGCGCGGCCGGGCCGTCGACGACGACGTCGACGTGCTGTTCGTGCTCGGCAACGCGGCGATGGACCGCTACGACGCGGCCTTCGTCGACGCCTTCGTGATGCGCGGCGGTAAGGCCTTCTTCGCGGTCAAGGGCGTCGACGTGCGGGCGGACTACGGGCTCGCGGCCTCCGCGGTGCCGGACGGCGGGCTCCTGTCGGTCCTGTCGTCATACGGCTTCGACGTGGAGCGCTCGCTGGTGCTCGACCAGTCCAGCCTGACCGTGCCGTTCCAGGTCCAGGCGCCGAGCGGCTCGTACCAGGTGCAGTACGTCCGCTATCCGTTCTGGGTGATCGTCGACGAGCGCTTCGTATCGGAGGACTCGCCGATGACCGCCCGCTTCGGCGGCCTCGACCTGTTCTGGCCGAGCCCGCTGCGACTCCGCCCGGTCGACGGCGTCGAGTACGTCGAGCTCGCGAAGACCAGCCCGAAGGCCTGGCTGCAGGTCGAGCGCCTGGCGGCGGGCCCGGGCGACCAGGCCCTGTACGCGCTCGAGCGCGACGGCACGGGCGGCCAATACCTGCTCGCGGCCTCGGCGAGCGGGTCGTGGAAGAGCGCCTTCATGGCCGGGGATTTGCCGTACAGGGACGGGGCGCCGCCGATCGAGCCGCCGCGGCCCGAGTCCCCGCCGACGCGCATGGTCGTCGTCTCGTCGGCCGACTTCCTGAGCGACCTGATGCGGATGAGCGACTCGGGCTTCAACGCGTCGTTCGCGCTGTCCGCCGCCGACTGGCTAAGCTCGAGCGACGACCTGATCGCCATCCGGACGAGGGCCGTCGCCGATACGCGGCTGAACCGCGTCGCCGACGAGGGCCTGCGCGACTTCCTGGTCGCCCTGACCTATATCGTCTGCCTCGGAGTCGTGCCGATCGGCGTCGCGGCCTTCGGCCTCGCGCGCTCGGTTCGCAGGCGCAGGGCGGAGGAAGGTTCGAGGCCGTCGAGGGGAGGCGAGGCATGATCGACTATAGGAAACGAATCCGCGCCGCGGCGACAGTCGACGCGGCGCTCGCGCTGCTCGTGGCGCTCGGCCTGACGCTGTCGCCGGGTTCGTCGGCGTCTAAGGCCGACAGGCGGGACCTGCTGGGCGACGCGTCGGCGGTCGCTTCGATCCGTATCTCCGGAGACGATCCGGTCGAGCTCGTGAAGGCGGGCGAAGGCTGGGAGGCGGTCGACGGCGAAGGGCGGCTACCGGCGGACGCGGCGCGCGTGGCCGCGTTCATACGGGCGGTCGACTCGATAGAGAAGGCGGAGCCCGTAGCCAAGGACCCCTCGTCGCGGCCGGCCCTGGGCCTGGGAGACGGGGCGCGCGAGGTGACCATGCTGGACGGCGGCGGCAAGGCGCTCTGCGCGTTCACCCTCGGTTCGTACGCGTCGTCACCCGGCACGGTCTATATATCGATCGGCGCAGGGCCGGAGTCGTACGCCGTAGCCTCCGGCATGGCCTCGTACGTGCTCGGCAGGCGCTCGAGCTGGCTCGACCTGCGCGCCTGGTCGTCGCCCCCGGCCCCCGACGCGGTCGAGGAGCTCGTGGTCAGGGGATCGATGGCCGGAGCGGACGGCGCGGCGGGGAGCCTCGACTACGCGATCACCAGGTCGGGGAAGGGCTGGACGAGCGGCGGCGAGGCGCTCGACGCGATGAAGGTAGACGCCATGATACGGGCGATAGCCGCGCTGCGCGGCGACGATTACGCCGGCGCGTCCGAGCCGGCCGGCGACGCGGCCGTCGAGCTGGAGCTGCGCCTCGGGAACGGCAGGACCCTGAGCCTGGCCGTAGAGGCGGCCCGCGCCGACGGGCGCTACCCGGCCCGCTCGTCGCAGCGGGACCGCGGGATGTACCTGCCGGCATGGAGCCTGACCGAGGCCCTGAAGCCTCTCGCCGAGCTCCGTCCGTAGCTATTGGCCGGCGAGATACGCGCGGAACTTCTCCGGGTCGGGGCGGAAGGCCATGATGCCGCCCTGGCCGTCGGAACGGGCCTTCGAGAGGGCGGCCATCGACTCGCCGATGATTCGGTCGGCGTCGACGAGGCGGCCGGCCCTCGAGGACAGGCCCATGCAGACGCCGACGCCGCCCGGGAGCCTTCCGGCCATCGACGCGGATAGCTTCTTCATCAGCTCGCCGCACATCCTGAGCGCGTGGTCCACGTCCATGTTCGGTAGGATCAGCGCGGCCCCGTTATTCCCGAATAGGAAGGCCATGTCCTTGAAGCTGAAATAATCCCGTACCGACGAGGCGAACAGGTTGAACTCCTCGTCGCCGCGCTCCGCGCCGTCGATCGACGCGATGAGCAGCGACAGGTCCTGCTCGAACGAGGCCGATCGCCTGAGCTCGGCGCTGAGCCGCTCGCGAAGGTACGCCTCCCAGCCGAGGCCGGTCTCGGCGTCGAACAGCCCGCGAGGGCCGTCGAGGCTGCCTTCGGGCAGGTCGTCCCGGCCTATGAAGGAGGCCTTCGGCTCGGGCCGCTCGGCCGGCGCGGCCTGATCGTCGGCCGCCGGCTCGGGCTCCGGCGCGGCCTCGGACGGCGGCGCGTCATCGAAGAAGGGATCCTCGGCGTAGAGCGACGACTCGGGCGGTATGAGTTCCGGTATGCTCGGCTCCCAATCGTCGCCGGCGGCCTCCGGCGTCCCGCGGGCGGCCTCGAGCGCGGGCTCAGGCTTGGCGTTCGTCGCGGCGAGCAGCCAGGCGACCAGCAGGGCCAGGAGCGAGGCGAGGGCCACGGCGCCGTCGCGGATCGGGTAGAACGCGGCCTCCTGCGTCAGGGTCACGTACAGCGCCTCGACGCTCATGCCCGAGGAGATGGGGCCGCTGAAACGCGTGGTCGAGCCCTCGGGGCGCTCGAAGCCGAGCCCGTCGTCGGTTCGGGAGTAGTACGGCGACGAGCCGGGCCTGGCGTACAGGACCTCGCCGCCCGAGTCCTTGACGATGACGGCCAGGAGGTTGGGCTGCGCAGACCAGACGCCGGCGACCTTGGCTCTCCACGGACCGTCTACCGAGTCCTCCGGGGCGTATATCGTATTCAGGGCGTCGCGCCGAAGCTCCGAGAACGACGCGCGGGCCGCCGCTTCGCCCGAGTCCAGGGCCTTGGCGACGCGCAGGACCGGCCAGGCGACGATCGCGCCTATAACAACGAACGAGCATATAGCTATAAGTAATGGTTCGCGTTTCATAGTGATGCAGTATAATCCGAATATCGCGTTTTTGGAACCGAGAGGAGGCACCATGGCTATACGCACCCGACGCCTGCCGGAAGGATGGTATCCGCCATCGGGGCCGGAGGCGGGCGCCAAGCTCGACGCGTGGACCAGGCTCGACGAGCAGACCCGCGTCGTCGGAGCCGTCGCGGCTATCGCTCCGCACGCCGGATGGCACTACTCCGGCAGGATAGCCTGGTCGGCATGGATGTCGGCCGGGGAGGCCGACGTCGTCGTCATCGTAGGCGGGCACCTGCCGGCGGGCGCCGAATTCAGGATCTACATGGAGGACGGCTTCGATACGCCGTTCGGCGCCGCCCCGGCGGACGCCGATCTGCGGGAGGCCCTGGCGCGCGCCGTATCGGCCCAGGGCGAACGGGGGGCCGATAATACGGTGGAGGTGCACCTGCCTATGGCCGCCCGCCGATTCCCGGGAACTCCGGTCGTATGCGTACGAGCGCCGAACGACGAGCGCTCGGCCGCCCTCGGCTCGGCCCTCGCCGACTACCAGGCCTCGTCGGGCCGTCGCCTGTTCGTGCTCGGCTCCACCGACCTGACGCACTACGGCAAGGCCTACGGCTTCGAGCCGGGCGGCCCGGCTCCCGGCGGCTTCGCCTGGGCCCTGCGCGCCGACAAGGATATCACCGACGCCTTCCTGGCCATGGACGAGGCGGAGTCGCTCAGGCAGGCCGAGCTGCGCGGCTCCGCCTGCTCGGTCGGAGCCGCGGTAGCCGCGATGTCCTTCGCCAAGCGGCTCGGCGCTCCCTCATCGAGGCTGGTCATGCGCGGCTCGAGCGACGAGCTCGCGCCAGGCGGCGATTCGTCCGTAGGCTACTGCGCGGTCGCGTACTCCCGCTAGGGGAGCCCGCTAGGGGAGCCCGCTAGGACGAGGCGGTCGTCAGTCAGGCAGCTCGGCCACGGCGGCCTTGAACCGCCTGCCGCGGTCGAACTCGTTCTTGAACATGCCGAACGAGGTGCAGCCGGGCGACAGCACGACGACGGAGCCGGGCGCCGCCAGCCTATCGGCCTCGGCGACCGCTAGGCCTATGTCCCCGTAGGGGCCGCTGTGCCGGACGCCGTCGGCGTCGAGCAGCGGCAGTATCTTGTCGGTGCCCGTCCCGGATAGCAGCACGACCGAAGCGGCCCTGGCGTAGGCGCCGCGGGCCGCCTGGAACTCGAGCTTCTTGTCGGTGCCGCCGGTGATCAGCACGACCGGCGCGTCGAACGCCTCGACGGCGGCCTTCGTGGCCTCCGGAACGGTGGCCGCCGAGTCGTTGAACCAGCGGACGCCGCGCCTATCGCGTATAGGCTCGAGCCGGTGCTCGACGCCGGGGAAGGTCGCCGCGGCCTCGGCGATACGCGCCGGCGCGACGCCGAAGGCCCACGCGGAGAGGGCGGCCGCCGCGAGGTTCCGCCTGGCGTGCGCCCCGGGCACGAGCAGGTGCTCCGGAACCAGTACGGCCTCGCCCGAGTCCGGCAACCTGGCGACGCAGGGGCCGCCGTCGGCCGGCACCCGGACGCCGTAGGTACCGGGGGGCAGGCTCGCCCCGTAGCCGAGCAGGCCGGCCTTGGTCTCGGAGGCGAACGATCGCCCGTACGGGTCGTCGAGGTCGAATACGGTCCAGTCCGAAGCGTCCTGATCGGCGTAGATGAGGCGCTTGTCGGCGACGTAGGCCTCCATCGTTCCGTACCGGTCGAGGTGGTCAGGCACGATGCGGGTCAGCGCGGCGACGCGGGGCTTGAGGACGCCCGAGCCGCGGAGGTCGCCGAGCTGCCAGCTCGATAGCTCGAGCACGACGACGGAGTCGGCCGCGGCGCTGTCGAGGAAGCCGAGCGGCGATACGGTTATGTTGCCGCCCAGGTAGGTGTCGAGGCCGCCGGCCTTCAGCATCCACGCCATCGCGGTAGCCGTCGTCGACTTGCCCTTCGACCCGGTGACGGCGGCCACGCGCGCTGGGCAGAAGCGCAGGAACAGCGATAGGTCGGTCTCGACCCGCTTGGACGCGAGCAGGTACGGGTTGTCCGGCTTGACGGCCGGATTCTTAATGACGAGGTCGGCGCCGGAGAAGTCCGACGCCTCGTGGCGGCCGAGTACGTAGCGGATGCCCAGGCCGGACAGCGCGGCCACCGACTCGGCCAGCGCCGCCTCGTCCTTCATATCGGTCACGGTGACGACGGCGCCTCGCTCCGCGAAGAAGCGCGCCGACGCCACGCCGCCGCCGTTCAGGCCGAGGCCCATGACGGTCACGCGGAGTCCGGGGATGTCTTCAAGCCGTATCTTTTGCATGGTCGAGGGAGTACTCCTTCTGCTCGCGGTCGTTGAGGTACGCTAGGATGCTGTAACTGGAGAGCGGAGCCTTCCACGACTCCGGCACCTTGTCCCTAAGGGCCTTGAATTCCGGTAGCGATTCGTCGAACTTGGCGTTCCTGAGGACTTCCTGTATCCGGCCTATCTCCGGGGCGAGGAATTGGACTGCCTTATGGAGCAGCGGGATGAGGCCGCGCCGGCCGTCGGCGCTGAGCAGCGGGGGCATGCAGCAGAGCGTCTTGTACTTGCAGAACAGCGGGTAGAACGGGTAGACGCGCTTGCCGGCCGGCAGGAACAGCTTGGTGAAGAACTTCGACAGGTCGCTGTCCATCCACACGCCCCTGACGAGGTAGCCCTTGCCGGTCTCGCCGATCCAGGTCTGGGAGATCAGCTGCTTGATCCTGAAGGCCTTGACCCTGCCGGCTTCCCACATGACCGCCTCGAGCGGTATCAGCTCCGACTCGAGGTAGACCCGGCGCGTCGAGTAGGCGGGCGTCCTGTCGTTGGTGCCGGCCTCGATGGTGTCGGCGTCGAACGGCTTGGGCAGCAGGTCCACCCTGAGCAGGTAGAGGTAGACGTCGGACTCGACCTTGTAGAGCCGGTAGAAGCACGGCTTCAGGATCTCGGCGGGATCGAAGAAATAGGTGAGGCCCGAGAAGCACTCCGGCAGCGCGGCGGCGAGCTGGCTGACCACGTCGCGTATGGCCGCGGCGTAGTCGGCGGCCGGGACCGGCGTACGTATATCGTGATGGATCGGCAGGTGGGGCACCAGCAGCGGCGACCCTAGCTCGATGAAGTATTCCTCGGCCTGGTTGAAGCGCATCGAGTACGGAGCGTTGGTAGTGCCTTCCGGTATGCCGGCGAGGATTTGATTAATGCCAGAATCTATGTAGGCGATCCTGATTTCGTTGAGCAACTGCTCCATATTTCGCACAAGTATAGCCGCTGTAAGCCGATAAATCAACGACGACCCGTGCCGCGTTGCGACGGGCGGCCGGCCGTGGTATAGTCGAGTCGTTAGGAACGCTCGAGCCGGAGGTGGGCCGATGAATGCTAAGGCGAGAATCCTTACGCTGGCGCTGATCGTCGCGATGGCGGTACCGGCCGCCCGGGCGCAAGGCGCGCCGGCGGCGGTGATCGAGTACTCGAGCGGCGACGACGTGCTCGTCATCAGGGCCGGCCGCAAGGTGGGCGTCGACGATCCCATCGGCCTCGAGCTATACGAGGGCGACCAGGTGCAGACCGGCAAGGGCGTCTTCGTCGAGATGCGGCTCGCCTCCGGCGGCGCCGTGGTCAAGCTGGCCGAGAACACTACCTTCGTGCTCGAGCGCCTGTCGGACGGCCAGACATCGCTACAGCTGGTATACGGTCGGGTGCGCGCCAAGGTCGAGCGGCTGGCCGGCACGGATACCTTCTCGATGCGCAGCTCCCAGGCGATAGCCGGCGTCCGCGGCACCGATTTCGGCATAGACGTCGTGGCCTCGGCCGGCGCCGCCGCCACGACCAGGACGAACGCCTATTGCTTCGAGGGAGCGGTCGAGGTGACCGCGTTCATACGCTCGGACGCCCACGCCGCCGAGTCGCTCGAGGCCATCCCGCGATCCTTCGTGGTGGCGGCCGGCGAGATGCTGTCGGTAGAGGGCGATTCGGGCAAGGCCGAGGCTACGAAGACGGCGCTGGACGAGGCCATACGCGGCTTCTGGGTCGAGTACGACTACGTCTCCGAGCCGGAGGCCCGGCTCGACGCCGCCGCCCCGGCTGAGGCCGCCGCGGCGGTAGAGCCGGCCGCCGACCCGGACCGGGACGCCGCGACCGCGCGTGACGCCTACGATCGCGGCTACCAGCAGGGCTTCGAAGAGGCCCGCGCGCGGTTCGACCGCGCCTTCGACCCGGTAGCCGAGGGCTTCCTGAGCCGTGAAGAGGAAGCGGCCATACGGCGTGCCTCCAAGATACAGGCGGGAGGCGTGATCGCCGGAGGCCTGATCCTGGCCGGAGGGGCCGCCATGGCCGTCAACGGCATCATGCTCATCGACTCGGGCGACCTGGAAGGCGGCGCGGACGCGCTACGGACCGGGGCGATAATCAGCGCGACGGCCATCCCGTTCCTGGCGCTGTCGCTGCTATCGAGGCCGTAGCGCCTCGATACGAGGCCGTAGCGCCTCGATACGAGGCGACCTCAGCCCGCCTCGGCCGCGGCGCCCATGTGCTCGGTGATGAACGCCCGATACCACGGCAGGTCCATCAGCTCCTCGTGGGTGCCGAACGCCCGCGCCTTGCCGTCCTCGAGGTACAGCACCCGGTCGACGTACTGCAGCGTCGATAGCCGGTGCGATACGATCAGGTAGCCGAGCTCGGGGTCGAGCTCGTCGAGCCTGCGCATCAGCCGCTCCTCGTTCGACGCGTCGAGGCTGGCGGTGATATCGTCGAACAGCAGGAACTGCGGTTCCCTGGCCACGGCGCGCGCTATGGCCATGCGCTGCTTCTGGCCTCCGGAGAGGCTCACTCCGCGCTGCCCGACCGCCGTGCGCTCGCCGTCCGCGAAGCTCGACAGCTCCTCGGTCAGCTGGGCCGCCTCGACCGACACCCTGAACAGCTCGTCGGACGGCGCGTCGGAGCCGAGGTCGACGTTATCGCGCAGGGTGCCGGAGAACAGCAGGGCCTCCTGGGGCACGTAGCCTATCCTGGCCCGGTAGGCGGCCAGGTCCGCCTCGCGCAGGTCGACGCCGTTGACGAGGACCCTGCCCGACGACGCCGGCAGGAGGCCGAGCAGGGCCTTGACCAGGGTCGACTTGCCAGAGCCTACCGGGCCGATGACCCCGACGCGCTCGCCCCGGCGCAGCGTCATCGACACGTCCGACAGGGCGTCGCCCGGCCGGTCGCCGTAGCCGAAGCTGTACCCGTCGAGCTCTATCGTAGCGACGTCGCCGACGGGGACGGGGTTGGCGGGGCGCGACGGCTCGGGGTGCTCGGCCAGCTCCTCGAGGCGGTCGATGTTGACGAAGGCCCGCTTGCCCGAGACGAATAGCTGCGGTATGTCGAGGATCGGGTAGATCAGCATCGACAGGTAGGTATAGAAGGCGTAGAAGGTGCCGACGGAAATCCTGCCGCGCACGGCCATCAGGCCGCCGGCGAAAACGATCCCGACCTGGGCCACGTAGTCGATGTACTGGTAGATCATGTGGAGCACGACCTCGAGCCTGGCCACCGCCATCTCGGTGTTCCAGCGGGTCTTGAGCACGTCCGAGAAGAAGCGCCTGTACTTGTCCTCGCAGGCGTAGGCCTTGATGATGCGCACTCCGGAGAAGCTCATCTCGAGCCTGGTGTTGATGGCGCTGATAGCCTGCTGGTTCTTCTGGAAGGTGTCGTAGATCCTGTCCTGCGTCACGTAGAACAGGGCTATCATCAGCGGCAGCGGGATCAGGGACAGCAGGGTCAGCTTCCAGTCGAGCAGGAACATCGCGCCGAGGCAGAACGCGACCTTGCTGATCGACTCGACGGCCCTGAAGATGCCCGAGCACAGGAACCACGACAGCTTCGGGAAATCGTAGATGTCGTCGGTCAGCCTCGTCACGATGTCGCCGGACGAGAACTTCGAGAAGAACGAGTGGTCCTTGGCCAGCACCTTGCGCCAGTACTTGGAGCGTATGGCGTGCTCGAAGATGGAGTTGGTGACTCCGCGTATTCCGGGGAACAGCGAGGCGACGAGGCCCCCGACGCCGACCGCGGCGAATACGAGGAGCAGGCGGTCGACCTCGCGCATGGCGTCGTCGGCGCCGCTCTCGAGCAGGCCCTGGATGGTGTCGAGCAGGCGCTTGCAGAGGTAGGGGTAGGTGACGGCCACCGCGCTCGACAGCAGGGTCAGGGCGAAGAGGACGACGATCAGCCAGGCCTTTTCCTTCCACAGCCTGCCTATCCAGCGTATATGGTCGACGCGCGGCGCCTTGGCGCCGCCGTCAGGTTCGTTCGCGCGGGGGGCGCTCATGCGATGCTCTCCGTTTCTGCTATCAGGTCGGGGAACTGGAGGCGTACCAGCTCGCGATACTCGGGCAGCGACTCGATCAGCTCGTCATGCCTGCCCTGCGCGATGATGCGGCCGTCCTTGAAGAACAGTATCTTATCCGCCTTCAGGATCGACGATAGGCGGTGCGCCACGATAAGCGCGGTGCGGCCCTCGAGCAGCACGTCCAGGCTGCGCTGTATCTTGCGCTCGGTCGCCACGTCGACGCTCGCGGTCGCCTCGTCCATGATGACCAGCTCGGCCCCGAAAGCGACGGCCCGGGCGAACGACAGGAGCTGCTTCTCGCCCATCGACAGGTTCGAGCCGCGCTCGTGCAGCTCCGCGCCGATGCCGCCCGGCAGCCTAGCCACGAAGTCGGCGGCGTGCACCGTGCGCAGCGCCGCCTCGGCGTCCTCGACGGCCAGGGCGTCGTCGTAGACCCGCACGTTCTCGAGTATGCTGCCGGGGAACAGGTAGATATCCTGCAGCACGAGGCCTATCTTGCGCCTCCAGGCCTGGGTCGAAAGATCGCCGAGCGGCACGCCGTCGACGAGTATCGAGCCCGAGCACGCCGCGTAGAAGCCGCACAGCAGGCTGACCGTCGTCGTCTTGCCCGAGCCGGACGGGCCGACCAGGGCGACCGTCTGACCCCTCGGGATGGTGAACGAGACGCGGTCGAGCACCGGCTCGCCCGGCTTGTACTCGAAGGATACGTCGCGGAACTCTATCTGCCGCTCGAAGCGCGGCTCGAGGCCGGAGCCGACCGGCTCCGGCTCGAGGTCCAGGATACCGAAGATGCGCCCGAGAGCGACGCGGGCCTGCTGGATGCCTCGGATGTTCTCCCCTATGCTGAACAGCGGCTCGAACAGCCGCATGCCGTACTCGATGAACACGAGCAGCGTGCCGACCGTCAGCGCGCCGGCGAAGACCTGGGGCGCGACGAGCTTGATGATCAGCACCATGAACATCGGCCCGCCCAGGAAGTTCATGAAGCCCATCGTGCTGTACTCGATCATGCCGGAGCGGATCTCGGCGTCGCGCTTCTCCTTGCTGGCCCGCTCGAGCCTCGAGGCCGCGTGCTCCTCGCGGTTGAACGCCTGCACGACCTCGATGCCCTGGGCGAACTCGGTGGCTATGGCGGTTATCTCGGCGTACTTCTTCCGGCCCTTCTCGTAGAGCGGCCTGAGCCTGTCGAAGATGAAGAAGAAGGCGGCGAGCAGGAACGGCATCGGGATGAAGACGAGCGTCGCTATCCTGGCGTCTATCGCTATGAACACGCCGAAGATGCCGAAGAAGTAGATGATGTTCCCGATCAGCATGATGCCGGTCTCGCTGAACAGCTGCTTGACCTTCTCCGTGTCGTTCTCGACGCGGGCCATCAGCTCCCCGACCTGGTGCTTGTCGAAGTAGCTGACCGGCAGGGTCAGGAGGTGGGCGAACAGGTCGCGCTTGACGTTCGTCACGACGTTCAGCCCGAGCTTGACGATGGTCGTCGTCTGGAAGTAGGTGAGCGCCCCCATCGCGACGATGATGCCGAGGTACAGGAGGGCGTAGCGTATCATCCCGGCCAGGTCCTTGTTCGGGATGGACTCGTCGACGAGGGCCCGTAGGATGAGCGGCCCGGCCAGCTTGGCGATCGTGGAAAGGGCCATCGCGGCGAAGCCGAGCAGGAAGAGCCCCCAGTAGGGCGAGAGGTATGACAGGAATCGCTTCAGGCCTATTCGGGGGCCGGCCGGTTCTTTTCTCTTCATAATGGTACGGCGCAACTATATCGCCGAGCGAATCCGAGGGTAAAGAGACAGATCGATTAAAAAGGTCGGGAACCGGCGGCCCGGATCAGGCGATCAGGTAGCCGAGCGCCGGGATAGTGAACAGCGACAGCAGCGTCGAGACGAAGACCAGGGCCGAGGCGGTCACGTCGTCGCCTCCGTAGACGCCGGCGAGGATGGTGCTGTTGGCCGCCACGGGCATCGCGGCGACCAGCACCGGTATCGACAGCTCCATGCCGGACAGCCCGGCCGCCTTCGCCGCGGCGAACGCCAGGGCCGGCAGCAGGGCGAGGCGGTAGGCCGTCGTCAGCCATAGCCTGGGGTTCGCCATGACCCCGCCGATGCGCGTGTTGGCCAGCGTCGCGCCTATCACGACCATAGCCAGCGGCGTGGTCATGCCGCCGAGCAGGTCCATCGCGGAGTACAGCGGGTCGGGTATGCGCAGCGACCCGAGGAACAGCGCGAAGCCGACGACCGCGGATACGATCGAAGGGTTCACGAGGGACCGGAGCGAGCCGAGCACGGAGCGCCGGGCGCCCGGCGCCCCGGCGCCCGATCGCTTCCCGGATATCATCACGATGCCGACGGAGAAGGCGAGGATCTGGAACGGGATGTTGTAGATGGACAGGATGAACAGGCTGTCCTTCCCGAGCAGCGACTCCGCCACCGGGAAGCCCATGAAGGCCACGTTCGAGAAGCACATCGCGAACCGGTGTACGCCGAGCTCGGGGCGGCCGGCCCTGCGGTACGCCGAGGTCGCGAGGTAGGCGAGCGGGAAGGACGCCGCGTAGAATAGGAAGGAGAGCCCCAGTATACGGAGCGCCTGGTCCCGCAGGGCGGGGCTGAAGGGCCGCTGCATCGAGATGATGATTACGGCCGGCAGGGTGTAGTCGACCAGGAAGCGCGAAAGCGCGCGTACGTTGTCGGGCGACAGGGCGCGGGTCTTGCCGGCCGCGAAGCCGGCGCAGATGAGCAGGAACAGGATGAGGCTCTGCATCATCGATGGCGGTAGTCCTATCATATTAACGTCCATCCCTCTGCCCGCCGGCCGCGTCCATCGAAAGGACCGCGTCGAGGGCCCGCTTCCAGCGGTCGTAGCGTTCGCCGTAGGCGGCGGCTCGGCCCGCGTCCGGCTCGTAGCGGGCGGCTACGCTTACCATCGAGCCGGAAGCCTCGGCCAGGCCAGACCGCTCGCCGAGGGCGACCGCGCAGGCGCAGGCGTCGCCCATCGCCTCGCACTCCGGCGACGCGGGCACCTCTATGGGTAGGCCGAGCACGTCCGCCTTGACGGCGCAGAGGGCGGCGTCGCGGGCCGCGCCGCCGGAGCATCGCGCCAGGCGGATGCCGAAGCCGCCGTCGCGTATGCGGTCGGCCGCCAGGCGCAGGCCGAAGGCTATCGACTCGACCACCGCGCGCGCCATCTCCTTCCTGCCGTGGGCCAGCGAGAGGCCGATGAACGCGCCGCGCAGGCCCGGCTCCCAGAGGGGCGCTCGCTCGCCGGATAGATACGGAAGGAAGATCGGCACGTCCCCCGAGTAGGCCTCGGCGTCCTTGAACAGCGCGCCGATGCCGCCGTCGGGCGAGGCGCTTCCGGACGAGTAGCCCGAGGCGCCGGCGAACCACTCGATGGCCTTGCCGCTCGTCGACAGCCCGCCGGACAGGTTCCAGAGGCCGCCGATCGCGTGGGGCAGGCTGAAGATAGACCCGTCCGGGAAGCGCCTGTCGGCGCAGACGTTGAGCGCCTCGCTCGAGCCGGAGCGGTCGCAGGCCAGGCCGGGGCTGACCGCGCCCGAGCCGACGAGGGCCGCGAGGAAGTCGGGGAAGCCCGCGACGATGGGCAGGCCGGCCGGCAGCCCGATAGCCTCCGCGGCGTGGCGGCTGACCGAGCCGATCACGGTCGCCGGGCGCGCGTATCGGGGGAAGAGCGCGTCGTCGAGCCCGAGCCGGGCTGCGACGCCCCGGTCCCAGACGAAGGCGTCGTAGTAATCGTCGGCCAGGTAGGATACCGGCTCGGCTCCGAGCGCGAAGGCCAGGTATTCCGGGCCGGAGAAGAACATGGCGACGTCGCCGCCTATAGGCGACTCGACCGCCCGCAGCGCCTTGGGCAGGTAGAACGACGGGTCGACGCGGCGGCCGGCCAGGGCCGAGACGCGCTCGGCCTCGGCGACGGCGCCGCGTTCCAGCCACGACGCAGCTCGGCCTATCGGCAGCCCGTCCTTACCGACGGCTACCAGGGTCGGGCCGTTGCCCGACACGGCTACCGCGCCGAGCCCCGCCGCGAGCGCGGCCTCGCCGAGGCCGGTGCCCGCCGCCGCCTCGGCGTAGGCCAGGGCGGTCGCGCGCAGCCATTCCATCGGGTCGGCCTCGAAGCCCTTGTCGCCGGAGTGCAGCCCTACCGGAGCCTTGCCGAAGCCGAGCCTGGCGCCGTCCGCGTCGGTGACGAGGCACTTGACCGATGACGTGCCGACGTCGATGCCGCAGTACACGGCTAGGCGTCCTTCGCGAGCAGGGCGCGCACGTCGCAGCGGTCCGCCCAGCGGCAGGCCGCGCACGAGGCGCCGGGGCAGTCGAAGAAGTCGTGGACGCGCTCGAGCTGCTCTACGTGCCACGACAGGTCGTCGATGTAGGCGTCGAGCGAGGCGCGCCGCCTCTCGGCGTCCTCGAGCCTGGAGCGATACTTGGCCGCGAGGCTTTCCCTGACGGATACGCCGGTGCGGTCGCGCTTGGCCAGGTCGAACAGCTCGCGTATCTCCGACAGCGTCAGGCCGTAGTCCTTGAGCTGCTGTACGCGCTTCAGGCGCACCACGTTGCGCTCCGAATAGCGGCGATGCTCGGCCGCGTCCCTGTTCTCCGACTCGATGAGGCCGAGCTCCTCGTAGTAGCGCATGGTCCTGGTCGTCAGGCCGAACATGCGGGCCAGCTCTCCTATTTTATACGATCGTTCGGGGCTCATTCAGGTTGACCTTTAACGTAAGCTTTCGGGAGCGGCAGGCTGCGGGTACTCCGCGACCGTCGCTACGATAAGTATACTCGCGGCAGAGTCCCATGAATAGCGCGCCTCGCGGCAGGATAGCCGCGGCGCGATCAGGAGTGCAACCATGCATAGACGCGTCCGTTCGTTAGCCGCGCTCGCCTGCGCCGCCGCCCTGGCGCTCGTAGCCTCGTGCTCGGGGCCGGCGAAGAAGGCCGATCCGCTGTCGGTCGCCGTGTTCGTCCCGGGGATCGCCTCGGGCAGCCCGATCTACGAGATGCTCGTGGCCGGCGCGACCCGCGCCGTCGAGGAGACGCCCGGCGCCAGGCTCAAGGTCATCGAGGCCGGCTACGACCAGTCTACCTGGCTGGATAGCCTGCGCGACGCCGCGGCCTCAGGCGAATTCGCCGTCATCGTCAGCTCGAACCCCTCGCTGCCCGAGCTGTGCGCGAGGCTCGCCCCCGACTATCCGGGGCTGCGCTTCATACTCGCGGACGCCTACCTGGCCGGCGACCCGGCCATCCATACGGTGCTCTATAACCAGAAGGAGCAGGGCTATATCGTCGGCGTGCTGGCGGGCCTCGTCACCAAGGAACGGGCCGGGCCGGACGCCAGGCGCGCCGCCCTGATCGCGGCGCAGCGCTATCCGACCCTGGACAGGCTGATCAGGCCGGGCTTCGAGGCCGGGCTCAAGGCCGTCGACCCGGCCTTCGAGCTCGAGTTCAGGGAGGTAGGCAACTGGTACGACTCGGCCAAGGCCGCCGAGCTGGCCGGCTCCCTCTACGGCTCGGGCGTCGAGGTCATCCTGCCGATAGCCGGCTCGGCGGGGCAGGGCGTCGTCGCGGCCGCCAGGGAGCGAGGCAAGGCTACCGTATGGTTCGACGGCGGCGGCTACGCCCTCGATCCGGCCGCGGTCGTCGGCTGCGCCACGATAGCCCAGGACCGCCTGGTCTACGAGCGGCTCAAGGCCGCCCTTTCGGGCGACGAGTCGATCTACGGCCGCGCCGACATCGTGTCGGCCAAGGACGGCTACGTCGGCTTCGATCCGGACGCCGACGCGTACCGGGCGCTGCCGGAGGCCCTCCGGGCAGCCTTCGACGAGGCCGTGCGCGAGCTGGAGGCGGGGAGCCCCGACTTTTCGTTCGATAGCTTCTAGCGGTATCCTCGTATCGGATGAACATCGTCAGGCTATCGTCGATACGCAAGTACTATAGATCCTCAGCGGCCCAGGCCCTCGACGGCGTCGACCTCGAGCTGGACTCCGGCGAGATACACGCCGTGGTCGGCGAGAACGGCGCCGGCAAGTCGACGCTGGCCAGGATACTCTGCGGCTTCGAGCGGCCCGACTCCGGCAGCCTGTACGTCAAGGGAGAGCGGGCCGACTTCTCCTCGCACCGGGACGCGGAGCGGGCCGGCATAGGCTTCGTGCCGCAGTACTCGATGCTGGCCCCGGGGCTTACCGCCGCCGAGAACGTGGCGCTCGGCCACGAGCCGCGCAGGCTCGGCCCGTTCACCGACCGGCGCCGGGCGTCGTACGAATTCTCGCTGCTAGCCGACCGCTACGGCTTCGCCGTCGACCCGGACGCCGTCGTGGCGTCGCTCTCGGCCGCCGAGCGCCGCGAGGTCGAGATCCTGCGGGCGCTGGCCAGGGGCGGCAGCGCGCTGGTGCTCGACGAGCCGACGAGCATACTCGGGGAGAAGGAGACGGCCTCGCTGTTCGCCCTCGTCAGGCGGCTCCGCGACTCCGGCGCCGGCATCGTCTACATATCCCACCGGGCCGGCGAGATCGCCGACCTCGCCGACAGGGTGACCGTGCTGCGATCCGGCGCCGTGGAGCGCGCCTTCGCGGCCGCCGACGTCGACGAGTGCGAGCTGGCCGGACTGATCGTCTCCGGAGCGGCCTGCGCCGACCCCGATCGGACCGAGGGCGGCCGGACCGCCGGCCTCCGAGGCGGAGCCGCGCCGGGCGAGCCGGCGCTGGTTATCAGGGGCGTATCCCAGCGGGCCCGCGGCTCGGGATCCCTCCTACGCGTCGACCTGACCGTGCGCTCCGGGGAGATCGTCTCGGTCATCGCCCTCGGCGGAAACGGCCTCGAGACGCTCGAGGACGTGGCCGCCGGGATCGTGAGCCCCGACGAGGGCGACGTGCTGGTCAAGGGAAGGCCGCTGGCGCGGTGGCCCGGGCGGGAGCTGCGCTCGCGCGTGATGGCCTACCTCCCGACGGACAGGGAGAACCGCGGGCTGTCCCCGAAGGCCAGCGTCGCGATGAACGCGGTGGCCGGCCGCCTCTTCGACTACTCGTTCTCCGAGTTCGCGGCGGGCGCGAGGCCGCTGGCCGACGCCGCCGGCATGCTCGGCGGATTCGGCGTGGCCAACTGGAAAGGCCGGCGCGTCGACACCCTCTCGGGCGGAAACCGGCAGCGCGTGGTCGCGTCGCGGGAGCTGTCGGGCGGCGCGGAGGTCGTGGTCGCGGCCAACCCGGCCCAGGGCCTTGACCGGGGCGCCCGCTCTCGGCTGTTCTCGAGGCTGGCGGCGATGCGGGACTCGGGCTCGGCCGTGCTGCTGCTGAGCTCCGATCCCGACGACGCCGCCGAGCTCGCCGACCGTTCGTTCGCGCTGTACAGGGGGCGGCTGATACCGGTCGAGCGCGGCGAATCGTTCGAGGCCGCCTTCTCGAAGGCATTGACGGGGGCGAGGCAGTGAGACCCGGCTTCCGTACGCGATTCCATATCGAGACGATCCATGACGCCGGCGGGACCAAGGCGGCGGTACGATTGGTCGCCGCGCTCGCCAGCGCGGCGACCCTCGCCGCGCTGGCGGCGGCGTTCCTGTCGAGCGAGCCGTCGTCGGCGCTTCGCGCCTTCTTCCTAGCGCCCTTCGGCACCGAGGCGGCGTTCCTTTCTACCCTAGAGCTGGCCGCCCCGTTGGCCGTCTGCGCGCTCGGCGTGATCGTATCGTTCCGCGCCGGCCACTACAGCCTCGGGGGCGAGGGGCAGGCCTATGCCGGATCGTTCGCCGCCGCCTTGGCCGCGCCCGTCCTGTACGAGGCCCTAGGGCCCGCATCGGTACCGCTATCGATACTGATCGGCGCATCGGCCGGAGCGCTCGTCGCGGCTCCGTCGGCCATAGGCAAGCGCCTGGCGGGGGCGGACGTGCTGCTGACGAGCATCCTCGTATCCCAGGGCGTCATCTTCGCGGTAGACTGGGCCATCGGCGGCCCGTTCCGCGACCGATCGAGCAACCTGGTCGCGATGGAAGCCCTGCCGCGCGGCGCGCTGCTACCGAGGCTCGCTCCGCCTTCGACCCTGACCGCCGCCTCGATCGTCGCGCTGGCGGCCTGCCTCGCGGCCGCCTTCTACTTCGACCGCACCAGGAGCGGGGCGGCGCACGACCTCTACGGCAGGAACCAGCGTTTCGCCGAGCTGCAGGGCTTCGACGTGGCGCGCCTGTCATGGGCGCCTATAATCGCCGCCGGCGTCCTGCACGGCGCCGCCGGCGCGATGATGGCCCTCGGCGCGAGGGGTACGGCCATCCGCGGCATGTCAGGCGGCATCGGCTGGAGCGCCATCGGCGCGGCGCTCGTCGCCGGCTCGAGGCCGCAGGCCCTGCCGTTCGCGGCCGTCCTGTTCGCCTGGCTCGACTCCGGCTCGAGGCAGGCGTCGATACTGTCCGACCTGCCGCCGGACGCGGGACAGGCGATAAAGGCAGTCGTCATCCTGGCCGTGAGCGCCAGGCCGGCGATCGCGGCTCTCAGGAGGCGGCGATGAGCGCGGTAGGCTCGTTGGTAGCCGGCTCGCTGGCGTTCATGGCGCCGCTCGCCCCGGCGGCCATCGGAGGCCTCGCCACCGAGTACGTCGGCGCGCTGAACATAGCGCTCGAGGGGCTGATACTGGTGGGCGCGTTCTCGTACGCCGCGGCGGGATCCATCGCGGGTCCGATCGTCGGGTTCGCGGCCGCGCTGCTCTCGTCGGCGATCGTGGCGGCCGGGGCGGATCTCTTCTCGCGCAAGGCCAAGGCCGATCCGTTCGTCGTCGGGCTAGGGGTCAACATGCTGGCGCCGGCGGCGGCGTCGATCCTGTCCCAGGCCGTCTTCGACACCAAGGGCGTGGCGGTGGTCGCCGGGCTGCAATCGGCGATGGCGCTGCCGGGCCTGCGGTACAGCGACGTCGCCTCCTTCGCCGTAGCGGCCGCGATCATCGCGGCCATCGCCGCGACGCCGTTCGGTACGCGTTCGAGGGCCGCCGGGATGAGCCGCGACTCGCTCGCGATGGCCGGGGTAGACTACGGCCGGGTGCGCGGAGCGGCCTATTTCGTATCCGGCCTGGCCTGCGGCGCGACCGGCGCGGCCTTGGCGGCGTCGGTCGGGGCCTGGGTGCCGAACATGAGCGCCGGGCGCGGCTGGATCGCCCTCGTCGCGGTATACCTCGGCGGCAAACGGCTCGGCGGCACCGTCGCGGCCGTCGCCATGTTCTCGTTACTGCTGTCCGCGGCCGCCGCCGCCCAGGCCGTCGTCGAGCTGCCGGCCGAGCTGCTCCTGTCGATCCCGTACTTCACGGCGGCCCTGGTCGTCATCGTCGGGGCGCGAGGCTCGGCCCGGCGATCGGCCCGGCGCCGCGCCCCGTGAGCGCCCGTTCCACGGCTTGACTAAGCCGCGCCTCCGGGGATATATTCCTACTATCCAGATAGGAATTAAGGGGATTGCTGCATGTTCTCCGTATCGGCCAGGACACAGTACGCCATACGCGCCATGACCTGCCTCGCGACCAAGCCGGATCGTTCGTCGACCTCGGCGGAGATCGCCCAGGCGGAGAACATCCCGGCGAAGTACCTCGAGGGCATACTATCGAGGCTCAAGGCCTTCGGCCTCATCGAGAGCGAGCGCGGCAAGAACGGCGGCTACAGGATGGCCAAGAATCCGTCTGATATCACCATGCTCGAGATCGTCGAGGCGATCGACGGCAGGATCAAGCCGGTCACCTGCGTCGACGCGATAGGCGCCTGCGCTCAGGGGGCCGCCTGCCACCCCAGGAATTTCTGGATCGGGCTTAAATCGACCATAGACGCGTACCTCGCGGAGCGTACGCTCAAGGACGTAGCACAAGGATGAAGCCGATGGAACGAAGATTCGTGTACATGGACTACAACGCGACCACGCCGCTCAGGCCGGAGGTCAAGGCGGAGATGATCGAGGACCTGGAGCTATACGCCAACGCCTCCAGCCTCCACGAGGCCGGCAGGAAGGCTCGGTCGCGCATAGAGCGCTCGAGGGCCGCCGTAGCCGCCCTGATAGGCGCCAAGGACCCAGAGCGCGTCGTCTTCACGAGCGGCGGCTCCGAGTCGAACAATACGGTCTTCGCGACGATGTTCCACCTCGGCCGCAAGGGCGGGCGCAAGGGCATCGTCACCACCAAGATAGAGCACCCCTGCGTGCTCAACGCGGCCAAGTGGCTGGCCGACGAGGGCTTCCCGGTCACCTTCCTCGACGTCGACGAGTACGGCGTGGTCGACATGGACCAGCTCAGGCGCGCGGTCGGCCCCGAGACGCTGCTCGTGTCGGTGATGGCCGCCAACAACGAGATCGGCACCGTCCAGGATATCAGGGCGATAGCCGCGATAGCCAAGGCCGCCGGCGCATACATGCACACGGACGCCACCCAGTCGGTCGGCAAGATCCCCGTATCCGTCGACGACTGGGGCGTCGACTACATGACGATGTCGTGCCACAAGCTGTACGGCCCCAAGGGCATCGGCGGACTCTACGTCCGCGAGGGCCGCCCCCTCGAGCCGCTGATCAGGGGCGGCCACCAGGAGCACGGCTTCCGGGCCGGTACCTACAACAACCAGGGCATCATGGGCTTCGGCCTGGCCGCCGAGCTGGCCAAGGCCGAGCTCGACGACTACGTCGAGCGTATCGGCGGCCTCAGGCGGCGCCTGCGCGACGGCATCCTGGCCGCCGTACCGAAGTGCCGCGTCAACGGCCACCCGGAGCGCGTCCTGCCAAATACGCTCAACGTATCGTTCCCCGGCGCCGAGGGCGAGGCCATCCTGCTGTCGCTCGACCTCGAGGGCATCAGGGTCTCGACCGGCTCGGCCTGCGCGTCGGGCAGCCTCGACCCGAGCCACGTGCTGATGGCCACCGGCGTCGGGCCGGAGCTGGCGCACGGCTCAATACGCTTCAGCCTCGGCAGGGACTCGACCGAGGAGGACGTCGACTACGTAGTCTCGAGGATCGGCCCGATCATCGCGCGCCTGCGCTCGATGTCGACCGTTTCATACTAACGCGCCTGAGCGCGCGACAATTTGCGGAGGATGGTATCGTGAGCGACGCGTTCGCCTGGCTGTATTCGGACGTCGTGAAGGAGCACTTCACGAATCCCAAGAACGTATTCAACCCCGACGAGGGGTTCCCCTATAACGCCGAGGGCATGACCGGCAACATCAAGTGCGGCGACCAGATGCTGTTCATGCTGCTCGTCGAGGGCGACGTGATCAAGGACGTCAGGTGGAAGACCTACGGCTGCGCCAGCGCCATAGCCAGCACCTCGATGCTATCGGAGGTGGTCAAGGGCATGACGATCAAGCAGGCCTACAACATCAAGCCGAACGACATCGTCGCCAAGCTCGGCGGCCTGCCGGACAATAAGATCCACTGCTCGGTGCTCGGCGACAAGGCCCTGCGCGCCGCCATCGACGACTACCTCGCCAAGAACGGCCGCGCCGGCGAGTTCCGCAACGAGGGCGCCAGGATCATCTGCACCTGCCTGAACATCAGCGACCGCGACATCGAGGAAGCCGTCAAGCAGGGCGCGCGAGACTGGGTCGGCCTGCAGGAGCGGACCAAGATAGGCACCGTCTGCGGCGGCTGCAAGGAGACCGCGGAGGAGCTGCTCCACGAGTACGTGCATATATTCGGCGACGAGTAAGGGCTGATCGGGCTTGCCCGAGCGTCGGGCCGGCGGCTATACTGCGACCAGCCTGACGCTCGGAGCCCAGCATGAAACGTTATACCGGCATCACGCGAGCCATAGCGCTAGCCGCTATAGCCGCCTCGTTCCCCGTCGCTATCGCGGCGGCCGACGGCGTATACTGGCCGGAGGCCTTCTCCGAGCTGCGGTACGGCCGCGGCGACGATCCGGCCTGGGCGTCGCCGGGCTACGACGACTCGTCGTGGGAGGTCGTACGCGCTCCGGCCGTCGTCGACCTGCGCGGCGGCGACGGGTACTTCTGGATCAGGGCCGAGGCCTCGGTGCCGCCGTCCCTGGCCGACGGGCCGGTCTGGTTCGAGAGCGGCAAGATGGACTGCGCCTTCGACCTGTACGCCGGCGGCGTCTACGTAGGCTCGCGGGGCGGGCTGCCGCCCGACTACTACGCCAGGCCGCAGACGGACACTGTCCTGCTCATACCCTCGTCGGCTATCATCGACGGTACGGTTTCCCTGGCTATCCGCTGCTATTACTCCGGCACCCGCGCCAGGATCCCGGGCCTAGCCCTGGCAGACTCGGACCGCGCCGACTCGATCCTCTACCTCGCCTCGTTCTTCGTATCCAGGATAAACATAATACTCGCCGCGCTGTGCGCCTTCATGGGCGTATACTTCATCGCCGCCTTCGCCTCGAGGCGCGACGACAAGGCCAGCCTCTTCTACGCGCTGTCGCTGTTCTTCGTCGCCGTCTACTTCTTCGACATGGGCACCGAGCGCCTGATGCTGGGCGGCCTGCTGCAGCGCGCCGTCGCGAGGTCGTGCCTGACGGCCTCGCTGTGCTTCTCGCTACTGTTCTTCGTACGGTTCTTCGATACCCGGGGGTATAAGGCCGCGAAGGCCTTCGCGGCCGTCGATATAACGGCGTTCACCACCGGCTTCATCGCCTTCTCGAACGACGACGGCATGATCGACCTGCTATTCAACCTGAGCCTGGCGCCCGTCTTCTCGGTGATCGTCATCGCCATCGCTATCCTGGCCAGCGCGACCAGGAAGGGCAAGCGCGACGCGCTGCCCATCCTCATAGGCATAGTCGTAGGCGTCGGCTTCGCCGTCCACGATATCGTATTCCAGGTGTCCGGGAGGCAGCCCTTCGCCTGGCTCCAGGGCTTCACCTTCTTCTCCCTCAATCTATCGATATTCATAGCCACCTCGCTGCGCTCCTCGACGCTGCGTCGGGAGCTCGACGCGTACACCGCCGAGCTGTCGTCGCAGCGCGACAAGCTATCGTCCCTGCTGCGCGAGGTGGAGCGCGCGGCCGACGAGACCTCGAGCGTGGCCCAGACGCTCGAGGCCGAGGTCGCCGAGGTCGCCGAGGCGGCCCGCAGGTCGGCCGCGTCGGCCGACGACATAGGCGCGTCGGCGTCGGCCCAGCGATCGGCGCTCGACGGGGCGACCGGATCGATCTCGAGCCTCCTCGGCTCGATAGCCTCCGTCAAGGAGGAGCTGGCGCTCGAGGCCACCAGCATCGAGCGCACGGCCCGCGACACGGGCGGCATGATAGACGGCATGACCAGGGTCGGCGACGCCATCGAGGGCACGGCGGCCTTCGCGTCGAGCCTCGACCGGCTTACCGCCGAGGCGAGCGGCTCGATGAAAAGGCTGTCGGCGTCGATGGACAGGGTCCGGGAGGCCTCCGAGGAGATCCGCTCCGTCGTCGGGGCCGTCGGCGAGCTGGCCGACCGGACCAACCTCCTCGCGATGAACGCGTCGATAGAGGCGGCCCACGCCGGAACCGCCGGCCGAGGCTTCGCGGTGGTGGCCCACGAGATCAAGGCCCTGGCCCAGGCGAGCGCCGAGAGGGCCGCGAGCATAGGCGACATCGTCGCGCGCATCGAGGCCGCGGTCGGCGAGGGAGTGGCCTCGAACCGGACGGTCGGAGATTCGTTGGCCAGGATAGCCGACGGCGCCGCCCATACCAGCGCCAGCGTGACCGAGGCCGTAGCCGAGGCCAGGCGCCAGGCGTCGTCGGGGTCGCGCGTCGCCGAGGAGGCCAGGACCCTCGCGGCCTCGGCCGCGCGCATGACGGAGGAGGCCGCGACCGAGGCCAGCCTGTCCGAGCACGCCTCGGCCGATATGAAGGCGCTCGAGGCGGGCCACGCGGCGATGGCGGAATCCGCCGCGGTGGTCATCGAGCGGAACTCCAGCCTCGCCGAGAAGGCCCAGGCCCTCCAGGCCTTGGCGGCCCGCGCCAGGGCCGCCGCCGAGTCGCTCGTCGCCGCGATGAGCCGATGAGGCGGGCCGGGCCCCGGCCCGAGGAGCGCCGGCGAGAGGGGCCGAGCCTCGAGGAGCCGACCGTCGACGACATCGAGGCCTTCAGGCGCGCGGTGCTCGGCCTGTACGAGCGGGAAGGCCGCGACCTGCCGTGGCGCCGTAGAGTAGGTCCTTGGGCGGTGCTCGTCTCTGAGATAATGCTGCAGCAGACCCAGGTCTCCCGCGTCGAGCCGCGCTACGCGGCCTGGATGGAGCGCTTCCCCGACGCGGCGAGCCTGGCGGGCGCCGAGCTCGCCGAGGTCTACGAGGCCTGGCGCGGGCTGGGCTACAACTCGAGGGCGCTGCGCCTCAGGGAGGCCGCGAGGATATGCGCCGAGCGCTACGGCGGCGTACCTCCGGCAGACGAGCGGCTCCTCCTCGAGCTGCCGGGCGTCGGCCGCTACACGGCCAGGGCCGTGCTCGCCTTCGCCTACGACCAGCCTACGGTCTTCCTGGAGACGAACATACGGGCCGCGCTGATCTTCCATTTCCGTCCCGGCCGAGACCGCGTCGGCGACCGCGAGCTCGAGGCGCTGGCCCTGGCGGCGCTCGACCGCGGCGACCCGAGGACCTGGTACTACGCGCTGATGGACTACGGTTCCTGGCTCAAGAAGCGGGAGCCTAACCCGACGCGGAGGGCCGCCGCCTATTCGACGCAGTCGCGCTTCCAGGGCTCGGTCAGGCAGGCCAGGGGAGCTATCCTACGGTCCTTGGGCGACCACGGCGCGGTCGCGCTCGCCGAGATGGCGGCCGAGAGCGGCATCGAGTACGGAAGGCTCGACGCCGCGGCCGCCGGGCTCGAGCGCGACGGGCTCGTCGTCCGCGACGGCGACGCGCTGCGGTTCGCAGACTGATCGCCGGCCGATTCTAATCGAGTCGAGGACCGAGCCGCGGCCCCGCTACTCGCCGCCGAACAGGCGCCTGAAGAAGCGTATCACCGCGTCGCGCATCCGCACGAACAGGTTGCCGAGCGGCACGTCGCCGGCCGCCACCAGGTCGATGCGCCTGACAACGGCGTCGCCCGAGGTGAACACCGCCTGGCCGAGCCTGGTCCCGGCGGCGACCGGCGCCTCTACCTCGGCCGCGGCCTCGATCCGGCAGCCTATGTTGCCGGCCAGCCTGGCCTGCACGGTGAACACGGGATCCTCCGCGTAGGCGAGGGCCACCGTCTCGGCCGCCCCGCCCCAGGCCCTGGCGGAGCCCGGATCGGGAGCCTCCGGCCTGACCGTCTTCCAGTTGGCGAAGGCCCAGTCGAGCAGGTACGCGCCCGAGCGCGCGCGGCTGTCGGGCCCGCCGGTACCGCCGAGCGTTACGATGATGAAGCGGCTGCCGTCCCGTTCCGCCGTAGCGACCAGGTTATAGCCCGATTCGTCGATATAGCCGGTCTTGAGGCCGTCGCAGCCGTCGTACTTGAACAGGAGCTTATTGGTCGTCTGGAGGAGTATCTTGATCGCGGGCGGCTCGGCGCCCGCCGGCATCACGTCCTCTCGGGGAAAGTGCATCGTCGTCCTGGAATGGTAGTCGGCCAGGGCGCTCGGGTGGCGCGAGAGGTAGGCCCTGGCCAGAGCGGCCATCTCGCGGGCCGTGGTCGTATTGTATTCGGACAGCCCCGACGGCTCGACGAAGCGCGTCTCGGCCAGGCCGAGACGCGCGGCCTCGGCGTTCATGAGCTCGGCGAAGGCCTCCTGGGATCCGGCGAGCACCCTCGCGACGGTCTTGGCCGCGTCGTTGCCCGAGATCACCGCCATGCCGCGGAGGAGGTCGTCGAAGGGTACGTTCATGCCTTCCTGCAGGTACATCAGCGACGACCGGTAGGGCAGCGTCACGTCCTCCCTGGTGATGAGCACGCGGTCGGTAAGGTTAACGCGCCCCGCGTCGACGGCGTCGAGGGCGACCATCATCGTCATGATCTTCGTCAGGCTGGCCGGGGGTATGACCAGGTCGGCGTCCCGCTCGTACAGGACCTCGCCGTTGGCCATGTCGACGACGATGACGGACCTGGCGTCGACGTCGGCCGGCCGCGAGGCGTTGAGGCCCTGCGTCTCCGCCGCCGAGGCGGATACGCGGGGCAGGAACAGGGCCGCGGCTAGCGCCGCGGCGGCGACGAGGCGCCTGATCAAAAGTCCGCCTGCTTCACGGCCCGCGGGAACGGGATCACGTCCCTGATGTTCTCGATGCCGGTGACGTAGCGTAGGAGGCGCTCGAAGCCGAGGCCGAAGCCGGCGTGCGGCGCCGAGCCGAAGCGCCTGAGGTCCAGGTACCACCAGTAGTCCTCGGGCCTCAGTCCCTTCGCGCGCATGTTCTCGACGAGCACGTCGTAGCGGTACTCGCGCTCCGAGCCGCCGATGATCTCGCCGATGCGCGGTACCAGCACGTCCATCGCGCGGACGGTCTTCCCGTCGTCGTTCAGGCGCATGTAGAAGGCCTTGAGCTCCCTCGGGTAGTCGGTCACGATCACCGGGCCGCCCACGACCGTCTCCGACAGGTAGCGCTCGTGCTCGGTCTGCAGGTCGCAGCCCCAGTACGGCTTGAACTCGAACGGCTCCTTCCGGCGCTCCAGCTCGGCTATGGCGTCGGTATAGGTCATGTGGGCGAAGCGCTTCGAGCGCACGCCGTCGAGCATCCCGATCAGGCCGGGCTGCACGCGCTTGTCGAAGAAGGCCATGTCGTCGCCGCAGCGGTCCAGCGCCCAGCCGAGCAGGTGCTTGACGAAGTCCTCGGCCAGCTCCATGTCGTCGGCCAGCTCGGCGAACGCGAATTCCGGCTCTATCATCCAGAATTCGGCCAGGTGGCGGGTCGTGTTGGAGTTCTCGGCGCGGAAGGTCGGGCCGAAGGTATAGGTCTTGCCGAGGGCCATCGCGTAGGTCTCGACGTTCAGCTGGCCGGAGACGGACAGGAAGGCCTTCTTGCCGAAGAAGTCCTTCGCGTAGTCGACCGGCTCGCCGCGCTTGGCTATCGCGTCCAGGTCCAGGGTCGTCACCTGGAACATCTCGCCGGCGCCCTCGCAGTCGCTCGCGGTGATCAGCGGCGTGTGCACGTAGCGGAAGCCGCGGTCGTGGAAGAAGGTATGGACGGCGTATGCCATCTCGTCGCGCATGCGCGCCGCCGCGCCTATCGTATTGGTGCGCGGGCGCAGGTGGGCTATCTCGCGCAGGAACTCGAGCGAGTGGGCCTTCTTCTGGAGCGGGTACGAGTCGGCCGGGCATTCGCCGATCACCTCGACGGCCGAGGCCTTGAGCTCCACGGGCTGGCCAGCGGCCGGCGAGTCGACGAGAACGCCGCTGACGGCGAGGGCCGCGCCGGTCGTCACCCTGGCGAGGGCCGCCTCGAGCCCGGGCGACGCGGCTCCGGAGTCGAAGACGCACTGGAGCCCCGAGAAGCACGAGCCGTCGTACAGCTCGACGAACGTGGCGCCCTTGGTCGAGCGCTTGGTGCGGGCCCAACCCTTGGCCGTGATCGCGGAGCCTACGGATCGCTCCGCCAGAATCGCTTTAATATCCTTCATGGCATAGTAATACCACTAGGCGCGTGCCTTGGTCAAAGCCCCGCCCGCGGCATTTTTCCTCGGGGCCATTCTGTGGTACTATATACCCATCCGCATCATGGAGAACGCGATGTACTATAACACTGCTATAGCGTACCTGCTCTGGGCGCTCGGAGGCTTCGGCGCCCTGGGTTTCCATAGGTTCTACCTACGCAAGATACCTACCGGCATCCTCTGGCTCTGCACCGGCGGCCTCGGCATGGTAGGCTCCGTCTACGACTTCTTCACGCTGTCAGGCCAGGTGCGCGAGGCCAATATACGAGCCGGCTACCGCGAGGCCCTCGACATGCCGCGCGAGCGCGTCGTCATACGCGAGCGCTACGTCGAGCCCGGCCAGGATCGCTCCCGCGCCAAGGATACGATCGAGAAGGTCATACTGCGGACGGCCAAGAAGAACGGCGGCCTCGTCACCCCCGGCGAGATAGCCATCGAGAGCGACTACGACTCCGAGAGCGCCAGGACCGCCCTCGAGAAGCTGGCCGCCAAGGGCTTCTGCGAGATGCGCGTGCGCCCGTCGGGCGTCATAGTCTACCGATTCCCCGAGTTCGCCGCCGGAGACGAGGGCTTCGAACCGGGAATATAAACGGCGCGGAGGTGGCTAGTGGACAGGAACCGCGACTTGATCCAATTCAGGATAGACCGCCGCCTGGCGGTGCTCGGCCCGTCGGGCAAGGACTGGACGGTCGAGCTCAACCTGGTCTCCTGGAACGGGCGCGAGCCTAAGCTGGACCTGCGCAGCTGGGACCCTTCCCACGAGCGCATGGGCAAGGGCATAGCCCTGACGCGCGACGAGGCCGAGAAGCTCCGGGACGCTCTCGCGGACTACTTGGCCACCTAGGAAGCGCGGGTCGGGCCCGCGCCCGGCCGCGCTCCGCGCGGCCGGCCCCTCCGTTCGTCTATCGGCCGGCTCAATCCCCGGCGGGCATGAGCGCGTACTCTATCGCGGTGCCCGAAAGATGGGGCAGGTAGTCGTCCCAGTAATCGCCGGCGTATAGTTGCATCCGCAAGCTCGGCGTATCGTCATAGATGTGGTTCCACTCGGCTTCTATGCCCGCGAGCGCGTAGCGGTATAGCTCGGTCGTCGTCAGATAGCCGTCGCCGTCGCGGTCGGCCGCCTCTGAGCCGTCGCCGGCGGCCTCGAGCAGGAAGCGCGTGAAGATGCCGTGGTCGCCCGATTCCCAGGAGTACTCGTCCGCTCCGGCGGCCGCCAGCACGACGTAGCCTGGCTCGGCCGCGTAGGAGAAGGCCGCCGCCGCGTCGCCGAGGGCGCCCAGGTACCAGGTATAGGCCAGCTCGTCGTCGTAGATGCCGTACGAGCCGGGTATCGCGTCGGCCGTGGCGCCCGCGTCGACGAAGCCGCCTGAGTGGCAGCTGTCGAGCACGACGACGACG
>QKAK01000118.1 GCA_003247225.1 Spirochaetota bacterium | reverse complement strand
GCAGTACGGCTCGCTGACCGACGACGACTGCTACGGGATACGGCGGATGATCACGCTCCGGAAGCCCCGCGACGCGAGGCTCCTACTCCGCTCGATCGGCCGCGATTTGACTCGGGCCGGCGCGTAGCCTAGGCTCTAACCATACGACGAGCGAGGAGGTCGAGCGATGGCGACGAGCGCGCACGGCGAGCTAATAACGGTACTCGAGGCCCGATTCGCGAGGAACGCCGGCCGCCATCCGGGGATAGCCTGGGAGGCGGTACGGAAGCGGCTCGAGGCGAGGCCCGACGCGATCGCGGCCCTGGCGTCGATGGAGGCGACGGGGGGCGAGCCCGACGTCGTCGGCTACGACGAGGGGTCGGGGGCCTACCTGTTCTGCGACTGCTCGGCGGAGACCCCGGCCGGCAGGCGCGGGCTATGCTACGACCGCGAGGCCCTCGATTCGAGGAAGGAGCATAAGCCGGCCGGCTCGGCCGCGGAGACCGCCGCCTCGATGGGCATAGAGCTCCTCGACGAGGACGCGTACCGGCGGCTCCAGGGACTCGGCGAATTCGACCTGAAGACCTCCAGCTGGATACGGACGCCCGACGCGGTCAGGCGACTCGGCGGCGCCCTCTTCTGCGACCGCCGCTACGGCCGCGTGTTCACGTACCACAACGGCGCCGAGTCGTACTACTCCGCGCGCGGCTTCAGGGGCGCGCTCAGGGTCTAGGCGCGGTCGTCTACGGCCGTACGCGTTTACGATCCCTTGGAAACAACGACGCCTCCTTCACGTTCTTCAGCCCGAGGATCTTCTGCGTCAGCCGCTCGAGCCCGATCGCGAAGCCGCCGTGCGGCGGGCAGCCGTAGCGGAAGACCGCCAAGTAGTCGGCCAGGTCCTCGGCCCTGAGCCCGAACCTCGGGAGCGCCTCGAGCAGGGCCGCGTAGTCGTGCTGACGACGGCCGCCGGTCGTTATCTCCAGGCCGCGGAAGATCGCGTCGAAGCTCATCGTACGGCTCTCGTCCAGCGGGTAGGTATAGAACGGCCGGTGCCTGCGCGGGAACTCGTTTATGAAGACGAGCTCCCCGCCGCGCTCGCGAGCCGACCAGGCGCAGACGAGCCGCTCGACCTCGGGGCTGATCTCGTGGAGCCTGGTCCCTGCCCCTCCGGTTGGGGCCCCGCCCGCCCGCGCGGCCTCCGCCGCGGCTATCTCCAGCGCCTCGGCGTGGCCGAGCACGGGCGCGGCCGCGACCGACTCCGGGCTCGGAACGCTCGCGCCCCAGGCGGCGAGGTCGGCCGCGTCGCGGCTCGCCACCGCCTCGAAGACGCTCGCCAGGAGCTCCTTCTCCAGCTCGATCAGCTCGAGCTCGGACTCGACGAAGGCCGTCTCGAGGTCCATCGAAACGTACTCGTTCAGGTGCCGGGGCGTGTCGTGCTTCTCCGCGCGGTAGGCCGGCGCCACCTCGAAGACCCGCTCCATGCCGCTGGCCACCATGGTCTGCTTGTAGAACTGCGGCGACTGCGCCAGGTAGGCCCGGGCGCCGAAGTAGTCCACCTCGAACAGCCCCGTGCCGCCCTCGGTACCCGAGCCGAGCAGCTTGCTCGTCTTGATCTCGGTGAAGCCCCTCGAGCGCAGGAAGGAGCCGAACGCGTCGATGATGGTCGACTGCACCGAGAAGATAGCCCGTATCCTCGGGTTGCGCAGCGACAGCGGCCGGTTGTCCAGCACCGCCTCGAGGCCCATCCTCGTCGGGTCGCCGTTCACCGGGAAGGGCAGGCCCGGCTCGGCCCGCGCTATCGTCTCGATCCGAGAGGCCCGCAGCTCGACGCCGCCCGGAGCCCGCCCGTTCTCCGCGACCGTACCCGTCGCCGACACGACCGACTCGAGGCTCAGGTCGGCCTTCCCCTCGATCACCACCTGGGCCAGGCCCGAGCGGTCGCGCAGCATCACGAACGACACCCCGCCCAGCTCCCGCACGCGGTGCACCCATCCCCTGAGCTCGGCCTCGCCGCCGTCCCCCGCCCTCCCCGATAGCTCGCTAGCCAATACGCGCATCGCCTTCTCCTTATCCGTAAAGATCGACTATAGGGCCTTCGAGGCCGCGGCCAGCCGCGCCTCCACGGCCGCCTTGACCGCCGACGGGTCGGCCGTCCCGCCCGACGCCGCGATGGCCTTTCCCACCAGGTAGCCCGACAGCCGCCTGACCCTCCCCTCGTCGCCGGCCGCGAGCGCCGCGGCCGCCTCCGCGAGCGCCGCGCCCTCGGCGGCCAGCGCGGCGTCCGCCGCCGCCGCTATCGCCGCGGGGTCGAAGACCAGCTCCCAGCCCCGCTCGCGGACCACGTCCTCCGGCTCGACGCCCTCCCCGAGCGCCGCGTCGAACACCTTCCTGGCCACCGTCGCCGACACGCGGCCCGAGTCGACCAGCGCTACGACGGCGGCGAGGCGCTCGGCCGGCATCCCGAGCGAGCCGACCTCCGCCGCGCCGAGGCCGGCGGCGCGGAGCGCCCGCCTGAGGTCGCCGGCCATCCACGCCGCCGTCCGCTCGGCGGCCGGGCCGGCGCCGACGCCGAGCCGGCGGGCCTCGGCGACGGCCGCCTCGTAGTAGTCGGCGAAGGCCCGCTCCTCGCAGATCGACGAGGCCCGCTCCCGGTCCAGGCCGTAGTCGGCCTCGAGGCGGCGCTCGCGGTCGAACGGCGGCTCGACGAGGGCCGCCTCGACCTCGGCCAGGAAGGCGGCGTCGAGCCCGACGGCCGGCAGGTCCGGCTCCGGGAAGAAGCGGTAGTCGTGCGAGTCCTCCTTGACGCGCATCACCTCGGTCCGGTCGCGGTTCTCGTTCCAGAGCCGCGTCTCCTGCCTGACCGTCCCGCCCCCCTCGACCAGCTCTACCTGCCTGGCTATCTCGTAGTCCAGGCCGAGCCGCACGAAGCGCGACGAGTTGAGGTTCTTGATCTCCACCTTCTGGCCGAGGCCGGCGCCGCGCCGGTTCACCGACACGTTCGCGTCGCAGCGCATCGAGCCCTCCTCCATGTTGCCGTCGCAGGCCCCGAGGTAGCGTACCGTCCTCCGGAGCTGCTGGAGGTAGGCCTCGGCCTCGGCCCCCGTCTCGAAGTCCGGCTCGGTGACGATCTCCAGGAGCGGCGCGCCCGCCCGGTTATAGTCGACGAGCGTGACGTCGCCTGAGTGGATCATCTTGCCGGCGTCCTCCTCCAGGTGGCACTCCTTGATCCGTATCCGCCTGATCGCCGCGCCACGCGGCGTCCCGCTCGCGCCCGGCGCCGGGACGTCCACCCAGCCCCCGACCCCGAGCGGCGAGGCGAACTGCGAGATCTGGTAGTTCTTCGGCATGTCCGGGTAGAAGTACTGCTTGCGCTCGAACCGGGTCTCGGCCGACAGCTCGCAGTGGAGCGCGCGCGCCACGACGGCCCCGATCCGCAGGGCCTCCGCGTTGAGCGCGGGCATCGCCCCCGGGTAGCCCATGCAGACGGGGCATACGTTCGAGTTCGGCTCGTCGCCGAAGGCCGAGCGGCAGGAGCAGAACGCCTTGGTGGCGGTGAGGAGGTGGATGTGCACCTCGAGCCCGATGAACGCCTGATAGTCCTCTCTCATGTCCAGTACTCCTCGTAGCCGTCGGGCCTCCCCGTCGGATAGGCCTCCCCGTACTCCTCCGCCGCGTCGAGCAGCGCGTCCTCGCCGAAGGCGGCGCCGACGAGCTGGACCCCGACCGGCAGGCCCCCGGAGACGCCCGTCGGGAAGGCCAGCGCCGGCAGGCCGGCGAGGTTGGCGCAGCAGGTGAACAGGTCCGCGGCCTTCTGCGCGAACGGCGACGGGGCCTCCGCCCCGCGCCCGAAGGCGCGCGTCGGGTACACCGGCATCAGCACGGCGTCGCGGCCGGCGAGCGCCCGCTCGAAGTCTCGCCGTATGCCGGCCCGCGCACGCTGAGCGCGCAGGTAGTAGCGGTCCTGGAAGCCGGCCCGGAGCGCGAAGGTGCCGAGCAGTATCCGGAGCCGCACCTCGTCGCCGAAGCCCGCCGCGCGGGCCCCCTCGACGAGGGCCTCGGGGTTCGGCGCGCCCGCCGGCCGCCGGCCGTAGCGGACGCCGTCGAAGCGCGCCAGGTTGGCGCTCGCCTCGGCCAGGGCTATCGTGTAGTACGCGGCAGACGCGTACGCGAGGCTCGGCAGTTCCAGCTCCTCGAGCCGGTACCCGAGCGAGCGCATCCGCTCCTTCGCCTCCTCGAAGGCGGCCGCCACCTCGGGCTCGAGCAGCGGCGTCCCGTCGCCGGAGGCCCCGCCGCCCGGCGAGCCGGCCAGCGCCCTGGCGGCCGCCTCGGGCGACAGCACCCCGATGGTCCGCGGACCGGTCCGCCCGCCGCCTCGGTCCCCGACGGCCCGAGCCACGGGGACGCCGTCCGCCCGGTCCCGGCTCGTCTGGTCGAGCGGGTCCGCACCGCGCATCGCCTCGAAGACGTCGCGCGCCCTCGCGGCCGAGTCGGCTATGACGCCTATAGTCTCCAGGCTCGACGCGTACGCGACCAGCCCGAAGCGCGATACCGCCCCGTTCGTCGGCTTGAGCCCGACGACGCCGCAGAAGTTGGCCGGCTGCCGTACCGAGCCGCCCGTGTCCGACCCGAGCGCGAAGGGGACCAGGCCGGCCGCCACCGCCGCGGCCGAGCCCCCGGACGACCCGCCGGCGACCCGCGAGAGGTCCCAGGGGTTGTTCGTCCGGCC
>QKAK01000035.1 GCA_003247225.1 Spirochaetota bacterium | reverse complement strand
GACGGTAAAGAATATCCAGGTGGAAATTTGCTCCGCCTGCCACCCCTTCTTTACCGGAAAGCAGAAGCTCGTAGACACCGCAGGACGCATCGACCGCTTCCGCAGGAAGTACGGTATCAAGGAGTAACGCCCTCGGGCGTTGCGGACGGCGCCACGCTATCGCGGGCGCGAGAAGGCCGGCGTCTCCTCGGAGAGCCGGCCTTTCCTTTTACCCGCCGGACGCGCGCGCCGGCGGTCGCGACTACAGCGCCGAGCCCAGGCCGTCGAGCAGCGCCGCGACGCGGGACAGGGCCCTACCGCGGTGAGACACCCGGTTCTTCTCCTCGGCGGACAGCTCGGCGACGCTGCGGCCGAGCTCCGGCAGCAGCACGACCGGATCGTAGCCGAAGCCCCCGGAGCCCCTCGGCTCGTCGAGGAGGACGCCCTCGCAGGTCTCCTGGACGACGAAGAACCTATCCCTGGACAGGACCAGCGTCATGCAGCACACGAAACGGCAGGAACGGTCGCGGCGGCCGCGCATCTCCCCGAGCAACAGCCTATTACGCTCGGCGGCGCCGAGCGGCGTCACGCCGTCGGGCGAGCCGTAGCGCGCCGAAAGCACGCCGGGCCGGCCGCCGAGCGCGTCGACGCAGAGGCCGGAGTCGTCGGCCAGCACCGGGGCGCCGACCGCGCTCCATAGGGCCATGGCCTTGCCGATGGAGTTGCCGACGAAATCCTCGGCGGTCTCCTCGTAGTCGAAGTCGACGCCCGCGTCCGAAGGCAGTCGTATGTCGACGCCCGGCAGGGCCGGGCGTATCTCGTCGAGCTTATGGGCGTTCCCGGTCGCTATATAGATGGTCATCGTTCCTCCGACCGTATTCTAGCCCGTCGGGCGGGCTTAGGAAAACCCCGAGTACGTCCTGAGCAGGCGCCCGACGCCGCAGTCCACGGTCCCCTTGGGTATCCCGAGCAGTTCCGCGACGGCCTTGTTGGGTATCAGCCGCTTCGTACACGCGATGCGACGGGCGGCCCGGAGGTATAGGCCGCGCTCCCTATCCACGGCGGCGCTCAGGTATCGCCGGGCGTCCTCGTCGGTCTCGCGGGCCAACCTGCGCTCGGCGGCTCCCATCCTGATCCACGCCACGTTCCGGCCCCTGCGCCTCGACGCTATGCGCGGGTTCGTCACCGGATAGACGTTCCGCGCTCGCTCGAGAAGGCCGAGCAGCTCGGCCAGGTCGAAGCCCATCGCCTCGGCTATGGCCGAGACCTGGCCGTCGTCGAGCAGATGAGCGCACTTGACGCACAGGAATACGATGCGACGCCTGAACGCGGTGGCGACTATCCCGGAATCGTCCTTGGCGGGGAATTCCGGCCCGGATCCGGCGGAAAGGGCGTCATCGGGATCGGAACGTCCGCATCGCCTCAAGTCTTCCCAGGCCTCGAACGCCTCGTCGTCTATGATGGCGCCGTCCCTATCGTAGCGGCATACGCGCTGGCGCTTGAGCGACAGGGCCATATACCTGAGCGAGCTGATCGCGAACGACTCGAAGCGATAGCCGGTATCCTCGTAGCGATCCGCCAGGTTGCCTATCCTGGTCCAATAGCGCACGAACACCTCGCCGGCCTCGTCCTCCGACTTGAGGCCGTAGACCCGGGGCCGCTTGTAGACGTCGGTCGCGATCAGCTCGAGGATGCGCCGGTCTAGGCCTTGCTCGCCGCGTTTCTTTCGTTCGACCAGTTCGTCAAGCTCGGTGGTAGCCATCGATTGTACCTCGTTCCTGCGATGAAATCCGACTATCGTTCGGATCCCTTAGTGCAAGAAGCGTACCGATATGAACGCGACTATACGCGAGCCCCGATCCAAGTCGCGTACCGGCATCGACTTACGAAGCCCTAAAAAAAACCGCCGGGATGGATGATCCCGGCGGCATCGATTAGGCCGTTACATTTCGTTACATACGCCTATGTCAATATCGGCTTGAACGCGTCGACGACCCGCTGGACGACGTCGGCGGCCTGGCCGGCGACGTGGAGCCCGGCGGCCAAGCGATGACCGCCTCCGCCGAACGAGGCGGCGACCGAGGCGACGTCGACGGTCTCCCTCGACCTGAAGCCGACGGTGCAATCGGTCGGGCTTTCCTGCCTGACGACGACGGCCACCTCCATGCCGGCGACGGTAAGGAGCAGCTGGTAGAGCATGTCCGAATCGCGGCCGACGAGGCCGTAGCGTTCCTGATCGGCCAGGCTCATGCTGGTGATGATCAGCTTTCCGTCGTACTTCGTCTCGGCCCTCGACAGGAGCTCGCCCATCAGCTTCCTGGAGGCGAAGGGCTTCCCGCCGTTCATCATATCGAAGGCCCGCTTCGGGGAGGCGCCGGCCTCGACCAGGCGGCCGACGGCCGCGAACACGTCGCCCGACCGCTCGTCCAGGTGCCTGAAGAACCCGGTGTCGGTGCAGAGGCCGAAGAGCAGCAGCTCGGCTTCCTCCTTGGTCGGGCTCCCGGAACGGGCCTCGATGATCGTCTGCACGAGATAGGTGACGGCCGGGGCGGACGGATCGACGAGCACCGCGTCTCCCGACGCGTCCCCGGAGGCGTGGTGGTCGATGAAGGCCAGGGGCAGCCCCTCCGGCAGGCCCTGCCGGACGTCGCCTATCCTGGATAGGGACGAGCAGTCGAGGACGATGATCGCGCCGCCGTCGCCGGCGATGGACGGGTCGGGCTCGTCGGAGAAGCGCGGCGCGTAGCCCGCTATCTCGGTCCTGGTGAACGGCCCCGACGATAGGAGGTCGACGCGCTTGCCGATTCGCTCGAGGAACGAGGCGAGCGCCAGCTGGCTACCGACGCAGTCGCCGTCCGGCTCCTTATGGCCGACCAGCGCGAAGCGCCGGTACTTATCGATGAACTGGAGGATGCCTGATTCATGCACGAGATTGGTATGCGTCACGATACGTCCTGGATGGTTTGGTCCGCCGCCGAGTAAAAGGGGGCGACCCTCGGCCGTCTGCCGGAGGTCGCCCTAGTATATCGAAGAGACCGTAGTCGGGCTAGGCGCCCTCAGAATTCGAGCTTGATCGTATCGACCTTGAAGCGGTCGCCCGGGTCGCCTTCGATGACGCCCCAGCTCGCGTCGCGCATATTGGCCAGTACGAACAGCTTGACGTGGCTGAAGCTGCCGTCGGGGCGGTAGTAGACGACCATATACGGATACTGGGGGCCGGTGCCGCGTAGCAGCACGCCCTTGCCGCCGGCTACGAACCACTCGACCGGTATGTATACCTCGGCGAACGACGTAGCCCCTTTCCTGTAGACGACCCTATAGCCCTGAGCGTGGGAATATACCCTCGAGACGTCGACGCGCACTGGATAGAGATCGGATTCCATCACCGCGTTCCCGACCTTGTCGCGCCCCGCATCGCCGGAGCCCCCGGTCGTGCCCTGCGCGAAGGCCCCAGCGGCAACGCATACTGCGATGAGGATAATCAAGAATCGTTTCATGCTTCCTCCATGCCGGCGGGCCGATACGGGGCCCCGACCGATAAGGATAGTATAAAACGGGCCCGGCTAATTCGCAATGCGATAAATACATCGCCGGAGCTTGCCAAGGGAAAGCGCTCGATGCGATAGTTCCCGCATGGACCATTCGACGATACCCGACGCCCGTACAGTCTACGAAACGCTCGTCCCGATCTGGCCGGACCGCGGTTCGGCGCTTAGCTATCGCAGCTGCTTCGAGCTGCTGATCGCGGTGATCCTGTCGGCCCAGTGCACCGACGAGCAGGTGAACAAGGTGACCCCGGCCCTGTTCGAGGCCTATCCGACGCCCGAGGCCCTGGCCTGCGCTAGCCTGGCGGACGTCGAGACGCTCGTACGCACCACCGGCTTCTACCGCGCCAAGGCCGCGAATATAGTCGGCGCCGCCGCGATCATCGCCCGGGAGCGAGGCGGAGCGGTGCCCGATACCATAGAGGAACTCGTAAAGCTGCCCGGCGTCGGCCGCAAGACGGCGAACCTGGTCGTCAGCGTCTGCTTCGGCAAGCCGGGCATCGTCGTCGATACGCACGTGCTCAGGACGGCGAGGCGGCTGGGCCTCGCCCCGACCGACGACCCGGGCAAGAGCGAGCGGATGCTCGGCTCGGCCCTGCCGGAGTCGATGTGGACCGCGTTCTCCTACGCGCTCAACCGTCACGGCAAGTACGTATGCCGCGCCAGGAAGCCGCTCTGCCCCGAGTGCCCGCTGGCCGGGCTATGTCCCTCCGCCGCAGATTTCATGGCTAGCTGAGGCGGCCGCGGGTCGACGCGGTCAATCGCCGTTGCGCGGCGCCGCGTATCGTCAGCATGGAGCCCGACGATCCTATAGGAGCCTACGCGGCGGAACGCTTCGGGGTGGCCTACCTCTACCCGTATCAGCGCCTCGTCGTCGCGAACGTGCTCGACGCCGTAGGGACGGCGTCCGACGACGACGGCCCAGCCAGGCAGATCGTCATACTGCCTACCGGGGCCGGCAAGAGCCTCTGCTTCCAGCTGCCGGCGGCTCTGTGCCCCGGGCCGACGCTCGTCGTCTATCCGTTGCTCGGCCTGATGGCCGATCAGGCGAGGAGGCTCGAGGGTACTGGAGCGGGCGCGGTGACGCTACGGGGAGGCATGCCGGGGGACGACAGGCGGAAGGCCCTCGAGTCGATACGATCCGGCGCCGCCCGCGTCGTCATAACCAATCCGGAGACCCTGCGGGCGCC
>QKAK01000120.1 GCA_003247225.1 Spirochaetota bacterium | reverse complement strand
CCGGCGCCGGGTGTTCAAGCCGGGAGCGCGGCCGGTCGCCGCGTCTCCGGTCGCCAAGAACGTGTTCTCCGCGCTGACCACCCTGCCGACCATCCGCGAGGCCTCCGACGCGCTGATCGAGGAGGCCTTGGCGCGCTCGGGCGGTAACCAGGGCGTAGCCGCCGGCCTCTTGGGCCTGTCCAGGACGGCCTTGAACCGTCGCATCAAGCTCCGCGTCGAGGACGACGCCTGAGCCGGATTTCGGGCGGGACGTAACGTCTAGGATCCTGTCTGTCGTCGCCTCCGACTCGAATCGCCGGACCAATGGGGTGTGCAAAATTCGACATAAGCAAAATTCCTTGCATTGCTAGTAAGTTGTTATTTAAAAATAAAATACGAGCCGGGTAGCTGTCTCGTGTCACCTTTCAACGCAATAATTCGACAACATTGTCGCCACGTCAATAGTTGTCGAAAAGATAATTCCTTTAAATATAATAAAATAGAATCATCAAAGCCGATCTCGACCTTGGCACGTTTCTTGCACTACAGGAATGTGGTTGGTTGTATCCCAAGCTATGTAAGAATGTGATAGGTAAACAAGTGATGTATACAAGTCGAGTTAAAAAAACGGGATGATGTAAATATCGTGCATCCGAGATAGCGGAGCGTCAGGGCCGACGTTCCGCTTTTTTTTTGCTCCGGGGCCGGCGCAACCTCGCCGGGCTGCCGCGGTCGAACATGGCAAGGACGCGGCGCTCGACGCCGTCCCCGAAAGGTCGCACATGTCAGATCGCGCATATTCAGCTCCAGTAGTCTCCCCAGCCCGCTATCCGCTCGGCGAGGAAATCGCCAACGCCATTACGCACGGCGTCTGGGCCCTCCTGTCCGTGGCCGGGCTCGTCGTGCTTATCGTATCGGCCGCGACGCGCGGAGACGCGTGGCACGTCGTCTCGTTCACCATATTCGGCGCCAGCGCCGTCGTGCTATTCACCATGTCGACGATATACCACGCCGTCGCCGCCCCGAGGGCCAAGAAGGTCCTCCGGGTCATCGATCACTCGTCGGTTTACCTCCTGATTGCCGGTACCTACACGCCGTTCGCGCTGACCGCCCTGAGGCCGACGATAGGGTGGGTCGTGTTCGGCGTCATCTGGGGCGCCGCCGCCCTCGGCATAGCGCTCAAGCCCTTCCTGACGGGCAAGATGAAGTTCGTGTCGACCGCGGCCTACGTGCTGATGGGATGGATCATCGTCTTCGCGTGGAAGCCGCTCGCGGCGGCCGTCGACGCCTCCGTCCTGCGGTATCTCGTCGCCGGCGGCGTCGCCTATACGGTCGGAGCGGCCTTCTACCTGCTCAAGCGGCGGTGCTGGACCCATCCGGCGTGGCACCTATTCGTCGGCGCCGGCGCCACGCTCCATTTCTTCGCGGTGCTGGCGCTGCTGCCTCAGGGCTGAGGCGGGCTCGGGCGGGCGGCTCGCGGCTTCGCCCGTCCGGGGCGGCGAGGCAGCCGAGGCTTCTTGAGCCAGAGTATCCTGGACGCCGCCGACGCTACGGCCAGGCCGCCGGCTATGGCCCCGGCCAGCGTCAGCGTCTCGAAGCCGACGCTCGCCGAGGCCGCCGCCCGGCCGTTGACCGCCTCGAGCATGGTGCGGTACATGCCGGCTCCCGGAACGAGGGGGATGATCGCGGACAGGATGAACAGGGTGGCCGGCCGCTTGAGGCAGGCCGCCATGGCCTCCGCGTACAGGCCGACCGCGACGCTCGCGGCGAAGTACGACAGGCTGTCGGAGCCGGTATAGGCCTTGACGGCCAGGTAAGCGCCCCACGAGACGGCCCCGCCGAGGGCGGCGAACGGCAGGTCGCGGAGAGGGGCCCTGAACAGCACCCCGAAACCGAGGGTGGCCAGGAAGGCCCAGGCCAGCTGGATAGCCTGGCCGCTCACGGCGCCAGCCCGGGGAACAGCAGGGCCAGCTGCAGTGCCAGCCCTACGCCGATCGATATGCCGGCGGCCGAGATGAACGCGTCGGCCGCCCGGGCGATGCCGGCCACCAGGTCGCCGGCTATCAGGTCCCGGATGGCGTTGACTATCAGCACGCCCGGCACGAGCAGCATGATGGAGCCGATGATCATCGCGTCGGTATCGCCGGCGACGCCGACGGCCGCGGCGCCGATGGCGACGGTCGCGGCGAAGGCGCCGCCGATTATGTTCGAGAAGAACACCGACAGCTTCATGCTCCCGAGCGCGGACGTTATCTTGCCTATGACGAGGCCGATGCCCGCGGAGACCAGCGCGTCGTTCCAGGCGCCGCCGAACAGCAGGCAGAAGAAGCCGGTGACGAAGGCGGCGCCGAGGTCCGGCAGCGGCCGCGGATAGGCCCCGAGGGCGTCTATCGCGCACAGCTCGCGCTCTATCCCGTCCCTATCGAGCCTGCCGGCCACGGCGTCCCGCGCCAGGGCGTTGACGCGGGCTATCTTGTCCAGGTTCAGCTGGTGCTTGCGTATGCGCCTGATGACGGCCCTGCCGCGGCCGTACTCGTCGTCGCACGACGCCATGAAGCCGGTCGGCGTCGCGAACGCCTCGGGCTCGAGCGCGCCGAGCGACGAGGCTACGGCGGACATCACGTCCTCGGCCCGGTAGGTCTCCCCTCCCGACTCGAGCACGATGCGCGCGGCCTCGGCCGACAGCCTGAGGGCGTCGTCTACGCCGCTATCGTAGTCCCGCGTCATTCGAGCCCGACGTACATGGCCATGGTCACGTGCAGCATGCCCTCGTCGAAGAGATGCTCGTTGCCGGTCCACGCGTTATAGATAGGCATGAGCCCGCGCACGCCGAACGCGAAGGTGAAATTCTGCTGGAGGTACACGTCGAAGCGCAGCGAGGCGGACGGGTAGAACCAGCGGCCGTCGGCCCAGAAGTACGACGCTATAGCCGCCAGGTTGGCGGCCATCGCGTCCTCGACGCCCGCCGTCGCGTCGTTCTTGAAGGAGGCCCGCAGCACGAAGGCGGGCCCGAGCCCGAAGGCGCCGCCGATGCGCTCGCCGAAGCGGAAGCTGGCGGTCAGGGGCAGGTCGACGATGAAGCCGAGCACGAAGGCGTTATTGCCCTCGCCGGTCTCGGACTCGGTCGGTACGGCCCGGTCCTCGTACCACTTGTAGTTCGTCCAGTAGAGGTCGAGCGCCGGCTGGAGGCTCAGGAAGAAGCCCTTCGAGAACGATATGGCCACCGAGCCGCCCAGGGTGTTCGTTACCGGGACGAGCGGCAGCGGGTCGTACTGATTGTTGACTATGACGACGCCGAAGCGGCCCGACGCCGCTTCGAGGTCCCAGGCGGCCGCCGAGGCGATCGCGGCCGCGAGCAGGGCGGCCGCCAATACGATTCTCTTCATCGTAACCCTACTATAGCGCGCCGTCGGCGGTATTCATAGGGGCGTCGACGATCATCAGGCCGCTCGCCCATAGTTCGGGGAAGGAGCCCGCCTCCCAGAGCAGTATCAGCGCCCCGTCGAGCAGGACCGCGTCCCTGACGGTCGCGCCGGGATAGGGCGGTACCGGGGCGAGGCTTCCTACGTCGCCCGAGCCGCCCTCGGCCAGCGCGACGCGCCAGTCGTCGGTGGCCACGCAGGCGCGGTCGCCGTCGAGATGGCCCCAGGCCGGCGCGGCCTGGCCCGGGTCGCCGCGTACGTAGGCCCGCCGCGAGCCGTCGGGCAGGCGCGCCTCGAGCAGGATAGGGCCGGCGACGGCGGCGGCCGCCGTCCGCAGCGCCCGCGGGGCCCGCTCGATAGGCTCGGGGGCGACGAGGCGCTCGAAGTCCTCGCGGCTCACGGCCGCCGTCAGTATCGACTCCGGGGCTCCCGGGTCGAGGCTCAGCCTCGCGTAGGCCGTCGAGACCCGCTCGTCGGTCTCCGAGCGGTATTGGGCGAGCCATTCGCCCGGGGCGAGCGGATACGAGGCGAAGGCGTCGTCGCCGATGCCCGGCCGAACGACCCTGGCTCCCTCGAGGTCGGCGGCTATCGTCGCCGAGGGCGGGGACCGCGGGTCGTCCAGCTCGTAGACCGGGTGGCGATACAGCAGGAAGACGGCCTCGCCGCCCGAGGCCCAGGACGGCGCCACGGTCCTCCCGTCGAATTCGGCTTCCGCGCCCGCTATCGGATCGATCATGACGCGGGCCGCGGCGGGCTCGCCTCCGGGAGCCGGCCGCCGTATCGTCAGGCCGCTGAGCCCTTTCCGGTTCACCGCGACGACGGCCCCGCCGGTTACCGGCTGTATCGTCGCGGCCGCGACCGCCGTCGGGAAGGGCTCCGAGACCGTCTCGGCCCGCGCCGCGCCGGCGTCCGCCGCCGACAGCTCGATGAAGCCGCCTGTTCGGTCCGCCCTCAGTACGAGCGTCCCTCCGGGCGATAGCGCGAAGCCCGGCTCCGGAGCCGGCGCCGATTCGGGCGGAGCGCCGTCCCCGGCGCAGGCGAGGAGCGAAACGGCGATGAGCGCGAGCGCCGCGGGCAGGGCGGCGGACCATGGCGCGTAGGCTCGGCTAGTAGATCGTCCGGTCATGGCGCCAGTCTATCAGGAGAACGGCGATGCCGGAAGACGAAAACGCCGCCCCGCGACGGGCGCGGGGCGGCGGCTCTATCCCTTAGGGCCGGTCTCAGTACGACCTGGCGAAGATCGCGCGGTGCTTGGCCGGCGCGCCGCAGAGGCAGCAGGCGCCGTCGCAGCCGTCCTGCCGACCGAACGGCAGGTTGCGTATCGTCACCTTCATGTCGGCCTTGAGCTTGGCCTCGCAGTCGCGGCCGCCGCACCATAGGCCGCGGGCGAAGCCGCCGGGGGCCTCGGCGGTGCCCTCGTGCAGCTCGCCGTCGGCGTCGAGCTTGCCCTTCTCCTTGCCGAAGAAGGATACGAGCTCGTCGCGGTCGGCGACGTCCTTCGTGTTGGCGTCCTGGAAGGCCCTGGCCTTCTCGAGCAGGTCCTTCTGCATCGCGGCGAGCGTCTCTCGGGCCTTGGCCGGCGCCTCGTCGACCTTGACGAAGGTCTTCTCGCCGGTATCGCGGCGCACCATGACGACGGTGCCGTTGGCCGCGTCCTTGGGGCCGGCCTCGATGCGTATCGGTACGCCGCGCATCTCCCACTCGGCGAACTTCCAGCCGGGGCTCGACGAGTCGTCGGTATCGAAGACTACGCGGCGGCCGTCGGCCTTGAGCGCGTCCACTACCTTGCCGGCGTACTCGAGCACGGCGGCCTTGTTGTCGGTCTTGAAGATAGGCACGACGACGACCTCCTCGCTGGCGAGCGAGGGGGGCAGCACGAGGCCCTTGTCGTCCGAGTGGGTCATGATGATGGCGCCGAGCAGGCGCGTCGACACGCCCCAGCTCGTCGCCCAGACGTAGTCGAGCCCGCCGTCGCGGGTCTGGTACTGCACGTCGAAGGCCTTGGCGAAATTCTGGCCGAGGAAGTGGCTGGTGCCGGCCTGCAGGGCCTTCTTATCCTGCATCATCGCCTCGATGGAATACGTGGCGACCGCTCCGGCGAATTTCTCCGCGTCGCTCTTTCGCCCGGCAACGACCGGCAGGCAGAGGTACTCCTCGGCGAAGGCCCTGTAGACCTCGAGCATCGTCTCGGTCTCCTTGACCGCCTCTTCCTTCGTCTCGTGGGCGGTATGGCCTTCCTGCCAGAGGAATTCCGCGGTGCGCAGGAACAGCCTGGTGCGCTTCTCCCATCGGACGACGTTGGCCCACTGGTTGTACAGGAGGGGCAGGTCGCGCCACGACTGGATCCAGTCGCGGTACTTGCTCCAGATGATGGTCTCGCTCGTCGGCCTGATGACGAGGGGCTCCTCGAGCTTCTCGCCGCCGCCGTGCGTCACCACGGCCAGCTCGGGGCTGAAGCCCTCGACGTGCTCGGCTTCCTTCTTGAGGAAGCTCATCGGTATCAGCATCGGGAAATAGGCGTTCTGGTGGCCGGTCGCCTTGAAGCGGCGGTCGAGCTCGGCCTGGAGGCGCTCCCATATCGCGTAGCCGCGCGGCCTGATGACCATGCACCCCTTGACCGGCGAGTAGTCCGCCAGCTTCGCGTTGAGGACGATGTCGATATACCACTGTGAGTAGTCGACGCTCCGGGGAGTGATCTTCTCTGCCATGACTGTACCTCGCAAGGGAGCTTGGCGGCCTCGAGCGGCCGCCGCGTTTACGCCGCGAGGCGCCGGCCCGCATCGGACCCGCGCCTCGCGATCGAGACGATTCTATACGATATAACGCCGCCTGTTCAACGGCGCCGGAGGGTCAGGGCAGCCTGAAGGTCTCGACCATGTAGTGCACGGACGAGCCGTCGGCGCTCTTCACGAGCTTCTCGATGATCATGACGACGGTCCTGCCGTCCGGGGCGACGATTATCTCGCGGATGGTGTAGTTGGCCACGCCCTTGCGCTTGATCGTCGGGTTGCCCGCCTTGACGGACGACTTCTTGCCGCCCGACTCCACCGAGACCTCGAGGCCGAACGACGAGGAGATCGCGCCGGCCTTCTCCTCGACGGTCTCCTTGAGCGCCACGTCCCACTGGGCGCCGGTGTCGAAGTCCTTGAACGACAGCGCGTCCGGGCCGTCCTCGCCGTTGATCAGCAGGTAGACCAGCCTGCCCTGGGCCAGGTGGTCGATCCTGTATTTCCTGGCCATCGGCGTCGCGTCGGAGAACAGCTTGTAGAAGCCGCCGGCCGGATCCCATCCGGGCTGGAGCTCCGCGCCGTACATCCCCTTGAACGCGCCTCCCGAGACGAAGTCGTTCTTGGCCGTATCGACCAGGTACACCTCGGCGTACGGCTTATCGGTCGCCACGTTCAGCCCGTAGAAGCCGAACATGAAATAGGCCGAGTCGGGAGAGAAGCCGAGGTTGACGAGCGTCGCGACGTCCCCGGCGAAGGCTGCCGAAACGAACGCCAGCATCAAGGCGACGATAGCTATCCATCTCTTCATCGATTGTCTCCCCCCGGGCGGCCTTCGGGACGGTCGCCCTCGTTACAAGTATCGGCTCGAATCGATCGGCCTTGAGGGAAAAGCCGTCTAGTAGTAGGGTAGTCGCATGACGATACGACTCAGGGAACGCTTGTTCCGCGCGTTCTTCGTGACGGCCGTCTCCGCGACGATGCTCGCCGCGGCGGCGGTCTGGATTCCGGGGCCGGACGGCCTGGAGCGGGTCCGGGCCTTCGCGTTCCCGTCGCTCGGCGCCGTAGGCTTCTATTCGGCGCTGGCCGCGTCCGGGGTCTGCGCCGCGTACGCGTCGATAGTCTCCGGCCTCATAGTCTTCAGGAGCGGGCGGACCGTCTCCGTCGAGATATTCTTCTTCGCGCTCTGGGCCTTCTGCCAGGTCTTCGAGCTCGCGAGGGTAGGCTCGGTGCTCCTCGGCATGGCCGACGCGAATATAAGCGCGTATAGCCTGATGACGAGGCTCGCCCTGTTCGGCCGCTACGCCGGCTCCATCGGGCTGTTCGCCGGGAGCCTGTTCTCCGTCGGCCTGAAGCAGGAGCGCGCCATGCCGTCGATGACCTTCGCCTTGATGGCCGGGCTCCTGTTCGCCTCGATACATCCGCTCAACTCGGTCTCGCCGGGAGCGGACCTCCTGGCCGACAGGGGAAACGAAACGCTGGCGCGCGGTTTCGAGCTGGCCATCCTGGCCCTGGCACTGATCGATTACGGCCTCGCGTGGCGCTCGGTCAAGGATAAGGCCTATCTCCTGGCCGCGGGCGGCCTGGCTATGTGCGTCGCGGCCACCACGATGCTGCGCGCCGTCGCCGCGCCCTGGGCCGTGGCCGCGTCCGTCCCTATCCTAGGCGTCGGGACGTGGCTCTATATCAAGAGCATGCACGACTATTATCTGTGGCGCTAGGCGACGGGGGGGCGGACCGGATCAGGCCGCGCCGAAGACGAGGACGGCGGCGAGCCCGACGACGGTCGGCAACAGGATGTTGTCGGCGTCCTTGGACGGAAGAGCCTCGGTGACGGTCGCCACGACGGCGATCAGGGCCGAGCGGGGGGCGTCGCCGGTGGCGGCGTAGGCCGAGCAGAGGACCGCGAAGAAGCAGGTAAGGCTGCCCTCGACCGACTTGCCGCCGGTAAAGGGGATGCGTATCGAACCGAACGCCTTGCCTACGAGGCTGGACAGGCCGTCGCCGAAGGCCAGCGCGTAGATGGCGATGGAAGCCGCCGGCTCCGGATAGAGCACCAGCGCCAGCAGGGCGCCGATACCGAGGGTCACCGGGCCGAGCACGAATTTTCCGGAGTCACGCCTGCGGGCGGCGATAGCGGTGATCTTGCTGATGACCGCTACTTCGTAGCCGTGAAGCCGCATCGATTCGCTGTACGCGTAGACCAGGACGCCCGCGGATAGCAGCGAGACCGTCACGCCGAAATTCCACGACGCCAGGGTCGGGACGAGGCCGATCAATAAGTGGATGCTCTTGCGTACGAGTTCCGTCCTCATTTCGGAGGACCATGGACGAGTAATGGTTATAGCGTTATTGGTTCTCAGTACGTCGGACATATGCATCCTTGCAAATCGTTCTACGCTATCACATGCAAGAAGCGAACCAAAATAGAGCTCGGATTATTTAAAAAAACAAGTCTTTGCGCTATCGGCGAATAGTCAGAGGGCCGGTTCCTTCGTTCTATCGCTCTATACCATGTCGTCTACTATTTAATACACTGATAATCGTCAATGCGCTATTCCTGACTACGGAATGGCGCTGTGACCTTTCGACGCCAAGGCCGTGAAGATGTTGACATGCACCCGCCGTCAAAGCTAGTATCTGGTCTCTCAGCGGGAGCGCGCGCATGAAGCGTACCTTCCCTACATAGTGTTTTCTATGGGCGATTAACTCAGCGGGAGAGTGCGCGGCAAGCGCAACCCTCCCTACATATGGCGTTTTTGGTGGGCGATTAACTCAGCGGGAGAGTGCTACCTTCACACGGTAGAAGTCACTGGTTCAATCCCAGTATCGCCCACCAAAAACGCCTTTTTTATTGTGGGTTGCGCTTGCCGAACCTTCACACGGTAGAAGTCACTGGTTCAATCCCAGTATCGCCCATAGAAAACACTTTTTTTATTGTGGGTTGCGCTTCTGTATGACGCGCGTTCATTCGCGAACGCGACGCGAACCGTAATCGATCCATCCTCGCGACGCGCTACTTCCTCGGATAATCCATCTCGACCGGTATCGCTTTATAGATGACGAGATCCATGCCCCGCTGGGGGTGTAGGATGAAGTCCAGGTTGAGGAAGCCGAGGTTCTTAGATTCAGGCCTCGCCATGCTCATCTGGTCGCGCGCCAAGGAGTCGTATAGCTTGGCCGATTCGGTGAATTCGACCATCGCCTCCGCGCGCCGCTTCGTGTCTCCCATGCGCTCGGCCACGCGGTACAGGGCGGCTCCGAGGTTGTTCCTGGTCATCATCAGGAGCTCGACGACCTCGGCGTGCGACGGCTTGGTCTGGGGGCTCGGCAGGGCTATGGTGTCGAGCTCGAACTGAAGCCTGTCGGCGAGGGTCGACAGGTAGCCCTGGGCGGCGAAATAGTCGTCGCGCCGATAGAGCGCGTTGGCGGTGGCCCATTGCAGGTACGGCGACGGGTCGAGGTCGAGCCCGGCGCGATAGAAGAACCCGAGCGCGGCGCTTCCGTCGTCCTTAGGCGATAGGTAGTGGATATAGCCGCGCCTATAGTCGGTCTCGGGGCTGGTGAAGCCGTTCGCCTCGGCCTTGGCGTACAGGGCGAGCGCTCCGTCGAAGTCCATGCGTTCCGCGTAGTACATATCGGCGAGCAGGCTGTAGGCCCTTCCGAAGCGCGCGTCGCGCCGGAGCTGCCTCGACGATAAGGCCCGCTCGTAACGGTCTATCGCTATATTGAAGGCTTCCTCGGCGTCGAGGCTGCGGCCGTCCTCCCTGCGCAGCTCCCCGAGGCGCATCATCGACTCGATGTAGCCCTTCACGCGCTTAGGCGCCAGCCCGGATCGCGCGTCGGCCTCGGCGTAGAAGCGGGCGGCGAACTCGAGCGCCTTGAGCTCCTCGTTCGGGAAGCCGGACCTGCGGTTCCAGCGGGCCATGGCCGCGTGCGCCTCGGGGACGGTACCGTCCCGGTCGACGGCCCTTAATAGTATGCGGTTGACGTATTCGGTCTCGTCCCGGTCGAGCAGGTAGTCGGCCAGCTCCGCCAGGGTAGACGCGGCCCAGGCGCTCCGCTCGTTCTCGACGAAGTACTTGGCCAGCGGCGTCACGTCCTCCGACTTGTCGGAGCCGCTCGAGCGCTCCGTGCGCATCAGGTAGAGCAGCATCAGCTCGAGGTAGCCGTCGGAACGGCCGTGACGCTCCATCAGCGTCGCCAGCTGCAGCCGCGCCTTCTCGTATAGCCCGTCGACCTCGGCGGGATCCGGCGGATCGTAGCCCTGCTCCTCGAAGTCGGCCCAGGCGAGCAGGTTGCGGGCGGACAGTAGCAGCGCGTCCTTGTCGAAGTAGTCGCGGCTCAGGATGTACGTCTGCAGGACCTTCTCGGCGGTATCGAAGGACAGGAGGCCCATCTCCATCGTCGCGTAGTCCATGGCCGCCCGCTCTTCCTTCGGCCACCGGGAGAGCAGCCGCTCGTACATCGCCTCGGCCCGCGGGTACTGGCCGGCGTCGGCGTACGCCTCGGCGTAGCGGTAATGCCAGCCCTTCATCGACCACTCGTCGTCGGCCCGCTCGAACAGCTCGAGCGACTCGCCGAATCGCGATAGGCCTATCTGCCTGTGTCCCTCGGAGTAGAGCGAGTAGGCCTTGAGCGGCTTGTAGGCGAAGCTGTAGCCCAGGTAGAAGACTGCGCCGGCCCCGGCGGCGACGAGCAGGAGCACCTGCAGCACCGGCAGGATCGAATGGACCAGGAGATAGCGGAAGCTGCCCTTCTCGGCCTCGAAGGCGGCTCCGGTACGCTTGGCGAAGCTCGCCGGCACCTCGATATAGCGCTTGAGCACCTTGCCGGCCAGTTTAGCCGCGTCCTTGGCGGCGCCTCGCTCGACGAGGAGCCAGACCAGGTCGGACTGCTGGAGCTCGGTGCCCTTCTGGTTGGCGACGATGTCCTCTATGGCCAGCCTGAGGTTGAGCGGGTATGAGAGGAGCGTGTCCTGCAGCGCGTCCGCCTGGGCCTCGGTCAGCTCTACCGGGCGCGCCTTGCGCTCGGCGGAAGCCCTGGGCTCGCCGGCGCCGAACGCTCCGGCCAAGGCTGACGACGAGGGCTTGGCCGCCCGAGCCGCCTGCCCCGTCGCCGGCTTGGCCGCGGTCGGCTTGACCTCGTTGCCCATCTCGAAGCCGGGGATGGTGAAGTCGCCGCCCCAGTCGCTCCCGAGCGAGAAGGTGTCGGCCGTCGGGGACTCGCTGCCCAGGTCGGAGAATTCGCCGCCGAAGTCGCTCTCGCCCATATCCGGTATGGCGACCTCGGGAGATCCGCCGCCCAGGTCGAACTGGTCGAAGGAGTCCCCTTCGATCGACTCGCTGCCGAGGTCGAAGCCCGGGGCCTCGGCCGTCGGTTCCTCGGGGCCGGGGCCGCCGGGCGCCTCGGCCTCGTCGGGACCCGGCGCTTCAGCCTCGGCCGGCTCGGCCTCGGGGAGGCTCATGTCGTCGAAGGCGGGCATCGAGAATTCGTCGTCGGCCTTCGCCTCGGCCGGGGCGGCCTCGCCTTCGAGCGACTCGAGATCGTCGAAGCTGAACTCGTCGGCGCGGCGTTCCCGGTCGCGCCTCCTCGGCGGCGCCTTCCAGCAGCGAGTCCGGTACCGTGAATTCGTCGAGGCCGGACAGGTCCGGCTCCGCCTCGGCCGCCTCGAAGGATTCGAGGGCCTCGAGCGATTCGGATTGCCCGGCCGTATCAGCATTGGCCGGCTCGAGGCTCTCGAGCGTATCGAACGCCTCTATGGGTTCGGCGGCTTCGAGAGGCTCGAGCGACTCGGTCGGCTCCTCCGCGGGCGCCCCGTCGGCCGGCTCCGCCTCGGTAGCCTCGTCCGCCTCGAGCAACGAGCCGAAATCCTCGAGCAGCGAATCCGGCACCGAGAAGTCCTCGTCCTCCCGCCCGGGCGGGGCGACGGTAGGCGGCTCCTCGCCGAAACCGCCCGGCAGCTCGAAATCGTCGGCCGGCTCGGGCTCGGCCGTCCCGTCGCCGCCGAGCGGTATATCGTCGAGGAACGACGAGAACGCGTCGCCCAGGGCCGCGTCCGGCTCGGGCGAGCCCGGCTCCTCGTCGGCCCGCAATAGGTCCGCTATATCGTCGGCGACGCCCTGGGGCGGCGCCTCCATGTCATGCCAGGTCTCTCCCCAGCGCTCCAGCGTCTCCGGCTCCTTGCCGAGCGTCTTGAGTGAGGCCTTGAATCGCTCGATGTCCTGTAGTGTTGGCATGGCTGATGCTTATATTAACGGTAAAAAATTGAGGTTGTATAGGACGAAAATCACCGCGTCCGCCCGGCCACGACGGCCCGCCTCAAGCGGGCGCCGCGGCGCGCCGATACTATAGGAGCATCACCTTATTGGAGCATCGATGAGAGTTCGTACAGCAGCCGCGCTCGCCTGCCTCGCCTGCGCCGTCGCCGTCAGGGGCGCCTTCGCCTTCGACGTGACGTCGGTGCCGCTGCACCTCTACCTGTCGGGGCTCAAGGAGGCGCGGCCCCCCGTGGTGGTGGACGATTATCTCGTGCTGAGCGCCAGGGGCGCGTACCGCTACGTCGGCGCGGCCTTCTCGTACGAGGGCTGGCGCTCGGTCCACTCCTTCGAGGTGAACCGCTACGGCGTGTTCGTGCTGGCGGTGCCCATCCCCTACGGCGACGCGACGACCGTACGCTACCGCCTCGTGCTCGACGGGCTCTGGGCGGCCGATCCGTCCAATCCGGCGACTGAGCGCGACGGGGAGACGGGCGCCGTCATGTCGCTCGCCGCGCTGCCGGAACGGCCGAGGACCGTCCTCGGCGTCTGGGACCCGGCGGGGGACGGCGAGGCGACCTTCCATTTCGAGGGCGAGCCCGGCCAGCGCATCACGGTAGCCGGGTCGTTCAACGGCTGGGACCCGTTCATCCACGAGCTGGAGGAGCTGTCGCCGGGCCGCTACGAGCTCCGGCTGAGGCTGCCGCCGGGCGAGCACTACTACGTCTTCGTCTACCGCGGGGAGCGCATCGCCGACCCGCTCAACCGGCGCCTGCTGTACGGCAAGGACGGCAGGCCCGTCTCCGCCATCACGATAGCGGCGGCGGACTGACGCCCCGCGCCGCCGGCCCGTACCCGGCGGAGACTACCGAGACTCCGACGAAACCAACGCCTCGAGGATACGCCTCGCGTTCCGATCGAACGGCGAGCCCGAGACGTCCATCCTGACCGAGCCCGGCCAGCGCGCGGCGAGCCTGTCGGCTATGTCCGGCCTGGCGACGACGACCGCGAGGCCGCGTCCCGATCGGTCGGCGGCCGCTCGGTCGAGGGCCGCGAGCGCCCCGACCATGCCGGCGCCGCGGTCCAGCTCGAGCGGCCCTATCTCGTCGACGACGGCCAGCCCGGCACCCGGGCCGTCCGGACCGGATACGCCGGCTATCGCGGCGGCCGCCGCGGCGTCGGCCTCGGCGAGCGCCGCCCTGTCGAAGGCCCACGCGCCGAACCGTATCGTCAGCGGATCGGAGCCGTCGTAGGCCCCGATCCGGACGGGCGGCCTCGCCTCGTCGGCGGGCGGGGGGACGAAGCCCGGAAGGCGCCTGGCCAGGGATCGCCGCGGCGTTCCGTCGTCCGCCGGGTCCCTCCAATCTATGCCGACCTTCGAGCCGCCCTCGAACACCGCCTCGCATAGCGAGCCCGCTACCGGGAAGCCGGCCTCGCGGGCCAGATCGACGGCGACGGCGCACGAGCTGGTCTTTCCCGAGCCGCTTACGCCGGAGAGTATCATGATCACGGCGCGCTCAGTCCTCGGCCGGGGCGAACGACACGTCGACCGAGGCCAGCGGGAACCCGGCGGTCCGAGAGAACGACCTGGCTATATCCTCGATCGCGGCCGCCGCCTTTTCCCGCAGCTCCGGCTCGTCGAGCATCGCGGAGGCCGCCTCGACGAAGCGGGCCGTCAGGTCGCGCATGACGCGCGCCTCGAGCAGGCGCTCGTCGAGGAATACGGAACGGTCGGTCGTGACGATGGAGATCGTGTCGGTATGTATCGCCGGCGTCAGCATCGCGATCGGCGGCGCCGCGACGCTGAGCCTGCCGCCCTCGGCCGGGTCGTAGCGCACCGACCACGCCTCCGTAGCGTTCAGGTCTATGATGAACGACAGGTCGGCCCAGGCCGAGGCCTCGACCGTGGCGTCCGAGCGGACGCCGAGCAGGCGGCCGACCGTCGTGTCGCCGAACAGGAGGCCCGGCGTCGTCCTGCGGATCTCGAGCCGCTCGCTAGCCTCGACGACGACGATCTTGCCGGTGGCCGACAGGCCCTCGACGTAGGAGCTGAACGAGCTCTCGACGGCCGGGGCCAGCGGGGCGCTCGATACGGCTACGCCCAGGTAGGCGCCGGCCCCGACGAGGACGACGGCTATCGATAGCCCCGCTATGAACCCGGCGCGGCCCGAGCGCCGCGGTGCGGTCTTCGCTTCCATTACCGGTACTATCCCGTTTTTCGGCCACGGGCGCAAGTGCGGCGCCCGGCTACAGGCGTATGGCCCGGAGCTTCGGGGCCGCCTGGGTGCCGACCAGCTCGAACAGCTTGACGTCGAGGCAGCTCGACGACGGCGGCGCCTCGACGACGGCCAGGCTCGGTCCCCACGGGCCGCGCGGGCGGGACAGGCTGCCGGGATTGAGCAGGAGCACCCCGGACCGCTCCTCGCAGTACGGGACGTGGGTGTGGCCGAAGAAGAAGGCGCGGGCCCCGGCCTCCTTGGCCGCGTAGACGAGGCTCGCGACGCCGTCGCCGAGGGGGTAGCGGTGGCCGTGCGCCAGCATGACGAGCCGCCCCTCGGCGTCGAAGCGGCGAGCGAGCGGCACGGACGAGTCGGCGTCGACGTTGCCCCGCACGCCGAAGGCCGGCGGCGTCGGGGCGCCGTAGCGCATCGCGGCCTTCACGTCGCCGGATCCGTCGCCGAGGTGGACCAGGGCCTGGACCGAGCGGCCGAGCAGGCCGAGCGCGGCGACCAGGCTGCGGAAGTCGCCGTGGGTGTCGGAGACGACCAGTATCCTCATAGGTCGCCGGCCTTCGCGACGCGCTCGTTGTTAGCCTTGAGCCTGGCGGCCATCAGCTCGACGAGCCTTCGCGACGCGCCGGCGTCCTGGGCGAGGAAGCGCTCGAACATCTCGGGCGGCAGTACGAACACGGTGCAGTCCGTCCTGGCGACCGCCCGCGCCGAACGCGGTTCCTCGAGCAGCCCGGCCATCTCGCCGAATAGCTCGCCCTCGTCGACCGTCGAGAGCACCGTGCCCGGCGTCCCGTCGGCGGCCGGGATGCCTATCTCGACCGAGCCCTCGTAGAGGTACAGGGCGCTCCGATCCTCGTCGCCCCTCTCGAAGATGACCTCGCCGGCGCGGTACTCCCTGGCGTAGCGCCTGATCAGCCTGATCGGGTTGGAGAACAGCGAGCGGTCGAGCCCCTTCGCCGGTTTGTCGGACAGCGCTATCCGATGGAACCTGGCGAACAGCATCGCGTCGAAATTCTCGAGCGTGTGGCAGACCTCGGCGAAGAAGAAATAGAGCCAGAAGAAGAAGTATACCTTTATGAGCCCGACGATGAGGTTCCCGAGGATGCCGTACAGCAGGCCGTAGCGCGCCGTGTTCAGCGTCAGCCCGAGCGCGAGGCCGAGTATCTCGTACGAGACGATGCAGAACGCCGACCCTATGGCCGCGTTGACGCCGCGCGGCTTGGCCGGCGGCACGTTCTTGTACGTGAGGAAGACGAACGCCCAGAGGGACAGGAACGGTATCGCGTGCACGCCCGACTTGACCGCCAGGCCGAGGAACCTGGCCATCGGCTTCCACTGCATCGCCTCTATCGCGGCGCGCGCCACCTGGCTCGCGGAGATGATCAGCACGACGGCCATGATGAGGATGATCTCGACGGCGAAGGTGAGCACGTTCTCGCGTACCGGGTTCGCCTTGATGGTGTCGGAATAGACGATGCGCATGCCGCGCTGCATCGATACGATGAAGAGCCTGGCCGCCCAGAGCAGGTTGATGACGCCGAAGGCCCCGGCGAAGCCGGCCAGCGGCTTCGAGACGATGTCCTCGATGGCGTCGCGGCCGCCGAAGGCGTCGATGAACGGCGCGAGCGCCCCGAAGATCATCTCCGGGTCCATCGCCCCCAGTATCCGCGACGAGACGAACAGTATGACGAGCACCGCGGGGATGGCCGACAGCAGGAACGCGTAGGCTCCCGCCGCGGCGTGGTTGGCCATCTCGTGCCGCGAGAACTGCTCGAACGAGAAGACGGCGCGCTGCGAGAACGACTTGATGCCACGGCCCAGTGATACGCTCATCGCGCCATTGTGCAACGGCCGGGCGCGATCGCGCAATAGCGCGTCGCGCCCGGCGCCTATCGCATCATCGAGGCGACTACCTCGGGGTCCAGCCTGAACGGGCTGCCCAGGCCCTGGCAGAAGCGATGCCGCCTGAGGAGGTGGATCGACAGGTCCGAGTATACGACGCGCGCGCCGTTCGTCCCGTCGACCGCCTCTATGGAGTTCTTGTGGAAGGCGCCGTCGTGGAAGGGGCAGGGCAGCAGCCCGCGCGCGTCGCCGACGGTTACGGTCCAGCGGCCGTCGACGCTCGTCGGCTCGCCGAGGCCCTTCTGGCCGAGCGACTTGAGCCGCTCCAGGAAGTCGGCGGCCTCGTCCGGGTCGGCTCCGGCGCGCCTCCAGGCTTCCTGGTCCGCCTCTATGATATCGGCGAGCGCGCGCCGGTCGTCCCCCAGGAAGCCCTGGACCGTGATCGCCCCCGGCTTCATGCGCTCGTACGCTTCCTTCTCCGCGGTCGTATTCTTCATATGCCCTCCAAGCGTGGCCGTATCAGGCGAATTTGTCGTAGAAGACGTCGCCCTCGGCGATGCCGTTCCTGGTCATCACCGCTATGCAGGCGTTGATCATGCCGGGGCTGCCGCAGAGGTAGCCTTCGAGCCCCTTGTCCTTGGCTATCCTGTCCTTGATATAGCGCTCGAGCACGTCGGTGATCAGGCCGGTCTCGCCGGTCCAGCCTTCGTCGGGGCCCGGCTCGGAGAGGGCCGGCACGAAGTGGAAGCGCGGCCATTCGGCCTCGAGGCGCCGCAGCTCGTCGAGGTAGAACATGTCGCGGCTCGACCGAGCGCCGAAGAAGTACCATATCTCCTTCTCCGGGAAGGCGTCGCGCTCGCGCATGTCGTAGAACATGCTCTTGAACGGGGCCATGCCCGAGCCTCCGGCGACGCAGACCATCGCGGCCGGGGTGTCGCGGACCCTGAAGTCGCCGAACGGCCCGACCAGCTCGACCCGGTCGCCGACCTTGAGCGCGGTATGCACGTAGGTCGTCGCGATGCCGCCGGGCACCAGGCGTATCAGCAGCTCGACGCGTCCCGAGTCCCCCGGCCGCGAGGCCATCGAGTAGGCGCGCTGGACGCTCTCCTTGATGGTGCCGTAGGGCGGTACGACGAGCTGGACGTACTGGCCGCTCGTGAACGATATCTCGGCGGGCTCGTCGAGCCTGAATACGGCGTCCTTTATGTCGTAGGTGACGTCGTCGAGCCTCTCCACCGTCGCCTTGAACTTCTTGACGCTGAACAGCTCCTCGGGCAGCTCTATCGCGATGTCCTTCTTGAGCTTGACCTGGCAGGACAGGCGCACGCCGTTCGCCAGCTCCTGCGGCGACAGGTACGGCGTCTCGGTGGGCAGCACCGGCCCGACGTCCGACAGCACGCGCACCTTGCACGCGCCGCAGGAGCCTCGGCCGCCGCAGGCCGACGGGACGAATACGCCCTGGGACGCCAGCGTGCCGAGGAGCGGCGAGCCGCCCCTGACCTTATAGGCGCGCTTGCCGTGGTTGACGTCTATGGTCACCTCGCCGTAGTCGTTGACGACGCGGTCCACCAGCGCGATGACGAGGGCCAGCGCGGCCGCGGCGCCGGCGACGACGAGCGGCCCCAGTACGATCTGATTCACGCCCGCCTCCTTACTGTACCGCTATCATGCCGGAGAAGCCGATGAAGGCCATCGCCATGAAGCCTATCGTGATCATCGTGATGCCGGGGCCCTTGAGGCCGGCCGGCACCGGGTTCTTCTCGGTGCGCTCGCGTATCGCCGCCAGCAGCAGTATCGCCAGCCACCAGCCTAAGCCGGAGCCGGCGCCGAAGGCCACGGCCTGGATGAAGCCGTAGCGCCTGATCTGCATGAACAGGATGGCGCCGAGTATCGCGCAGTTGACCGTGATCAGCGGCAGGAAGATGCCCAGGCTCATGTACAGCGCGGGGCTCGCGCGGTCTATGACCATCTCGAGTATCTGCACCACCGCCGCGATGACGACGATGAACACGATGAACGACAGGTACTCGAGCCCGAGCGGCGCTATCACGTACTCGAGCACCAGCCAGCTGACGGCCGCGGTGATGGTCATCACGACCGTCACCGCCATGCCGAGGCCGAAGGAGCTCTTCCAGTCCTTCGAGATCGATATGAAGGAGCACATGCCGAGGAAGTTCGTAAGGAGGATGTTGCTCGTGAAGATCGACGCGAAGAACAGCGTGACCGGGTTGATCAGCGGGGTCATTTCTTAGCCTCCTTGCCGGCGGCCTGGCGCCCGGCCTGCATCGACTTGGCCCACCACATGACCATCGCGACCAGGAAGAACGCGCTCGGGGCCATGATCATGATGGTCCAGGGCACGAAGCCGGCCGGCATGACGCGCAGGCCGAACAGGGTGCCGAAGCCGAGGAGCTCGCGGACGACGGCGATGGCCATCAGCACGGCCATGTAGCCGAGGCCGCTCGTCAGCCCGTCCCAGAACGACAGGAACGGCGGGTTGGCCTGGGCGAAGGCCTCCGCGCGGCCCATGATGATGCAGTTCGTGATGATCAGCCCGACGTACGGCCCGAGCTGCCTGGATGCCTCAGGCAGGTAGGCGCGCAGGAGTATGTCGATCAGGATCACGTAGAACGAGATGACGACGACCTGCACGATCATCCTGACCTTACGCGGTATCAGGCCCTTGAGCGCCGATAGCGTCATGCTCGAGAAGGCCGTCGTCAGCGCGACGCCGACGGTCATCACGAGCGTGTTGCTCAGGTTGTTGGTGACGGCGAGGGTCGAGCAGATGCCGAGTATCTGGATGAATATGGGGTTGTTGGACCAGAGATTGTCCTTGAGTATGACGACGGCCTTCGACGGCTTCATCGCTCGCCTCCGATTTCCTTGACGCGGGCCAGGGCCGCGTCGACGATGGCCGCGAACGACTGGCTCGTGCGCGTGGCGCCCGAGACGCCGTCGACGCGGCCGTTCTCCTTGTCCGGGTCGGCGGCGCCGGACGACTCGGCGCCGGCCCTCATGCCGACGCGCCCGCCCGGGGACCGCTCGCCCTCGTACTGGCCGATGAACCACGGCTCGGCGACGCGCCCGCCGAGGCCGGGGGTCTCGTTCTGCGAGACGACGCGGACGCCGCGTACGCGCTCGCCGTCGGGCGTCGCCGCGAGTATCACGGTGATCGTGCCCCAGAGCCCGGGGCCGGCCTGCTCGACGGCGACGTAGTCGGCGCCGTCTACCCTGGCCGTCCACGAGCGACGCGGTCCGTCCGGGCCCGGGCTGACCGCGCCGGCGAAGCGGGCGGCCGCGTCGGCCTTGCCGTCGAACGGGACGCCGAGGGCGCCGAGCACGGCCGACTGGGTCGCGAATTCGGCGTTGGCCGCGACCAGGTCCTTGGTGCCCTCGTTGGCTATCGCGAGCACGAGCGTGAAGACCGCGCAGACGACGAAGGTGAATAGCACCACGTAGAGCATCGAATCCTTCTTCATGGCTTAGCCTCCCCGGCGGTCGCCGGCGCGGCCTTGGCGGCCTTGCGCTTCGCGGCGTCGGCGGCGACGCGCTCGAATAGGCTCGCGAAGGTATTGCCCAGGAGCAGGGCGAAGCTGGTGCCCTCGGGGAACAGGCTGAAGCTGCGGATGACGATGACCGCGGCGCCGATCAGGAGCCCGTAGGCCCACTGGGCCGGCTTCTTCTTCGGCGCCGAGACCGGGTCCGTCGCCATGAACACCGCGACGAACAGGAAGCTGCCCGCGAGGAGGCTCTCCGGCGGCAGCGCCCGCGCGACGCCCGCGACGTACAGGCCGACTGCGACAAGCGCGCCGCCGAGCAGCGTCGATAGGACGAGGCGCCACTGCGCCGTCTTCGTCGCGATCAGGTAGACCGCGGCGGCGGCGATCAGCGCGACGCTCGACTCGCCGATCGCTCCCGATCTCGCGCCGAGCAGCAGGTCTATCGTCGGCACGGAACCGCCGGAGCGCATCATCGCCAGCGGCGTGGCCGCCGACAGGGCGTCGGGACGGCCGAACAGGCTACCGGCCGCCGCGCCGAAGCCGCCCGGCTCGAAGAACGAGCCGCCGAGCGCGCCGGCGAACGAGATGTACACGAACAGGCGACCGGCTATGGCCGGGTTGAACACGTTGCGGCCGAACCCGCCGTAGACCTCCTTGGCCATGAACACGGCGAAGGCGATGCCTATGGCGACTATCCATAGCGGCGCCGCCGGCGGCATCGACAGCGCGAACAGGGTGCCCGTCACCAGCACCGCCTCGCTGACCTTGCCGCCCCTGCGTTTCTCGAACAGGTACTCGACCAGGACGCCTACGCCGAGGCTCACGGCCAGGGTCGCCAGGACGCGTGGGCCGTACAGCCATATCGCGAAGGCCGTTATCGGCGCGAGCGCGTAGAGCACTCTGCGCATCATAGGTTGTTTCTGGAACACGTATCGTCTCCTCGTTAGCGCGCGATCCGTTCCGGGGAGCGCCTTCGCCCCCCGAGGTTATCAGTATAGACGCGGAGGCATATTCCGCCAATGGTTTTCGAGGTCTTGCTGTAATATACCGAACGGTATATAGTCGTAGCATGGAAACGACGAGGGACAGGATACTGGAGGTCGCCGCGGCCGCGTTCGCCGCCCGCGGATACGAGGCGGTCGGCGTCCAGGAGCTATGCGATTCGTCGGGTATAACCAAGCCGACGCTGTACTACCACTTCGGCAGCAAGGCAGGCCTGCTGGCGGCCTTGTTCGAGGGGCGCTTCGGCGGCTTCAACGGCAGGGTGGCGGCCGCCGCCGCGTATCCGGGGAACAGGCGCGGCGATCTCGCCGGGGTCCTGCTGTCGACGATCGGGGCCTTCGTCGACGCGGCGCGCGACGACCCGGATTTCGCGCGGATACGGCTGTCGTCGGCCTTCTGCCCGCCGTCGAGCGAGCGCTACCGCGTGGCCAGGCCGTACCTGGAGGCTCTGTACGCGACGATAGCGGCCGTCTTCGAGGCGGCCGCGCTGGAGCACGGCAACATGGCCGGCCGCGCGACGCCGTACGCCGCGTCGTTCATCGGCGCCGCCGACGCGTACGTAAGCCTGTTCCTAGCCGGCGACCTCGACCCGGACGAGGGCTTCCTCCGGCGCGCCGTTCACTACTACATGCACGGGATCTTCTCGTAAAGGAAAGCTACCATGGACCATTCGCCGCTCGACGACGTTTTCTACCATATCTATCCGCTCGGGGCGTTCGGGGCGCCGAGGCGCAACGACGGCGTCTCGCGTCCCGAGCCGCGGCTGCGCCGGCTGGCCGACTGGATCCCGGCGATGGAGCGGGTCGGCGCCGACGCGCTGTACCTCGGGCCGGTATTCCAGTCGGAGAGCCACGGCTACGACACGCTCGACTACCTGACGGTCGATAGGCGGCTCGGCGACAACGGCGACCTGGCCGAGGCTTCCCGGGCCTTGGCCTCGCGCGGGATAGGGCTGTACCTCGACGCGGTGTTCAACCACGTCGGCCGCGGCCACCCCTTCGTGCGCGACGTCGTCGAGAAGGGCGCCGCCTCGCCGTACGCGCGCTGGATAGCCGGTTACGACCCGTCCGGCCCCGGGCCCGGCGGCCTGCCGTTCCGCTACGACGGCTGGAAGGGCCACTTCGACCTGGTCCGCCTCGACACCGGCCTGCCCGAGGTCCGCGAGTACCTGATAGGCGCCGCGCTGCGCTGGATCGACGAGTACGGCGTCGCCGGGCTCAGGCTCGACGCGGCCGACTGCCTCGACCGCGCCTTCATGGCCGAGCTCGGCCGGCGCTGCGGGGCTGCGAGGCCCGGCTTCCGCCTGATAGGCGAGGTAGTCCGCGGCGACGACTACGAGCCGATACTGCGCGAGGGCGGGCTGGACGCGGTGACCGACTACGAGGCCTACAAGGGCCTATGGTCGAGCTACAACGACCGCAACTTCCACGAGATCGCGTGGACGCTCGACCGGCTGTTCTCCGAGCCGTCCGCCGGCCCGGCTGCGCCCGGAACCTGGTCCGGGGCCGGCCTGTGCCGCGGCCGGGCCCTGTACTCGTTCGCCGACAACCACGACGTCGACCGCGTGGCGAGCCTCGTACGCGACCCGGCCGGGCTCTACCCGCTGTACGCCCTGCTGTTCTCTATGCCCGGCTGCCCGTCGGTCTACTACGGCAGCGAGTACGGCGTCCGCGGCAGGAAGGCCGGGGGCGACGACGGGCCGCTCCGCCCGGCCATCGACCCGGCCGCCCTGGCCTCCGCCGCGCCGCAGCCGGACCTGGCGGCCGCGATAGGACGATTCTCGGCGGCCCGGCGCCGCTCGCCGGCGCTCCGGCTGGGCTCCTACCGCCGCCTATCCGTCGGGAGCCTGCACCTCGCGTTCGAGCGGCGGGCCGGCGGCGACGCCGTCGCGGTCGCGGTGAACGCGTCCCCGGAGCCCGTGCGCCTGGAGCTGCCGGCCGGCCTCTCCGACGGGCCTATCGTCGACCTCCTCGACGACGGATACCGCTCCGAGAGCCTTGGAGGAAGGCTCGCCGTCGAGGTGCCGCCGCACTGGGCCAGGTGGATGTCGGCGGCGTCGGCGTAGGGCGGGCGCCGCGCCGGGCGCCGGAGCGGCTTCAGCCCGGTCGGCCTCGTCGCTCGCCCTTCCTCTCGCGCCGGGGGATCGATCCGGCCGCCCGCGCGATGAGGAACAGGGGCAGGGCCAGCGGCCCGAGCGCGGCCGCGCCGATATCCGACAACGCTCCCGGCTTGAAGGCCGGGCCGGCGTCCTCCTCGACGGCGTAGGTCCAGGTCGTCGCCGGACGGGGAGGAACCTCGTAGCGTCCCGCGGCGGCCGAACCGGCCTCGGCCATAGCCCCGGCGTCCAGGACGGTCGCGTCGACGAGTTCCCGCATCCTCGACTCGAACGCCTCGGCGAGGGTCCCGATGAATTCGAGCTCGGGGTCCTCGCCGGCGCAGCGGCGCAGCCCGATGCCTTCGCGCACGTCCTCCGCCAAGGCGAGATGGTCGGCCCAGGCGTCGTCGAGCCTGGACAGGAAGCGCCGAGCCAGCTCCTTCCTCGCCGCCTCGACGACGGGCCGGCCTCCGTCGCGGCTGAGGGCCGCCTCGACGGGTTCCGGGAATTCCATGGCGACGAGGGCGGCGTCGCGCAGCTGCCTGACGTACCTGCGGTCGTATTCCACGATCATCGAGTACTTGCGCAGGGCAGAGCGTATCTTCGCGTTCTCTCCGGCGATTATCGCCTGGGCGCGGTTTATTTCCCTGCGAACGACGGGGTCGTCTATGGGCCCGTCCTCGCGCTCCGGCCGGGACCCGTACCGTTCCGGCAGGAAATCCCTGACGCCGTACCGCGCGAACAGCTCGTCCTCGAGGCTGACGAAGAACCGGGTCAGGCCGGGGTCGCCCTGCCTGCCGGCCCGGCCGCGCAGCTGGTCGTCGATCCTGCGGGACTCGTGCTTGTTGGTGCCGATGACGTAGAGCCCTCCGAGCCCGGGCAGTTCCGGGTCGGGGCCCAGCCGTATGTCCGTGCCCCTGCCGGCCATGTTCGTGGATATCGTCACGGCGCCGCGCCGTCCGGCGGCCGCTATGCTCGCCGCCTCCGCCTCGTCGTTCTTGGCGTTGAGGAGCGCGTACGGAATTCCCGCCTCGTCCAGCCTAGCCGCCAGCTCCTCCGACTCGAGGACCGAGGCGGTACCGACGAGCACGGGCCTCCCTCGCCCGTGCTCGGACGAAATCTCGGCCGCGACGGCCTCCAGCTTCGCCTGACGGCTCCAGAATACCTCGTCCGGCTCGTCGCGCCGCCTCGACGGCCTTACCGGCGGTATGATGACCGTTCCCATGCCGTAGGCCTCCGACAGCTCCGGCGCGGCCGGCTCCGCGGTGGCCGTCATCGCGGCGATGCGCGGGTACAGCTCCATCAGGTGCTGCGTGGTGATGGAACCGTAAATGCGGCCTTCGGAGCCGGTCTCGAGGCCTTCCTTCGCCTCGACGGCGGCCTGGATTCCCCACGGCCATTTCCGCCCGTCGGCGACTCGGCCCGTGAACGCGTCGACGAGGCGAGCCTCGCCGTCGATGACGACGTAATCGACGTCGCGGGAAAGAAGGCGATGGGCGTGCAGGGCCGCGTGAACCCGCGCGAACAGGGGAGCCGCCTCCGGTTCGTGCATGCCCCCGACGCCGAGCGCCGCCTCCACCTTGCGCTGTCCCTCGAGCGTCAGCGATACCTTGCGGCCTTCCGCGTCGACGGCATAGTCGACCGTCTCGGACAGCGACCTGACCGCGCGGTCCGCCGCCGCGACGTCCGCTCCGCGCCCCCCGCTCCCGTCGTCGCCCGCTATGACGAGCGGAACCCTGGCTTCGTCTATCAGGATGGAATCGGCCTCGTCGACGATGGCCGAGCGGAAGACGGCCAGCGATAGCCGGTCAGTCCGGTACGCCATCCCGTCACGCAGGTAATCGAAACCCAGCTCGCGCGCCGTCAGGTAGACGACGTCCGCCCCGTAGGAGGCCCGTCGCTCGACGAGGCGATCCGCGCTCCGCACGGACGCTACCGTGAGCCCGAGCCTCTCGTAGATCGGGCGCATCCACTCGGCGTCGCGCCCCGCCAGGTAGTCGTTGGCCGTAATCACGTGCGCGCCGCCGTCGCGCATGGCGCAATAGGCGGCGGCTACCGCGGCGGCTAGGGTCTTACCCTCTCCGGTCTGCATCTGGGCGACCTTGCCGGAGCACATCGCCGAGGCCGCTATCAGCTGTTCCTCGTACGGCTCTAGCCCGAGGCCGCGGCGGCACGCCTCCGCGGCGAGCGCGATGCAGGCGGCCATGCCGCCGCGTCCGTCACGGAGGGGCGCCGAACCGGACGTCCGCCCGGCCGAGGCGTCCGCCGACGCCGCTATCGCGGCTCGCAGCGTCCTCGCCCTTTCCAGGATGGCGCCGTCGCCTAGCCCGCAGAGATCGGCTAGGCGGGCCTCGGCGACGACGTCGGCATAGGGCTTCAGGTCGATTTCTATAGGCGTTCCCGTGAAGCGCTTGAAGCCGAAGCGCAAGGAATCGCGAACGGATGGTTTTCGGGACATGATTCAGTCCTCCCTGGTATCGCTGCATGACGGAGCCGTACGGCTCCGGGGCGGATCATCAGGCGAGGACGGGGGGAGCGCGCGCCGAATGGCTCCGATGGAGCCGGGACTCAGGTACGGGGATCGGCGGATCGGACGCCCGCCGTGTCAGGAGCAGGCACGAGACGGTTAGGGACGCGGCGATCGCCAGGCCCGCCGTACCGACGCCCAGGGCCAGGGCCAGTATGAGCAAGCCTATCACTAGCCCGGCGCCTACGGCGCGGAGCGCGTCCCTACCGTCGTCCATACGTCGAAGATACGGGCCGATCCCGTCCGAGGCAAGCCGAACGGAAGCGGCTGCAGAATATAAATAAATTTCGAATTAATGGTTGCGGTGTCGCTGGATCGATGGTACGGTACTGACTTCATCGGATAAATATTTCATATAGAAACAGTATTCCCGGAAAGCGAGCCGATCGCGGCGAAGGTCGCGATTACATATTTTTTCAGGGAGGACTGAGCCATGAGCGAAAAAGTAGCGAGAGAGAAGAAGGTGAGCTTCGGAGCCGCCTTGTTCGTACTCCTGTTCCTGTGCGTCGCGATGTTCGTGCAGGTGTTCGTGCTCCACCAGGACTGGGTGACCCACATCACGCTGCTCCTCGGCTGCCTCGTCGCCGGCGTGGTGGCGATGCTGTCGGGATTCAGCTGGGAGGACGTCCAGGCGGGCATCGTCCACGGCTGCAACATAGCGATGGTGCCGATGCTCATACTGATGCTGGTCGGCGTGCTGATCGCGTCGTGGATCCCGGCCGGCGTCATACCGACCCTGATATACTACGGCCTCAAGATACTGTCCCCGAACGTGTTCCTGCTCACGGTCTGCTTCGTCTGCTGCGTCGCGTCGCTCGCCACCGGCAGCTCCTGGACTACCGGCGCCACCTTCGGCGTGGCGTTCATGGGCATCGGCATCGGCCTCGGCATCCCGCCGGCCATGACCGCCGGCGCCGTCATCTCCGGCGCCATCTTCGGCGACAAGATATCCCCGCTGTCCGACTCGACCAACCTGGCGGCCGGCGTCGCGGAGGCGGACCTGTTCGACCATATCCGGAGCATGTTCTATACGACCGGCCCGGCCCTGGTCATCTCGCTGGTCATCTACGCGCTGCTCGGCCTGCGCTTCCGCGGAGGCGCCGTGGACACCGCCCAGGTCAACGTGATACTCGACGGCATGAAGGCCAACTACTTCATATCGCCGGTAACGCTGATCCTGCCGGCGCTCGTCGTGTTCCTGGCTATCAAGAAGGTATCCGGCCTGGCGGTGATGGTGATAGCGTCCGTGACCGGCGCCGTCTTCGCCATCGTCTTCCAGGGCATCGGCATCGGGCAGATGCTCGGCATACTCAACGACGGCTTCAAGTCGGCCACCGGCGTGGCCGAGGTGGACGCGCTCCTGAGCCGCGGCGGCCTCCAGAGCATGATGTGGACCATATCGCTCGGCTTCATCGCGCTCAGCTTCGGCGGCATCCTCGAGAAGACCGGCATGCTCGAGGTGCTGCTCGGCAAGATGTCCAAGATAGTCAACAACGTACGCGGCCTGATCATCACCCACGTGCTGTCGGCTATCGCGGTCAACCTGTTCTCGGCCAGCCAGTACATGGCCATCATCATCCCGGGCCGCATGCTGGTGCCGGCGTACAAGAAGCTGAACATCCTGCCGCAGGTATGCTCGCGCACCTGCGAGGACTCGGCGACGGTCACCTCGCCGCTCGTGCCCTGGGGCCTCTGCGGCGTGTTCTTCACCGGCGTGCTCGGCGTGGCGACGATAGAGTACCTGCCGTTCACCTTCCTGGCGCTCGTGACGCCGGTCATCGCTATAATCTACGGCCTGACGAACAGCTTCATCTGGCGCGAGGGCCAGCACTCGGCGGTCAAGACCTACCACGACGCCGAGGCGAAGGCCTAGCCCATGGCGATCGACGACGGCCTCGACGAGGAACGCGTACTCGAGCTGCTCGGCTCGCTCGTAGGCATTCACAGCCCCTACTTCCAGGAGGCGGCCGTGATGGACTTCGCGCGGGACTGGCTGGAGCGGCGCGGGCTCGGTCCGGAGCTCCACCGCTTCCACGAGGCGGAGAAGACGGACTTCCGCGGCGTCAACGTCGTCGGTCGCGTCCCGGGCGGTAAGCCGGGGCCGCGGGTGCTGCTCAACGCGCACCTCGACACGGTCAATATATGCAAGGGCTGGAAAAGCGACCCGCTGGCGCCGAGGCGCGACGGAAACCGGCTGTACGGCCTCGGCGCGCTCGACATGAAGGCGGGCGCCGCGGCCATAATGCTCGCGATGGACGCCTTCGTACGCCGGCATCCCGCGTTCTCAGGCGAGATCGTCTACGCGCTCGTGTCCGACGAGGAGGGCCCGTACGGGCTGGGCACGCAGGCGGCCATACGGGACGGCCTGTTCGACGGGGTCGACCTGGCGTTCATCCCGGAACCGAGCAGCGGGTTCTGCAAGGTGCCGTTCCCCTGCCTGTGCCTGGGCGCGCGCGGCGGCTACAACTATACGGTCAGCTTCGCCGGCAAGGCGGCCCACGCCGCCAACCCGGAGGACGGCGTCAGCGCCATCGTCGACGCCGCCAGGGTCATGATCGAGCTGAAGGCGGCCGCCGGGCTACGCGACGAACGGCTCGGCGGCGGCTCCGTCTGCGTCATCGAGACGAGGGGCGGCGGACAGGCCTGCAGCGTCGCCGACGAGGCGTCCTTCACGGTGTTCAGGCACGTGGTCCGCGGCGAGGACGAGGCCTACCTGCGGGCCGAGCTCGACGCCGCGGCGGAGCGGGCCGGGATACGGTCGACGATGACGGCGGTCTTCCGCGACGGCGTGTTCGGCGGCTCGGGCGGCTTCGACCCGTATATCGCCGACGAGGCGTCCCCGTACACGGCGGCCTTGAAGGAAAGCATAGCTAGCGTTACCGGGAAGCCGGCGAACATCGCCTACTTCTCGAGCATCGGCGACTTCAACACGGTGGCGACCCGCCTCGGCGTGCCTACCTACGTCTTCGGTCCGGACGGCGAGAACTACCACACCCGCGACGAGTTCGTGTATATCGATAGCGCCGCGGACACCGCCCGCGTGCTGTACCGCTTCCTCGAGCGGCTGCTCCTGGCCTAGCGAAGCGGGCGTTCAGCGCTCGAGGCGGTAGACGATCGTGACGCGGTAGGTCGTCGCGTCGCCGTCGCCGGGCGGATACGGCGCCGCCGCGGCGACCGCGTCGGCGGCGGCCCTGACCAATAGCGGATGGGCCCCGGCCCGCTCCGCCTCTACCCCCATCAGCGAACCGTCGGCGGCTATCGCGAATACGACGGCCACCTCGCCCTCGATGCCCCCCTGCGCCTGGCCGCGTCCGGGTAGGTCTTGGCGGCCTGGATACGAGCCATCACGGCGGCCTCCCGGGCCGCGGCGCCGGATCCCGAACCCGTCTCGCCGCGCGCTCCGCCTTCGGAATCCGCTCCGGCGATCGGAAGCGAGTCCGCGTCTGGGGCCGTGTCGCTCGGCGCTCCGGCCGGCGCGGGCTCCACGGCCTCGTCCGCCGCCCGGGGCGGGGCTTCCGGCGGCTCGGGAGCGGCTTCGGGGCGAGCGATTTCCGGGGACGGCCGCTCGGCCGTCGGCCGCGACGTCGTCGAGTCGCGAATCGGCTGCGAGACGCTCACCGACCGCTCGGCCCGGCGCGGTGCCAGGGATACGGAGATAGCCGGCCGAGCCGCGGCCGTCGTCGCCGCGGTCGTCCGGGGCCTGCTCATCGGGCCGGCGAATAGAGCCAGGACGCCCGCGTGTATCGCGATCGAGGCGAGAGCGGCGCCCGCCCGGCGGAGCGATCGACGGCGCCGCGGAGTCGGCGGCTTCTTCGATAGGCTACGGCGGCGCTCGTCCGGCCGCGGTTCATGGCTCATCCGCGATACCTCGCACGGATCGGCGGGACGGGCGGGGTCGCGCTGCGGAGGGTAGGGCCGGTATCGGGCCATGGGGAGCCCGGAGCCTCGACCGCGCTACGCGTCGCGAGCGGCTCACCTCGTGCCGCGCGAAAGAATCGCCTGGGCAGGTCTTCTGGCTCCCGGGTCGTCCGGCGGTCGCGCCTTCCCGGCCCCGAGCGGGCCAGTGGCTTAGTGCGATCGTCGTATCCGGTTACAGCGGCGGGTCCGCTCCCGATTCTAACGGGATTCCCTCTTGGCGGCGGGCCGCGCGGGCGGCTCGCCGAACCTCGGCGTATGACCGTTATACGGGGCAATGGCGGGGTAGTCAAGCCTCGGCCTAGAAACCCGCGATTAGGGGTTATCTTTAAAATTCGCGGCCGATCGCTTGTTCGCCGAGAATGCGTGATAGAATAATCGCAAACGTTTATAACAAGTTGGCATCAACCAGGGAGACTGCCCATGCGACGCCCCCGTACCGCGCTCATCGTTCAGCTAACCGCCATAGTAATGGTCCCGGCCCTCGCCCTGGCGTCGCTATCGTGCCGGAGCCCGCTGACCGGCGTTTCCGAAATCGGCGGGGCCTCGCTGTCGGTCGCCTTCCGCGTACCGGATATCGCCCCCGCGCGGACCCGCGGCCCCGGCGCGCGGGTGCTCCTTCCGACGACCGCGTCGCTCCGCTTCGAGCTGTACCGGGACGGCGAGCTGTACGAGTCGGCCGTCCTGGAGCCGGGCGCGGGCGGACTGTACTCCCGGCGCTACGAAGGGCTCGAACCCGGCGCGTGGCGCGTCGCGGCGACGGCGTCGGACCCGCAGGGCGAGTACGCAGGCTGCGATCAGGAGATAAGCCTTAGGCCGGGGGAGAACGCCCTGACCGCCGCGCTGTTCCCGACCGATCCCGTCGTCCTGGCCCCGGGCAGCAACGGGCCGCACGCGGTGCCGGCAGGCCGCTCGGTTATCTTTTCCTTTACGCCGCCCTACGCCGGCTCATGGGTGCTGAGCGCCCCGGGAGCGCCGGGCGCCCTAGCCTGGAACGCCGAAGGCCTGCCGCTCGCGGGCTATGCGCAAGGCGCGACCCGCGTCCGCTATCCGAGCGCGGCCGCCGGGGCCCCCGTCTACTTCTCCGTCTACGCCGACGGGGACGCGGCCAGCGTATCCCCCGGCGTCCTGCTCAGCCCCTCGGGCGCGCGCCTGGCGACGTTCGCCGGTACGGGATCCGCCAGCGCGCTCGGTCCCGCCGACGAGGCCTACGACGAGATCATCCTCGACATGGCCGAGCTGTCCGACGGCTCGGTCATCGCGGTCGGGGAATACTACGACAAGGGCGACGCTTCGGAACGGGTCATGGGCTTCGTGATCAAGTATACCGAGTCGGGGGCCGTGGATAGGAGCTTCGGCTCCTACGGCTGGCTATCCCTGGACAAGTACCACGCCACCAAGCCTAACGCCGTGACCGTGCAGAACCTGGGCGGCGTGGAGCGCGTCATCGTGTCGGGCATCACCATCGATTCGGTAGAGGGCCCGTACGGCTACTTCGCCGCCCGCGTCACCGCCGACGGCAGGCTCGACCCTACGTACGGCAACTCGGCCACTAGGGACGGGTACTATACGCACGCCACCGAGATAAGCGCCGTAGCCTTCGCCTCCGCGGGCAAGGCGGCGGTGGATAGGAATGGCCGATTGCTGCTCCCGCTCAATCTGGATCCCGGAGCCTTGCGCGGTGCCGTCCTCTGCCTCCTCGCCGATGGTAGCGCCATGGATACTAGCTTCGGCGGCGCTTCGGGCCGCCTCGTTGCCCTGGCTGACGGCGGCAAGACCGCGGCGGTAGCCCAGGCGGCTGACGGGAACATCCTCGTCGCCTCCTCTTCCTATAACTCATCGACTGGACTGTATAGCGTCGAGGTCAGCAAGGTGGGCCCTGACGGGAAGGCGCTGGCGGCTCCGTTCGGCGCCGCTCCTATCGCCACAAACATTTTCTACTCGGGCAATACGGATAGCATACGTTATACCGACGTCTCCGGGCAGGTATTGACTATCGGAGGCCTCGCCATAGCCGGCCCCTCCGGCGACCAGGTCGTCTACCTAGCCGGCAACGAAGGCGACAATATGCTCGTTACGGCGATCCGCGCGAGCGACGGGGCGCTGTACTACGGGACGGGAACGAACGGTATCTTTACCGACGGCATATTCGCCAGTACCGGGGCCGACGTACGGGTCACCGACATCATGGTAGAGCCGAGCGGCGACATCGTCGCGGTAGGGTATCTCGTTTCCTCTCCCGGTTGTATCGCCACGCGTATACTGCATAACGGCGGAGAGCCCCAATCGGACCCGGCTTTTAATGATCAAGCTGGCTTCTATAGACTGTTTAGTAACGTCATCTCTGCAGCTGGCGGCGAGTACGCCTACGCGGCCCTCCTAGGCCGGAACGGCGACCTGTGGTTCGGCGGCTCGATGAACCAGATTGGCGTTAGTACCCAGGATACCCTCGTCTTTAGGCATCCTACCTATGCCGCCCCGGTCTACGGGGCCTCGCAGACGCCGCTCAGGCTCGCCGAGGCCTACTTCTACGACGCGCTTACCATGGACGACGGCTCGATCGTCGCGGTCGGCTGCCTGGGCGACGAGGGTATCATAACCAAGTACACGCCCGCCGGGCAGCTCGATACCGCGTTCGGGGACGCAGGTTCCATGACGTACTCCTCGGGGGGAGTACCCGCGCAGTTCTACGCGGTCGCCCTGGCGCCTGCTACGGGTAACCTCATCGTCGCCGGCGCCGGAGAGGGAGGCGGCTTCGCCATGAGCGTCGATCCAGCGAGCGGCGCTAGCCGCGCACAGTGGGGGAGCGGCTCTGAACTGACTAACGCCGACGTCCAGATATACTATTCGATAGCCATCGCGCAGGACGGGTCTACCCTCCTGCTCGGGAGGACTAGCGCGCCGCAGGAACAGATCCATCAGTATACCGAGTTCGCGACCCCGTATAGGAACCTCGCCGTAAGCGGCACCATCCTCTCGGGGTCGTATAAGGCCGGCAGCGTCGCGGCCCTGCCGGACGGCTCCTTCGCCGTGTGTACCATGACCGACGACGGCTATGCCCAGCTTCGGTATATGGACGACACCTTTGCGATACTCGGTTCTTGCGTCCTGAATACGGCGCTGGAACCACGCCATACCCGACTGGCCATCGGCGACGACGGCTACTTCGTCGTCGGGAGGACGGCCGGCGGCGTCGCGTCCCAGCCCTACGTCGCCCGCTTCTCGATCTCGGGGAACTCGCCGGTCGTGGACTGGGCCTGGCGCGGGGAGGCCATGGCCTCGACGCCGAGCGACTACCCCTACGGAATCGCGGCCCATCCAGACGGCAGGGTCTACGTGGCCGGCTGCGAGCTCGTCTCCGAGGAGCCGTTGACTGTCAGCGCCTACGTGATAGGGCTCGACGCCGCTACCGGGCAACCCGACCCGGCCTTCGGCTCCGGCGGGCGCTATACCCTCGCTATCCAGGATGGAGCCTTGGCTATACCGATGGCCATCGCCGCGGCGCCTAACGGCGACCTCGTCGTAGGCGGCATCGTCGGAGACGCCGCCGGTAACGAGCTCGGCATGCTCACCGTAGTCCGCTAGGCGTTACCGTCCGTATCCGCCCCGTTTCTAGCCGCCGGAACGGGGTCGGTACTTTCTGGCGCGCAGGGTCCCCGTGCTATACTCGCCCCGAGGAGAACCCCGTGATAGATTCAAGACTCGAGAAGCTAGCTAAGATACTCGTCAATTATTCGGTCAAGGTTAAGCCGGGCGAGAACGTGCTCGTGCAGGACACCGGCGTCGAGCCGGCATTCGACCGCGCCCTGGTCAAGGCTATCCACGAGGCCGGCGGCCGCGCCTTCGTGTCGCTGCGCGACAAGACGCTCGACCGAGCGCTGCTCAGGGACGCGCCGCCCGAGCAGGTGGAGCTGCAGGCCCGCTTCGAGCGCGAGCGGATGGACGAGATGGACTGCTTCATCGGCTTCAACGCGTGGCGCAACCTCTCCTCGTGGTCGGACCTCTCCGGCGACGAGCTCGACCTGTATAATAAGAACATCTGGAAGAAGGTGCACATCGAGTCGCGCCTGCCCGGCACCCGCTGGGTGGTGCTGCGCTTCCCGACCGCGGCGATGGCCCAGATGGCCGCGATGAGCGAGGAGGCCTTCGAGGACTTCTTCTTCGACGTATGCACGATGGACTACGCGCGCATGTCCAAGGCGATGGACCCGCTCGTGTCATACCTGGCCAAGACCGACAGGGTGCGCATCGTCGGCCCGGGCACCGACCTGTCGTTCTCGATCAAGGGACTGCCCCCGATCAAGTGCGACGGCTCGATGAACATCCCCGACGGCGAGGTCTACACCGCGCCGGTCAAGGGCTCGGTCAACGGCGTCATCCAGTACAACACGCCGAGCGAGCACGAGGGCTTCACCTACGAGAACATCCGCTTCGAGTTCAAGGACGGCAAGATCGTCAAGGCGACCAGCAACGATAACGAGCGCATAAACCGCGTCCTGGACACGGACGAGGGCGCCCGCTACGTCGGCGAGTTCGCGTTCGGCGTCAACCCGTACATCACCCGCGCGATGAAGGAGACCCTGTTCGACGAGAAGATCTCCGGCTCGATCCACTTCACGCCGGGCAACAGCTACGACGACTGCTTCAACGGCAACCGCTCGGCCGTCCACTGGGACCTGGTGCTTATCCAGACGCCGGAGTTCGGCGGCGGCGAGATCTGGCTCGACGGCAGGCTCGTACGCAAGGACGGCCTCTTCGTCGTGCCCGAGCTCGAGGGCCTGAACCCGAAGAACCTCATGTAACGACGGCTTGAGCGGGCGTTCCGCCCCGTGCTACCCTGGCGCGCATGAAACGAACGCTTTCAGGCGCCGGGGCGTCCCGGGCCGCCGCCGCGGCCGTCGTCGCGCTCGCGCTGCTCGCCGCGTCGGGCTGCGCCAGCTACGGCAAGCTCGAGCGCTATCGCGAGGCCTACCCGGACGCGGCCGCCTTCTTCGAGTCGCGCGGCGTGCCCAGCTTCGGGGCATCCGAGCCGGCCCTGTACATGGACGGCGGCTCCTGGTACGGGCGCGCGATGGAGCTGATAGCCGGCGCCGAGGACTACATACTCATTTCGTCCTTCCTCATAACCGATATCGACCGGCAGGAAGCCATCTTCGACGCGTTGGCCGAGCGGATGGCCGACGGCGTCCGCGTGTACATGATAGTCGACTCGGCGTCGTACTACCGGACCTACCCGATGGACGCCGAGCCAATCCCGGCGTCGACGCCGCTCGCCAGGGCCCTCGGCATACCGCTGATCGAGTATAACCCCATCCGCGGCCGGCGCATCTTCACGCTGCTCGGCCTGCTCGACCGCGACCACCGCAAGTTCTGGGTCGTCGACGGACGGACCGTGGTCACGGGCGGGCAGAACGTCGACTACGACTCGCTGCGGGACGTCGGGAGCGGCGGCTGCGTCGACGCGATGATCGAGTACGACTCGCCCGGCGCCGCGGCCTTCCTGCGCGACAGCTTCGTGCGCACCTGGAACGCCTACTCGCTCGACCGGCTCGATCCGGGCGACTTCGCCGCGGGGGGGGATCGGGGCGAGTACCGGATCTCGATCGTCGACCAGGGGCTGCGCAGCCCGGGCCTCGTCACCGGCATGTTCGACGGCTTCGCGGCCTTCGCGTCCGAGGAGCTGTGGCTCGTGCAGTGCTACGCCTACCTGACGCCGTCGCTGCTCGACAAGGTGCGCTTCGCGGTCGACCGCGGCGTCCGCGTCAACGTGGTGCTGTCGCGGGAGCACGTTACGGCGCGCGCGCTGTACGGGTCGTACTACGGCATGCTCGACCTCATCGACGCGGGCGCCTCGGTCTACCTATACGAGTCCGACGTCGGCTCCTTGCTCCATTTCAAGCTGATCCTAGCCGACGGGAAGCTCGCCTCGGTCGGCTCGGCCAATTACAACCTGCGCTCGCAGACGACCTCGAGGGAGCTGTCCTTCGTCGTCTCCGACCCCGAGTCCCTGGCCATGATACGCTCCGAGCTCGACGCGCTGCTCGCCTCCTGCCGGCCGGTCTGCCGCGACGAGGCCAGGCGCTACCGCGGCCTGCCGTACCTGATGCAAAACCTGCTGATGCAGTTCTGGGGTTAGCCGATGAGAACGCTAAGGACATTAGCCTTCGCCGCGCTGCTCGCCGCGGCGGCCTCGCCAGTCACGGCCGATCCGCGATCGCCGTGGCTCGGCGGCGTCGTGTTCTCGACCAGGGGCTATTCCGAGGGCTCGGCCCACGCGGCCGGCGAGTACCTGGACCTCGGCCTCTTCGTCGATCCGTTCGAGCTCGCCGTCCTCAGGCCGTCCGCCTCCCTCCGGCTGATCGTCCCCCTGTTCCCGTTCGACGCGGGGCGGATCGAAGGCGCCGCCGGCCTGGACCTGGAGCTGTTCGGCCTGAGGCGGCACCCGCTCCGCGCCATCATGGCCCAGGCCAGCGCCTACGCGCCGGCGCTGTCGGCCTCCAGGAGCTTCTCCTTCCTCGACCCCCCGAGCGGGGAGTGGGCCATCGGCGCGCATCCTATCAGGCTCAGGACCGGCGACGCGCGCTACAGCTTCCTGGCGCCCGAGCTGCTGTTCGGGCCCGGGTTCGAGCCGGCCGGCTGGAGCCTTAAGCTGTTCGAGTTCTCGTACCTGATCTTCGAGGAGCCGCGTCGATGAGGCGGCCATCTACCATCACGATCGCGGCGGTTCTCCTGACGGCGGCGCTGGCCGGCGCGGCCGCCCAGGAATGGGGCGTATCGGTCGGCTCGTGGTCGTTCGCCGGCGGCGGCCCGGGCCCCGGCGCCTACGCCTGCGCCGGCCTGTCGGCCGGGCTCGGCCAGCGCCTGGAGCTCGAGGCCTTCGGCGTCGCGCGGGCGACGCCGGCGCCGTTCGGCGACGCGCTGGCCGGCGCCATCCTCGGCTTCTCGGTGTTCGGGCCCCGTCGGACCACGTACTTCAACATGGCGCTCGACCTGGGCTTCCTGCAGACCGTCGTCGAGGACGGGGCGCCCGGCCTCGGCGCGTCCTACGCGATGCTCAGATTGTCGCCGCTGGTCGTCGGCACCCCGTACTACGGGCACCGCGACCGCATCTTCTCGCTGGGGCTCCTGTACGACATACGCTCCGGCGCCCTGTCGGCCACCTGGAATTTCCTCATCGTCCACTGGTACCCGGGAAGCCACGCGTGGCTGCCCGCCGGCGACCGCGAAAGGTAACGCAATGCTCTTCCATACAAGCGCCTCGGGCCGGATAGCCGCGCTCGCGGCCGTACTGATCGTCCTCGCCTCGCTGCCGGCCCGCGCCTCGGCCGACGACCTGATGCTCGCGTCGACCCCGGTCTTCGTAGGCGGGGATTCCTTCGGGGCTCGCGTGGCCGCGCGCTCGGGCGGCCGCGAGCCGGTAGGGCTCGTGCTGTCAGGCGGCTCGGCGAGGGCCTTCGCCCATATCGGCGTGCTCAGGCGGCTCGAGGAGGACGGCGTCGTGCCGGATTTCATCGTCGCCAATTCGATGGGCTCGATCATCGGCCTGCTCTACGCGGCCGGCCTGTCGCCCGACCAGATCTACGGCCTGGTGTCCGGGACCGAGCTCGGCGCGCTGTTCGAGCCGACCCTGCCGGTCTCCGGCGGCGTGCTCGACCCGAGGCGCTTCAGCGACCTGATCCGGCTCTACCTCGGCGACCTGCGCCTCGAGGACCTGCCTATCCCCATCGTCGTGATCTGCGAGGACCTACGGACCAAGCGCGAGATACGCCTGGCCGAGGGAGACCTGGTCACGATACTCGAGGCGGCCTACGCGCTGCCGGTGTTCTTCCCGCCGGTCGAGCTGGACGACTACCTGCTGATCGACGGCGGCGTTACCAACCTGGTGCCGCTCGGCGCCGCCCGGGAATTCTCCGATACCGTCATCGTCTCGAGCACCTTCTACGACAACCCGCGGCTCAACCTGCGCAACCCTATCATCGTGCTCAATACCTCGATAGACATCGGCAAGCGGCGCGCCGGCGTCGCCGACCTGCTCGAGTACCCGGACGCGACCTGGATACGCTGCTCGGTCGAGTCGTTCTCGTTCATGTCGTTCGACCGGCTGGCCGAGCTCGACGCCGAGGGCTACCGGTCCGCCGACGCGATGTCGGACCGGTTGGCCGGGATCGCGTCGGGCGGGGTCGACGAGGCGCTGGCGGCGGTACGCCTCGAGCGGGGCGCGGCCATCGCCGAGGCGGCGCGGGCCTGGGCTCCGTTCGAGCGGGCGCCGGCGGCGAGGCCGGCCCTGTCGGTCGCGCCGACGGTCCGCTCGAGCGCCTACCCGGGCGACCCGTACCTGTACCTGGACTCCGCGTTCGTAGGCGCCGGGTTGGGCCTGCGCTGGGGCGCGCTCGAGGCGTCGATCGACGCGGGCGGCGACTGGCGAGCGTACGGGGACGGCTCCTTCGTCCCGGCCGCGTCAGTCTCGGCGAGCGTCGACCCGCTGCCGTGGCTCAGGCTCGAGACGCTCTTCCTGGCCGATTGGGATCGCCTATCCGAGAGGGACGACGAGGGCGAGCTGATAAGCGGCGCCGCGATCCCCGCCCTGTACCAGCGGAGCGCGCTCAGGGCGGCGATCGTCCGGGGCGGCTCTCGTCTCGAGCTGTCGTCGGCGATAGAGGCCGACGGGCTCGCCTCCGACGGATCGGCCTGGCTCCTGACCAGCGGCGCACGCTACGGCGCGGCGCGTCCAGCTGACCGCGGCGGCGCGCTGCGCGAGCTATCCGCGGGGCTCGGCCACCAGCTGGCCGTCGACCGTGGCGAGCACCTGGCCTGGGCCGACGCCGAGGCGGCGCTGTCTCCGTTCGAGGCCTCCGGCGCGCTCCGGCCGCTGACCGCGAGGCTCGGCGCCATGGCGCGGGTCGCGCTGAGCGCTGGCGCCGCCGCGCCGTTCTACCTATCGGACGCCGTATTCGTCCCCGCGCCGGCCGTCCTCGACGGCGTCGGCCCGGCCGTCTACGGCGCTTCGCTGAGCCTAGGCTGGGAGCCGCCTACGGCGTCGGCCTCGTTCGCGGAGCTCGTGATAGCCAGGAAGCTGTCGCTGGCGGCCTTCGCGGACGCCGCCTGGGCCGGCGGCCCCGCCGGCCTCGCCGTCCCGGCGCTCCCGGCGGCGCTGACCGTCGGGCTGCGGGCCGGCTGCGACTTCTCGCTGATAGGGCTCAAGTCGTCGAGCCTGTCGCTCGAGGCCGGCTACGACCTGGCCGGCGGCTCGTTCGCCGCGAGGCTGTTCCTGTCGCCGGCGGGGCTGGACTGAGGCTCGGCCGGCCGACGAGCGCGGTAGGGTAGCCCGGTCCGCTCAGCCCCTCGGCAGGAGACCGTACATGGTGGCCTTGCGGAACACCGTGGACTGGGAGATGCCGAGGGCCTTGGCCGCCTTGTAGGTGCTGCCGTGCTCGCGCAGCGCCTCGGCGAGCAGGTCGCGCTCGAAGGAGTTGACGTTATCCTTGAGCCTCGCGTCCCGCTCGACCGACGAGGCCCGCTGGCCGGGCCTGTCGTCGACGGGCCGGTGACCGCTCGCTATCTCCTCGGCCTCGAGCAGTAGGTCGTCGATGTGGTCGACCGTGATGCGCTCGTCCAGGCACGAGGCGATGATGCGCTCTATCATGTTCTCGAGCTCGCGGACGTTGCCCGGCCAGGAGTGCTGCTGGAGCCGCACGAGGGCGTCGGCGTCCATAGCCTTGGCGGCGCCGTACTTGACGTTGAACACCGTGAGGAAGTGACGTACGAACAGCGGGATATCGTCCTTGCGGTCCCGCAGAGGGATGAGCCTGATCGGCACGACGTTCAGCCGGTAGTACAGGTCCGCTCGGAACTCGCCGTTCTTGATCAGTTCCCGGAAGTCCTTGTTCGTGGCCGCGATGACGCGAACGTCGAGCTTGACGCTCCTCGTACCGCCGAGCCGCATGACCTCGCGCTCCTGCAGCACGCGCAGCAGCTTCGACTGCAGCTGCAGGGGCAGGTCGGTGATCTCGTCGAGGAGGATGGTGCCGCCGTTGGCCAGCTCGAACAGGCCCGGCTTGGCCTTGCTCTGGGCCCCGGTGAAGGCGCCCCGCTCGTAGCCGAACAGCTCCGACTCGATCAGGCTCTCCGGCAGGGCGGCGCAGTTAACGCGGATGTACGGCTTGGCCGCCCTGGACGACAGCTCGTGTATCTCCCGCGAGACGACCTCCTTGCCGGTGCCGGTCTCCCCGAGTAGCAGGATGCTCGAGTCGTTGCGCGCGATGTACTGGATCAGCTCCTTGAGCTTGCGCACCTTCTGGCTCTCGCCTATCAGCCGTCCCTGCCGGGTCGGCTCGTAGTCTATCAGCTTGAAATCGGCGTCGATCGCCCCGCGCATGTCGTCGGGCTGCTCGAGGCTGTGGGCCACGGTCGTGATCTCGGTCATGTCGCGCAGTATGGTCATCGCGCCGCGTAGCTCGCCCCGCTTGTCGTAGAGCGGCAGGCCGGTGATCAGGTAGGTCTTGTCGCCGTGGGGATTGGCGCAGAGCACCGATATCCGCTTGCGCTCGGCCATCACCTGCGTCGTGATGGTGACGCGTATCTTGCCTTCCTTCAGCAGGTCGTGCACCGACTGGCCTACGACTTCTTCCTCGCTGTGCTCGGTCAGCTGGGTGTAGCTCTTGTTGACCGAGACGACCCTGCCGTCGAGGTTGACGACGCAGACGCCGTCTATGAGGTTGTCGCCGACCGATAGGAGGCACTGCTCGGCTATGCTCCGTAGCTCGAGGCCGTCGATCGTTCGCTGCAGCTCGGTAAGTCGGTCGTCGTAGGCCTCCAGGACGCGGCTCAGCGATGAAGTCCGCGGCAGCGCCTCGAGATCGGCCATGGTCACTCCGGCGGCGGCGCAGATGGATGGGAGGTGGTCGAGAGTCTCGCTGTCGCGCTGAATGGTCGTCATAGTTAATTCGTATACTAACATGATTCAGCAAATTCGTGAACCCTTGGATTTATGCTTGTATTTAAATATAACTATTGAATATATAAGCAAATATGATAGAATCACGCGTCGGCGTAGCGTCGTGCGACGTAGTGCTGTCACCGGAGTGATTCAGTTATGCATTATCGATGCAATTCTAAGAGCGATGATGGCTTGAATCGCCATCGTGGATCGCCCTGCGGCCTTAGACCCGATCGTCGCCGTAGCTATCTATGCCCCCGTAGGAACGTCGATCCTATTCATCATCGGGCGGAAAAACGTAAGCAACCGAATAAAACGTCATGGAGCGATCGCTTCGTTCGGCTATGCCATCTACATGGAATAGTATATCTATATAAATATTTCTTAATACCACGAGAATTGGCATAATTATTGCTTTGTGACTACCGGTACCATGCCATCGACTGGCTCGGGCCGCGTAGGTCGACGCGCGCGCGAGCCGGCGCCGGCTACAATCAACCCTCCGGGAGGAAATGAATGTTCAAGAACGCTGCGTTCGCCAAGAAGTCTTTCCCGCTCCTGATCCTGGGCATCTTCATGATGTATTTCTACTCGGGACTCCAGAACGATCACCTGAACGTACTGACCCCGTATTACTCGCAGTTCGGCTGGTCGGCCAACGCGATCACCGCGCCTGTAACCGCGGCCGGCTTCGTCGTCATCGTCGCGACGGTGATCATCGGCACGCTGTTCATGAAATTCGGCGTCGTCAAGGTAGTTGTGCCGTCCACGATCGTGCTCGGCCTGAGCTGCGTCGGACTGGCCTTCGCCGGCGAGAACTACGCGATCTACAGCGTCTCGCTGTTCCTGGTCCGCCTGCTCGTCGT
>QKAK01000162.1 GCA_003247225.1 Spirochaetota bacterium | reverse complement strand
CTGCGCGAGCGCGGCTACGGCCCCATAACGATGGCCGGCGGCGGCGGCGGCAGGCTCGACCATCTCCTGGCGCTGCGCGCGCTGCTCGAGCGGCCGAGCGGCCCCGACGAGTGGCTATGCGCCGGGGAGCGCGTGGTCAGGCTCGACGAGAGGCGGACCTTCGAGCTGGCCGTCGGCTCCACCGTGTCGGTGTTCCCGCTGTCCGGCGGCGCGTCGGGGATGCGCAGCTCGGGGCTCAAGTGGCCGCTCGACGGGCTATCCTGGGACGCGGGCCGGTTCGGGGTATCGAACGTGGCCGTATCGTCGGTAGTGACGATAGACCCGGGCCAGCGCCCGCTCTTCGTCATACTGCCCTTATAGTCAGCCCGGCAGCCTCGCGAGCGCCTCGACGAGCCGCCTTTGCGTCTCTACCGGATCCTGCACCAGCACCCGCTTGCCCGCCATCAGCTCGGCTATGCCTATCTCGCGCGGGTAGCGCGGGATGATGTGCACGTGCAGGTGCTCGATGCTGGCGCCGGCTACGAGCCCCATGTTGCAGCCGATGTTGTAGCCGCCCGGACCGTGCGTCGAGTCGAGCGCGTCGAGGCAGCGCCTGACGAGGGCGTCCAGGTCGGCCCGCTCCGCGTCGCCGAGCTCGCGTACGTCCTTGAGGTGGCGCTTCGGGAAGACCATCAGGTGCCCGGGGTTGTACGGGTACAGGTTGAGCGTCGCCATCGAGCGCTCCGACTCCGCGACGACCAGGCGCTTGACCTCGGGAGAACCGTCGCGCACGAGGCAGAGTATGCAGCCGTCGGGACGCTTCTCGGTCAGGTATTCCATCTTGTCGAAGTTGAAGAAATAGTCCATGTCACTTACCGCTCGCGGGCCGCGGCGCGATGCCGGCCTCGATGGCCAGGTAGTCGATCAGGGCCGGGAAGCGCTCGAGGAGCTCGCCGTAGCGCTCGAGCCGCTCCAGCCTGACGTTCTCGGCCGCCGCGTCGGCGGACGACTCGGCGAGGGCCGGCTCGACGGCGGCCCGGTAGGCCTCGAGGTACCGCGAGTACAGCCGCCTGGCCTCCTCGTACAGCCGCGGGTCGGGCATGCGCGACGAGACGACGCGGACGCCGCGCACGTCGAGCAGCGGATGCGACTGCGACAGCGCCAGCGCCAGCGCGCCCTCGTCGACGCCGCCGAGGGGAGACGAGGATCCGGAGCGCATGGCCTCCTGGATCGCGGCGCGAAGGTCGACCGTGGCCAGCTCCAGCTCGGAGTCGAGCCAGGCGGCCAGGCCCTCGTCGTCGGAGACGCCCCAGCGCCCGTACAGCTCCGGCAGGGCCTCCGGCTTCGGCGCGGCCGAAAGGCTCGCGACGACCGAGTACGAGAAATCCGGCTCTCCGGCCATGAAGGCGCCGTAGACGTCGGCCGACGGCAGCTCGCCCGACGCCTCGATCCGGCGCTCGGCCGCGGCCGGCGAGAAGCGGCGCAGGGTCAGGTTGGTCGGCAGCAGGGCCTCGGCCGCCCAGCGGAAGCGCCCGGGCGCGACCACCTCCGGATCCACGCCGCCGGTCTTGGTGACCAGCACCGCGTAGCTGCCCGGTTCCGATCGCAACGGCAGCCAGCCTATGAGGAAGACTGCGACGCTGAGCAGGACCAGGACGGCCAACGTGAACGGAAATCGTCTCATGCCATCCGTTATACAGGATAATCGGCGCTTTTGCCACTGGACTTGCGCCGCCGAGCCGGGCCGGGCTAGAGTGTCGGCATGAACGACGACCGAGCGCTGACCGTGAGCGAGCTCACCGGCATCGTCAAGGAACTCCTCGAGGGCTCGCTGCCGAGCGTGCTGGTCGAGGGCGAGATATCGAACTGGCGGCCCGCCTCGTCCGGCCACGTCTATTTCACGCTGAAGGACTCCGGCGCGTCGCTGCAGGCGGTGATGTTCAAGGGCCGCGCGTCCAGGCTCGACTTCAGGCCGTCGGACGGGGCCCTGGTCAGGGCGCGCGGCGCGCTCGGCGTCTACGCGGCGCGAGGCCAGTACCAGCTCGTCGTCGATACGATGCAGAAGGCCGGCGAGGGCGACATCCTAGCGATGCTCGAGCGGCGGAAGCGGCAGCTGGCCGCCGAGGGCCTGTTCGACGCCGACCGCAAGCCTCCGCTGCCGGCCTTCCCGACCAGGGTGGCCGTGGTCACCTCGCCGACCGGCGCCGCTCTCCGCGACATCCTGTCGGTGCTCGGCCGCCGCAACTCCGGCGTCCGCGTCACCGTGCTGCCCGCGGCCGTGCAGGGCGAACAGGCGCCGGAGGCCATCGTCAGGCAGATCGAGGCGGCCAACGCCTTCGCCCTAGGCGACGTGATCATCGTCGGCCGCGGCGGCGGCTCCCTCGAGGACCTGCTCGCCTTCTCCGACGAGGCGGTCGTGCGCGCCGTGGCGGCCTCGAGGATACCGGTGATCAGCGCCGTGGGCCACGAGATAGACTGGGCGCTGAGCGACTACGCCGCCTCCCTCAGGGCCCCGACGCCGAGCGCCGCCGCCGAGCTGGTATCGGAGAGCGCCCAGGCCATCGCCGACCGGGTGACGGTCGCGGCGGACTCGCTGGCCCTCGGCATACGATCCAGGCTCGAGCGGGCCCGGGGCGTCGTCGACTCGTTCTCGTCTGAGCAGCTGGAGATGAGGTTGGAGCGAGCGCTGCAGCCGTCGCGCCAGCGCTTCGACGACGCCAAGGAGGCGCTGGTACGCGGCGCCCGCGACGCCCGCCTCGCCGCGAGGCACCGCCTATCGTCGGCCGACGCCGTGCTGCGCGCCTCCGACCCGCTGGCCATCCTGGCGCGCGGCTTCGCGGTGGTCAGGAAGCCGGGCGAGGCCCGGGCCGTCAGGAGCGCCGCCGAGCTCGCGGCCGGTGACGGCGTATCGATACAGTTCTCGTCGGGCGGCGCTGACGCCGCCATCGTGGAGGTACGTACATGAAGAGTTTCGAGGAACGGCTGAGAAGGCTCGAGGAGCTGTCGGAGAAGATACGCGAGCCGGACCTGGCCCTCGAGGACGCGGTCGCCGCGTTCGAGGAAGGCGTCAAGCTGTCCAAGGGGCTCGAGAAGGACCTCGACCGCATCGAGGCCCGGGTGGAGATACTGCTCAACGAGCCGGCGCCGCCGGACGGCAAGCCGGAGCTCGGCCTATTCGACCCGGTCGACCAGTAGCGGCAGCACGAACGCGAGCAGCGAGCGGTCGGAGTCGGACAGCTCGAGCGCTACGAGCTCCTCGGCGCCTACCCAGCGATACTCGTCGTGCTCGCGGAGCGCCGGCGGCTCGCCGTCGAACTCGACCATGACGGCGGCCAGCTCGTACGGCTTGACGCCGTTGACGAAGCCGGACTCGCCTATCGTCGGCCCGGGCGCGACGCGTAGCGCGAATTCCTCGTCGAACTCCCTGACGATCGCCTCGGCGTCGCTCTCGCCCGGCTCGAGCTTACCGCCGGGGAACTCCCAGGTGCCGCCCATCGGGCCGCCGCGGGCCCTGCGGGCGACGAATACGCGGCCGTTACGGATCGAGACGCCGGCTATCGACCGCATCTAGAGGAAGAGCACGTTCCCGAACAGGAAATGCACGAAGCCGCTGACGATGGCGACGATACCGACGACGCGGCGCTGCGATACGAAGATGGCGTCGAGCTTATCGAGGGCCGGGGTCGTCACGTTCGAGTTGCCCTTATAGAATTCGAGCAGCAGCGAGAACCCGGCGGCGAGGCCGGCCAAGGACGGCACGAGGTCGCCGACGACCGGGACGTCGCCGCGCATGACGGTCAGCAGCTTGAAGAAGCCCACCGCGGCGCAGAGTATGCCGAGCACGAGCCGGATGGTGCCGTCGCGGAGGAATTCGCGGATACCGTCCATCTTGGTACCCCTCGGCTCGGCGTCGGTCGATACCAGAGCGTACCCGGATACGATATTCATCAGAACGCTCAAGAGATAGAACTGAACCATGCCGACTTCCCCCTTCAGCCTCGTAAGGTACCATAATGAAAAGCCCGTGAGCGGTCAAGGCGACGCGGGGCCTTCGTCACTCGACCTTGACCAGCAGCTCCAGCCTCGCCTCGCCGTCTCCGACAGCGGCCGTGGCGAGCACGGCCACCGCGTCGGGCTTGTCGGAGGCCTCGAAACGCAGCCGCGCCTCGTCGTCGGCCGCCTGCAATACCGAGACGGCGTGAGCCGAGCCGTCGCCGGCCGCTATCTCTATCGCCGGCCTATCCTGCGGCCCGGGCTCCCGGCCCAGGAACGGCGGCTTCCGCTTGACGGTAACGTAGACGTGGCCGTCGAACCACATCGCGGTCGCGACCAGCCGCGCGCCGGCCACGGTACCGGTATTCCTCGATCCCTGGACGTAGCCGACGACGAGCACCGCCACGAGCATGAAGATCAGCGCGTAGAACAGGGACTTGAGCGGCCGGGTCGCCGTCAGCGAGCGCAGTATGCCGGGGCGCTTGGCCCCGTAGTGATCGGCCATGAAACGGGCGTAGGGCCCGGCCTTCTCCATGCGCTTTGAGCGGTCGTAGTAGTAGACGACCTGGTCCTTATCCTTCGTCTCCATCGGAGCTCCTTCCGTACGACAGCCTGGCGGCCTCGGGCACGAGGGCTTCCGCCTCGAAGAAGCCGCGGCGCGCCAGGGCTCGGCCGGCGAGGCCGTGGACTATGACGGCGGCTCGGGCCGCGTCCCAGGCCGAGGCTCCGCGCGCCAGGAAACCGGCCGCGAGCCCCGCTAGCACGTCCCCCGAGCCGGCGGTCGCCAGGGCGGGCTCGCGGCCGTCCCAGACGGCCAGGCGGCCGTCCGGGTCGCCTATCCAGGTTACGGCTCCCTTGAGCGCGACGACGGCGCCGTAATAAGCGGCCGTCTCGGCGACGACGGCGGCCGTGTCGAAGCGGGCCCTGCGCGCGGCCAGCTCGACGGCGGCCGGGTCGTCGGGGTCGCGGCCCGAGGCCAGGGCCGCCAGCGGCGCGAACTCGCCCGGATGCGGGGTCAGGAGGAGCGGCGAGCAGCGCCGCGATAGGCCGGAAGCCGCGAGCAGCCGGAGCGCGTCCGCGTCCAGGGCCAGCGGCAGGGCCGCGTCCCACAGCTCCTCGAGCCGCCCGGCGTTCCGCTCGTCGACGCCCCAGCCGGGCCCGGCCAGGGCCGCGGTGAAGCGCCTGGCGCCCGGGTCGGACTCGGGCCGGACCATCTGCGAGACGAGCATCGACGATAGTATCGGCACCAGCTCGTCGCGCGCCAGCAGGGTGACGCTGCCGGCGCCGGCCGCGGCCGCGGCCCTAGAGCAGAGCGCGGCGGCCCCTACGCCGCCGTACGAGCCGGCGAAGGCGCAGACGGCGCCGCGCTCGCCCTTGTGGCAGTCGGGATCGAGCCGGGGCAGCGCGTCGCGCAGGTCCTCGGGTCCCAGGAGGGCCATTGTCGACGACGAGCCGGCCGATCGCTCGAACACCCCGCCGATAGGCAGGATACGGCCGGCGAAGGGCCGGAAGCCGGGGTAGTACGGCTCGGCCTTCAGGGGCTCGACGCAGAGCGTGGCGGCGGCGCGTACCGGCTCGCCGGGGTCGGCGTCGGCCGACTGGAGCGCGCCGACGCCAGAAGGCACGTCGACCGAGACGACGACGCCGGATGCGGACGATATCAGGGCGGCCGCCCGCGCGAGGGCTCCCCGGGCCGGCCCCTTGAAGCCGACGCCCGACAGCCCGTCGAGCACGACGCCGGCGCCCGCGACGGCCCGACGGGCCTCGTCGTCGTCGACGCCGATGACGCGTACGCCGGCGAGCCTGGCCTCGGCCAGCCGCCTCTCGGCGACGGGGCCGAGGCGTTCGGGCGCGATCGCTACCAGGCCCTTCTTGCCTGAGAGAGCCAGGCGCCGGAGAACGGCCAGCGCGTCCCCGGCGTTGCCGCCGCCGCCGCAGACCGCCGCGGCCGCGGGCGAGCCCGAGGCCATCGCGGCCCTCAGGGCCGGGTCGGCCTCGATCGCGGCGGCCATGCCGACGGCGGCGGCCTCCATCAGGAGATCGTCGGCTAGGCCGTAGCGCTCCCTCGCCGACGCGTCGAGCGCCAGGGCCGAGGCGAAGCCGACGAGCGGCCTCACGGCGCGAGCCCGCCTATCAGGCGGTCGAAGCGCCACCAGACGAAGCGCGCCTCGTAGCGGGAACCGAGTATGGCCGAGAGTATGCCCTCGGGCGACAGCGAGAACGACGCGTACAGGAGCTCGTCGGGATCGATCTTCAGCGAGAAGCGCCGCATCGTCCGCGAGGCCCTGTCGAACAGCCCGTAGTAGGTGGATCCGTCGTCGTCGGTCGCCGCCAGGAACAGCGTCCCCGCCGCGGCGCCGACCAGCTCCCAGGCCCTCGGGACCGGGCGGCCGCCGCCCTCCTCCTTGACCATGGACTCGAAGGGCTGGAGCTCGTAGCGCTCGACGTAGGCGCCGTTCGAGCCGTCCATGACCCAGGCCCACGACGACGAGAACTCGATGCCGGCCTGGGTATGGGTCTCCTCGTCGATTATCTCCCTATAATAGTCGATCTTGATGATCAGGCCCGATCCGTCCGGCGCCGCCACGATCCGGTCGAGGGACGCGATGCCGTCCGCCTCCTCGGGAGGCCTCGGCAGCTCGTCGCGGCGTATCGCGACCGTCGACTCCAGGATGCCGTTACGGTCGAAGGAGAAGGCGGTCCAGCCGGCGCCGGTCAGGCATACGACGACGCAATCGTCGGACGCGGTGATGTAGAGGCCGACGATGCTCGGGAACGGCGTGCCGCCGACGCCCTCCTGGCCCAGGTAGTCGAGGTACTCGCCGTCGCGGGAGAAGCGCAGCACGACGTACTCGAGGCTGGCCATCGACGCCTCGTCGTACGACCGGCGCGAGTCGGGCACGCGGTCCTCGACGAAGATGGTGCGCTTCGAGTCGACCGCTATCTCGCCGGGCGAGCCGAAGGGATAGGCCCTGGCGACCCGGCCCTGGGCCGCTGTTCCGGCCTCGGCGGCCTGCAGGGTAAGCGGCGGAGGGTTGCGCTCGGGATTGTAGACCATCGCCAGGAGGTCGCCGAACGACGACAGGGTCATGACCTTGGCCGCGTTGCCGTTCGAGACGAAGAAGATGCCGTCGCGCATGGCCAGGGCGGTCTTCGCGGGCGGCGCGTTGCCCTCGAGGCTGAACAGGTTGAGCTGGTCCTCGAGCACGCCGTAGCCGAGGGTGAACAGCTGCTCGCGCTGCAGCGCCGTCACGTCGCGCGCGTCGGAGCACGAGGCGAGCAGCGCCGCCAGCGCCGCCGCTATGATCAGTACGTTGTGCCCCTTGCCTGCCACGGCCCGCCCCCCGGAACGAGAATCGGCCCAGCCCGGCCGCCCGGGTCTTGCTTGACCGCTTATCGTTAAAAGATATAGATTAACCAGCATGGCGTTCAACCCCCTGACCGCTCTCTTCGGCTCGAAGCGAGAGCGAGACATTAAGGCGCTCCTGCCCCGCCTCCACGCGGTGAACGAGCGCGAGGCCTGGGCGATGGCCCTGAGGCCCGAGGAATTCCCGGCTAAGACGGCCGAGCTCAAGGCTCGGGTAGCCTCCGGCGAGTCGCTCGACTCGGTACTGCCGGAAGCCTTCGCGCTGGCGAGGGAAGCGGCCAGGCGGGTGCTCGGCGAGCGCTCCTTCGACACGCAGATCCTGGGCGGCATCGTGCTCCACGACGGCAAGATCGTCGAGATGAAGACCGGCGAGGGCAAGACCCTGTCGTCGGTCGCCGCCGCCTACCTGAACTCGCTCGAGGGCGAGGGCGTCCACGTCGTCACGGTCAACGACTACCTGGCGGAGCGCGACTCGCGCTGGATGGGCTCGATCTACTCGTACCTCGGCGTATCGGTCGGCGCCATCCTGTCCGACATGGACAACGACGCGAGGCGCGTCGCCTACGCCAGGGACATCACCTACGGCACCAATAACGAGTTCGGCTTCGACTACCTGCGCGACAACATGGCGATGGAGCCGTCGCGGCGGGTCCAGCGCGGCCACCACTACTGCGTGGTCGACGAGATCGACTCCATCCTGATCGACGAGGCGCGCACGCCGCTGATCATATCCGGCGCCGCCGAGGACGATACCTTCAAGATCAACGAGGTCTCGCGCCTCTGCCACCACCTCGTCGAGGTCAAGAAGGACCCCGACACCGGCGAGTACCCCAAGGAAGAGGAAGGCGAGGCCCTCGACGGCGACTACAAGATCGACGAGAAGAGCAAGAAGGTATCCTTCACCTCCGACGGCCTGGCCAAGATGGAGGACGCCCTCAAGAAGCGCGGCCTGATCCAGGGATCGCTGTTCGACGAGCAGAATTTCGAGTACGTCCACTACTTCACGCAGGCCGTCCGCGCGCGCGAGCTGTTCACGAAGGACACCGAGTACGTCGTCCAGGAAGGCCTCGTCCAGATCGTCGACGAGTTCACCGGGCGCATCCTGCACGGCCGCCGCTATTCCGACGGGCTCCACGAGGCTATCGAGGCCAAGGAGCGCATCAAGATAGCCAGGCGCAACCGTACCCTCGCGACGATAACCTTCCAGAACTACTTCCGCATGTACGACAAGATAGCCGGCATGACCGGAACGGCCGAGACCGAGTCGGTCGAGTTCCAGAAGATCTACGAGCTGGACGTCGTCGTCATCCCGACGAACAAGCCGGTAGCCAGGCTCGACGAGGACGACCTCGTGTTCCTGAACGAGTCGGAGAAGTTCGAGGCCATCTGCGACGAGATCGCCGAGGCGCACGCCAAGGGCCAGCCGATGCTCGTCGGCACCGTCAGCATCGACAAGTCCGAGCGCCTCTCCGCCGCCCTCACCAGGCGCGGCGTCCGCCACGAGGTGCTGAACGCGAAGAACCACGCGCGCGAGGCCACCATCATCGCCGAGGCCGGCGCCAAGGGCGCCGTCACCATAGCGACGAACATGGCCGGCCGCGGCACCGACATCAAGCTCGGAGGCAATCCCGAGTACCGGGCCCGCAAGAAGGTCGGCACCTCGGCCGACGAGCAGACCTACCGCGAGGCGCTCGAGAAGGAGTACGAGCTCTGGCGCGCCGACTACGAGGAGGTCAAGGCCGCCGGCGGCCTCTACGTGCTCGGCACCGAGCGCCACGAGTCTAGGCGCATCGACAACCAGCTGCGCGGCCGCTCCGGCCGCCAGGGCGACCCCGGCCGATCGCGCTTCTTCATCTCGCTCGACGACGACCTGATGCGCCTGTTCGGCGGCTCCAACCTCAAGGGCCTGATGATGAAGATAGGCATGAAGGAAGGCGAGCCGATCTACCATCCCCTCCTCAACAAGACGATGGCGAACGCGCAGAAGCGCGTCGAGGAGCGCAACTTCGACATACGCAAGCACCTGCTCGAGTACGACGACGTGCTCAACCAGCAGCGCAAGTTCATCTACGAGCAGCGCGACGCGATCGTCAAGGACGGCGACCTGCCGGCCAGGATAGTCGGCGCGGCCAGGGAGATGCTCGACGCGCTGCTCGAGCAGTATGAGGACGGGCTCAAGGCCGACCAGAAGGCCGCCTACGCGGCCCTCCAGGACGCCCTCAAGGCCTCGTTCGGCTTCATCCTGCCGTTCCGCTCGGACTCCCCCGAGGCCAGGAGGATCGACGACCTGCGCGCCACCGCGATAGGCGAGCTCGACCGCGACCTCGAGGACAAGCTGGCGATGGCCGGCTCCGACAACCTGAACCACTTCCTGCGCTGGAAGTACCTGTCGGCGATAGACCAGAAGTGGCTCGACCACCTCGAGAACATGGAGGCGCTCCGCGAGGCGGTGTACCTCAGGCACTACGCCCAGAAGAACCCCTTGCTCGAGTACAAGCTCGAGGGCTTCGAGCTGTTCGACCAGATGATCGAGGATATCCGTAAGAGCGTCGCGAGCACGCTATACCTCGTGCGCATCCAGAAGCAGGAGGACCGGGCCGTCCGGCCGGTGGTCTCGGGCGGCCAGAGCCGCCACGACGAGATGGGCCAGTTCGCCGGCGCCGCCGACGGCCAGGCCGCCGCCGCTAGCGCCAAGGCCCAGGCCCAGGCGGGACCGATGGCCCAGGCGGCGGCGCCCCGTAACGCCACGGTCGTCCGCGCCTACCCCAAGGTAGGCCGCAACGACCCCTGCCCCTGCGGCTCCGGCAAGAAGTACAAGCACTGCCACGGCGCTTGACAGGCACTCAAGAAAGTGATGAGGGAATTTGAACCACGGAGTCACGGAGCCACGGAGTAGGAACGACACTACGAGTAAAAAGCAGAGAAGGTTTGAGGAAAAAGCCGGTTCTCTTTGGATTCGCTCTTTCGCTTCCTCCGTGCCTCCGTGGTCTGCTTTTTCAAATCATCTGCTTCTTTCCTGTATCGCTGTCGCGATCCTATGAATAGGTCCATATATGTCGCTGAATTGGCGTGAGATAGACGCGGTGCTTTCGGAGCTCGACCTCGTCGGGGCGCAGATCCAGAAGGTGGTCCAGCCTTCCTACGACACGCTGCTCCTGTCGTGCTATAAACCGGGCGCGGCGACCGAGCTCCTGTTCTGCGTGGCCCACGGCGCCTGCCGAGTCCACGCCACGGGCGTCAGGGTGCCGAAGGCCGAGAAACCCCAGCGCTTCATGGAGCTGCTGCGGGCCCAGCTGCGCGGGCTCAGGATAGAGTCGGTCGAGCAGCTCGGCTCCGAGCGCATCGTCAGGCTGGTCGCCGGCAAGGACGACGAGCGGCGCGTGCTGTACGCGCGCCTGTGGTCCGGCGCCGCGAACATCATACTCTGCAGGCCCGACGGCACGATCGTCGACGCGCTGGCCAGGAAGCCGGCGCGCGGCGAGCTGGCGGGCGGCCGCTACGAGCCCTTGGTCGGCCCCGCTCCGGCCAAGGAATTCTCCGTGCGCGAGCTGCCCGGCGACGGCTCCTTCAACGAGCGGGTCGACGCGTACTACGCCGAGCACGGCTCGGAGCTGTCACGCGCCGCGCTGCTCGAGCGCGCGGCCAAGTACTTCAGCCAGCGGCGCTCCCAGCTCGAGTCGCGCGTAGAGGCCCTGGAGAAGGCGGCCGCCGAGTACGCCGACGCCGACCGCTACCGCGAGCTCGGCGATATCCTGATGGCCAACTCGGGCCAGCCGCTATCGGGGCCGTCGCTCAAGGCGGACGACTTCTTCCGCGGCGGCGAGGTGGTCATCCGCGTCGACCCGTCGAAGAGCGTCGTCGATAACGCCAAGGCCCTCTACGAGAAGGCCAAGAAGGCGCGCTCGGGAGCCCTGGAGACCGCCGCCGAGCTCGACGAGCTGCGCGCGGCTGTCTTGGCGCTCGACGACGAGCGCCGGCGCGTCGAGGCGACGGATAACCCGTACGCTATCCGCGCGTTCCTGGCCAAGCGCCGGACCGCGCCGTCGCAGGGGCCGAAGCGCTTCCCCGGGCTGTCGCTCGAGCGCGACGGCTGGCTTATCCTCGTAGGCCGCTCGGCCGCAGAGAACGACGAGCTGCTGCGCCGCCACGTCCGCGGCAACGACCTGTGGTTCCACGCGCGCGACTACTCGGGCTCGTACGTGTTCGTCAAGGCCAGGGCGGGGAAAAGCGTGCCGCTCGAGGTCATGCTCGACGCGGGGACCCTGGCGCTGTACTACTCGAAGGGCCGATCGTCCGGCGCCGGCGACCTGTACTACACGCAGGCGAAGTACCTCAGGCGGGCCAAGAACGGTCCCAAGGGCCTGGTCATCCCGACCCAGGAGAAGAACCTGCGCGTCAAGCTCGACGAGGGCCGGCTCAAGGAGCTCAGGCGCCTCATCGGCAGGGACGGCGACTAGCCCCCGAAACCGGCGGCTAGCCCTTGCGGGCCGCGCTCGGCAACGACGGCGAGCGCTGCGGCGTCGAGACCCTGACCGATAGCTCGCCGTCCTTCTCGCGCACCTTGGCGGTGGCCCCGGGCGGGCAGCGTCCCTCGACCATGATCGCCGCGAGCGGGTCCTCGATCAGCTTGGAGATCATCCGCCTCATCGGCCTGGCGCCGTAGGCCTCGTCGTAGCCGTCCCGGATCAGCCTATCCATCGCCTTGCGGTCCAGCTCGAGCGACACCCCGCGCTCGGCGAGTCGCCTGCGCAGCCTGGACAGCTCCAGCTCGAGCACGACGCGCACCTGGTCGCGGTCGAGCGGGTGGAAGACGACCACCTGGTCGACGCGATTGATGAACTCCGGGTTGAACAGCCGCTTGAGCTCGGCCAGCGCCGCCGCCTTGACCGCGTCGTAGTCGAAGCGCCTCGCCTCGGCCCCGAAACCGAGCCTCGCCCCGCTGGTCAGCTCCCGGGTGCCGGCGTTGCTGGTCATGATCACGACGCAGTTCCTGAACGACACGGCGTGGCCCAGGTTGTCGCGCAGCTCGCCCTCCTCGAGCAGCTGCAGGAGCAGGTTGAACACGTCGGGATGGGCCTTCTCGATCTCGTCGAACAGCACCACGCTGTACGGCTTGCGCCTGACCCGCTCGGTCAGCATGCCGCCCTCGTCGTAGCCTACGTAGCCGGGCGGCGCGCCGACGAGCCTGGCGGCGTTGTGCTTCTCCATGAAGTCGGACATGTCGATGCGTATCAGCGCGTCCTCGCTGCCGAAGAGGCTCTCGGCGAGGGTCTTGGCCAGCAGGGTCTTGCCGACGCCGGTCGGGCCGAGGAAGATGAACGAGCCGAGCGGCCGCCTCGGGTCCGAGATGCCGGCGCGCGAACGCCTGACCGCGGCGGCGAGCGCCTTGACCGCGTAGTCCTGGCCGACCACCCTGCGGTGCAGCTCCTCCTCGAGGCTCGTCAGGCGCTCCGACTCGCCCTCGGCGATGCGCTCGATCGGTATCCCCGTCATTTCCGAGACCACGGCCCTCACGTCGTCGACGCCGACGGTATAGCCGTCGCCCGACGCCGCCTTGGTCCTGGCCTTCAGGTCCTCGAGGCCGGCCTTGAGCTCGCGGACCCTGTCGCGCACCTCGGCGGCCCGCTCGTAGTTCTGCGTCGATACCAGGGCCAGCTTCTCCTCGGTGAGGCGCCGGATCTCGTCCTCGTAGGAGCTCAGCTCGGGCCCCCGGGCCGGGTACTCGACCTTCTTGCGGGCGCCGGCCTCGTCGAGCACGTCTATCGCCTTGTCCGGCAGGAAGCGGTCGCTGACGTACCGGTCGGCGAGCCTGACGGCCGCCTCGATCGCGTCGGCGGCGTACGAGACCCCGTGGTAGCGCTCGTAGCGCTCCTTGATGCCGGTCAGGATGTCCTGGGTCTGCTCTATCGTCGGCTCCTCGACGAGTACGGTCTGGAAGCGGCGCTCGAGGGCGGCGTCCTTCTCGAAATACTTGCGGTACTCGTCGAGGGTCGTCGCGCCGATGCACTGCAGCTCGCCCCGCGACAGGGCGGGCTTGAGCATGTTCGACGCGTCTATCGTGCCCTCGGCGCTGCCCGCCCCTATGATGGTATGCAGCTCGTCGATGAACAGTATCACGTTACCGGAGGCGGCTATCTCCTTCATGATGCGCTTGAGCCGCTCCTCGAACTCTCCCCGGTACTTGGTGCCGGCGACGATCGAGGCCATGTCGAGCACGAGCAGGCGCTTGCCGATCAGCCCGTCCGGCACGTCGCCCTTGGCCATCCTGAGGGCGAGGCCCTCGACGATGGCCGTCTTGCCGACGCCGGGGTCGCCGATCAGCACCGGGTTGTTCTTGCCGCGGCGCGACAGGATACGTATCACCCGCCTGGTCTCGGTCTCGCGGCCGATCACCGGATCGATGCGGTCGTCGCGGGCCCAGGCGGTCAGGTCGCGGGAATGCTCGTCGAGCAGCGGGGTGGCGCCTCCCGCGCGCCGCGAGGCCGCGCCTGCCTGCGGCGACGGCCTCGGCGACGGGGCGGCCGCATCGTCGGGCCGTTCGCGCGGCTCGTCCGGCCCCGACGAGGCCAGTAGCTTGAGCGCGGCGCGCAGCTGCTCGTAGAAGACGCCGTAGCGGGACAGGAATTGGTCGAAGGGCGAGCCGCTCTCGCGCGCGGCCGCGATGACGAGGTGCTCCGTGCCTATGTACTCGCCGTCCATCGTCCTGGCTTCCTCGGCGGCGGTCTCGAGCATCGACTTGAGCCGCCGGGACAGCGGGGCGTCGCCGAGCAGGAAGCCTCCCTTGCGGCCCGAGGCCGCCCGCTCGAGCTCGAGCGCCAATTCGCGCATGTCGAGCTTCAGGGACGAGAGGAGGCGATGCCCGGTCCCGTCGCCCTCGGAGAGCAGGGCGAGCAGCACGTGCTCGGGCGCCAGCTCCCCGGCGTGGAAACGCCTGGCCTCTTCCTGGGCCACTACCGTAAGCACCCGCTGCGCGCGCTTGGTCAATCCCTTAAACATCGATGTACCCCTGCGAAAATCGTAGTCCCGCTACCGCGAGCCTAAGGCTCGTCGCCCTGCGCGCCGCCTCCGGTTCGCCGTCGGCCTGGGCGGGCTTGACCCGCAGCGCCGGCCACAGGTCCGTCGCCGCCTCGAGGCTCAGCCCCTCGAGGACGCCTAAGGCCAGCCCGAGCCTGAGCCCGGAGCATATATCGGCCGCCTCGTCTCGCGACAGCAGCCTGGCCCCGGCCGCCTTGCCGGCGGCGCGCCCGATGGTATCGAGTATGTCCCACGGGCTGGCCGAGAGCAACTCCGCCCTGGCGCGCCTCTCGTACTCGGCTATCGCCCTGGCCGCCGACGACAGGCGCCCGAGCGCGGCGCGCTCGGGATCGCGGCGCGCGTACGGCAGCGACAGGTCGAACAGCGAGCCGCCCGAGGCGGCCAGGCTCGAGTACGAGCCGGAGACGACGAAGCCCGCCTCCATCGCCCGCTTGAAGGCGGTCTCGGCAAGCCCGGATATCGCCAAGCCGGGCGCGTGCACGGTGACGCGCGCGGATAGGCCGCTACCGCAGCGCGACGCCTCGGACATGATATAGCCGAAGCCCGCATCGAAGGCCCAGGGCCGGTCGCCGAGGCAATCGGACAGCTGGTCGTCGGCCGCCGACACGATGTCCCAGGCGGCCTCCAGGTCCAGGCCTGGCAGGGCCGCGCGCATCGACAGGTGATTCGCGTCGTTGACCGCCAGCCATGCGGCGCTATCGCGCTTCAGGGCGGCCAGGTTGTCGTCGTCGAGCAGGTACGGCCTCGAGTACAGCTCCCGTTCGGCGAGGTTCGAGCGGCACGGGGCGTCCAGGTCGCCGACCCTCGCGACATCGTAGCCGCAGGCCCTCGCGGCAGCGCCGAGGCTAGCGCGCGAATCGCGGGCTTCGTCCGAGCCTAGGGCATGGGGGAAGCGGGTTCCGACCATGTTGCGATCCGCCTGAACGTAGGATCGGACCACGACGTCGTACTCGGGATGGTCGCCGAGCCGAGGCGGCATCGAGGCGGGGCCTTGCAGCGTCACGGCCTGGCCTTGGCCGCGGCGGCGCGGAGCCGGTCCCGGATGGAGGCGGCGGTCTCGAAATCCTCCTCGGCGACGGCCCGCTCGAGCGATAGCGCCATGGCCGCCCGGGATCCGTCGGCGTCGCGGGACGAAGGCATGGCCCTGGGCACCTTGCCGTCGTACGAGCCGCGGGCGCCGGCCCGGGCCATCATGGCGGAGACCAGGCTCCTGAACGTCGCCGCGCAGGCGGGACACCCGAGCTTGCCGGTAGCCCTGAGCCGTTCGGCGGTCCAGCCGCATTCGCCGCAGGCGGGCTCAGGACCGTCGGCCGGTTCCGGCTCCGCGGCGGCGCCCAGTACGCCGTCGCCGCCGACGGCGTAGCCGCGAGCCAGCGCGCAGCGCCTGCAGAGGCGCAGTTCGCCCCCCGTACCGTCCGGCTTGATGAAGAATACGCTGTCGATCGAACCGCAGGCATCGCATCGCATGCCTCTACTATATGCTAAAAACGACCCCGTTGAAAGCGCCATCGCCTCGGGGCGGTCGGGCTTGCCCATGCGCCGGCGGGGCGGTATCATCGTACGCGACGGCCGCGCCGTCGAAAGGAAGCCTATGTACCGTCGCTGTATCGCCGCCTTCGCGGCTTTATCGTTAGCCTCCGCCGCCTTCGCCCTCGGCGCTAAGGAACCATCCCGTGACGCCGCTCAGGCGGCCCCGCTCGAGCCGCTCGTCGTCAGGGTCGGCGCGCTCAAGGGGCCGTCGGGCATCGGCATGATAGGCCTGTTCGAGGATCCCCCGGCCCTGCCCCAGGCCGCTACCGCCGCCTTCGAGGCGGTGCCGTCGGCCGACGCGATGGCCGCGAAGCTATTGTCCGGAGAGCTCGACGCCGCCGTCCTGCCCGTCAACATGGCCGCGAAGCTCTATAACGCCGGGCTCGGCTACAGGCTCGTCGCCGTCGTCGGCAACGGGATGGTCAAGCTCGTCACCACCGACCCTAGCCTTTCGTCGCCCGCCGACCTGCGCGGCCGAGAGCTCTACGTCGCCGGCCAGGGCGCCACGCCCGAGTTCCTGATGAGGACCGTGCTGCCCGAGGTCGGCCTCGACCCGGAGCGCGACCTGCGGATGGTGTTCAACATGCCGTACCCCGAGATGGCGGCCAGCCTGGTAGCCGGCCGCATCGACAGCGCCGTGCTGCCCGAGCCCTTCGCGACGCTGGCGCTGTCCGGCAACCGGGACGCGGTCGTGCCGTTCTCCCTGACCGAGCTATGGCGACGCGCCACCGGCCAGGACGACTACCCGATGACCGTGTTCGTCGTCCGCGCCTCGCTGATAGACGAGCGCCCGGCGGCGGTCGCCGCCCTCGCCGCCGCCTACGAGTCGTCGATACGGTCGACGATCGCCGACCCCGCCGCCGCGGGGGCCCTGGTCGAGAAGCACGGCATGGGGCTCAAGGCGCCCGTCGCCGCCGCGGCCATCCCGGCCTGCGCGTTCACCTTCGTCGCGGCGCCCGAGGCCAGGTCCGCCGTCGAGGCGCTCCTATCGGTATTCATCGCCGCGGTCCCCGCGTCGGTCGGGGGGAAGCTGCCGGATGACGCCTGGTACGCGGACCTCGCGCGCTAAGGCCGACGCCTTCCTGGCCGTCGCGGTGCTCGCGGCGGTCTGGAAGCTAGGCTCCATCGCCGTAGGCGCCGAAATCATACTGCCGGCGCCCGAGCGCGTCCTGTCGGCCCTCGCCCGCGTCGCGTCGGCCGACGGCTTCGTCGCGGCGCTGTCGGCCACGGCCCTCAGGGGCCTCGCCTCGTTCGGCGTATCGATGGCCCTCGGCGTCTCGCTCGGCTTCGCGGCCGGGGTATCGGACCGTTTCAGGGCCATGCTCGCCCCGGTGCTGACCGTCACCCGGGCCACCCCCGTCCTAGCCATCATCCTGCTGGCGATGATCTGGTTCCCGTCGGGGATCGTACCGGTCTTCTCCGCGGTCGTGATGGCGTTCCCGGTAGCCGCCGCCGACGTCGCCGCCGGCGTCCGGTCCGCCGACCCGCGCCTGCTCGACATGGCCAGGAGCTTCGGCGTGCCCGCCCGCGACGTAGCCGCGCGGATACGCCTCCCGTCCGCCGCGCCGCATCTCGCGTCCGCCGCCAGGAACGCGATCGGCCTATCCTGGAAGGTCGTGGTCGCCGGCGAGGTCCTGAGCCAGCCGGCCTACGCCGTCGGCACGGGCATGCAGAACGCCCGCGTCATGCTGGAGACCGCGGAGGTGTTCGCCTGGGCCGCGGTCGGGATACTGCTCTGCGCCGCGAGCGACGCCCTGTTCGACCTGCTGTCCAGGAGGCTCTCGTGGGCTACGAAGTAAGGGGCCTCGCGAAGTCGTTCGGCGAGCTGCGGGTGCTCGGGGGACTAGACCTGGAGTTCCCGGCCGGCCGGGTCACGGTCGTGCTCGGGCCGTCCGGCTGCGGCAAGACGAGCCTCCTCAACATACTCGCCGGGCTCGACGCCGATTATTCCGGCGAAGTACGGGGATTCGGGCCCGGGAAGGCCAGCTACGTGTTCCAGGAAGACCGCCTGATGCCCTGGATGAGCGCCATGGATAACGTCGCGCTGGTGCTCAGGCGCTTCATGGACAGGGAGCGGGCCGTGGCGGCCGCCGAGGAGGCGCTGGAGTCGGTAGGGCTCCAAGGCTCGAGGGGCTCCAAGCCCGGCGCGATGTCCGGCGGCATGCGCCGACGGGTGGCGCTCGCCAGGGCCTTCGCCTACCCGTCGGAGGTGCTGCTGCTCGACGAACCGTTCTCGTCGCTCGACCTGCGGACGCGCATCTCGGTGATGGACCTGTTCCTCGACCTGCGCGAGCGCGACGGCCGGAGCGCCGTCGTCGTGACCCACGACGTCCGCGAGGCGATCTACCTGGGCTCGAGGGTAGCCACGCTGTCAGACAAGCCGGCCAAGGCCCGGGACGTCTTCGACCTGACGCTGGACAAGGCGGATCGCGGCTTCACGAGCCGCGCCGCGGCCTCCTTCGAGGCGCGCCTGTACGAATCGATACTGTCCTAGGAGGCGGTGGTCAGCAGGGCCTCGACGGCGTCCATGAGCTCGTCCTCGTCGAACGGCTTGTCGAGGAACGCCTCGAAGCCCGCGGCCGGGCCGGCGGCCGCACTATCCTCGCGGCTCCCGTCGGCGGCCCTGAGGTACAGGGCCGGCATGGCCCTGCCCCCGGCGCGCAGCCGGCCCGCCAGCTCCGGCCCGCTCATCAGCGGCATCTCGTCGTCGGCGACGAGCAGGTCCGGCCCGGCGGTCTGATTCTCGGCGAGGAGCAGTGCCTCGCCGGGATGGGTGGCGGAATGCACCGCGTAGCCCGCCCGTTCCAGCATCGCCTCGAGCAAGGCCCTGACCGAGTCGTCGTGCTCGACGAGGAGGATCTTCGGCCGGTACGCCCCCGCGGGGCGCGATCCGCGCCTCGAGCGCGCGTAGGCTCGGTCGTGGTCGGCGGAGCCGTCGCCCGACTGGCTATCCCTAACCGTCGGGAACAGGAGGCGCATCGTCGTGCCGGCGCCCGGCTCGGATACCAGCTCCACCCGACCTTCGGCCTGGCGGACGATGCCGGCGACGGTGGACAGGCCGAGCCCGGTACCCCGATCCGCCGGCTTCGTCGTGAAGAACGGCTGGAACACCTTCTCCCGCAGCCCGGGCGGGATGCCCGGCCCCTCGTCGACGACCTCGATATACGACCAGTCGCCGGCCGGCACCTGCTCGAACGCGCCCATGACCGGTTCCTCGTACCTGACGGTTCCCGTCGACAGGTAGATGCGCCCGCCCCTATCGGTGGCGTCCCTGGCGTTAGCGACCAGGTTGACGACCGCCTGCTCGACTCGGGCGCGGTCGGCGCGCACCAGGTCGTCGTCGGCGAGCGCCCGGATGACGAGCGTGGCGCCCTCGCCGATGATGCGCCTGAGCATGCGCTCGTCCTCGCGGGCCAATCCGGATAGGCTGAACACGGCCGGCTTCATATCCTCTCGCCTCGAGAACAGCAGCAGCTGCCTGGCGAGGGCCGCGGCGCGCTTAGCGGCCTGGTCGATGCCGTCGAGCTCGTCGAGCGCATGACCGGCCTCCTCGAGGTCGGTGCGGAGCAGCCTCGAATAGCCCATGACCGCGGTGAGCACGTTATTGAAGTCGTGGGCCACGCCGCCGGCGAATCGCCCGAGCGCCGACAGCTTCTGGGCGTGGAGCAGCTGGTCGGCCAGCGACTTGCGCTCGGTGACGTCTACCGCCTGGAACTGGTACGCCCCCGTGCCGTCCGACAGCCGGATGGGCGCGGCGCTGAGCAGGACCCAGGCGTCCGCGCCGTCCGCGCGGGCGATGCGCAGTTCCGTCGGCCCGTAGCGATCTCCGGACCGCATGGCCGCGAGCAGGCGATCGGCGTCGCCCTGATCGGCGATGAAGTCCTGGACCCGCTCCGCGTTCGGCGACAGCGCCGCGAACGCGTTATTCGTCTCGAGTATGCGGCCGCCCTGCTCCGCCAGCATCGCCGCGGCCAGGCCCTGGGCGAACAGCCCGCGATAGCGCTCCTCGCTCATCCTGAGGCGCTTCTCCATCGAGGCCCGGTACAGCCCTATAGAGATCGCCGTACGCAGCTCGCGCTCATCGTACGGCTTGAGGATATAGGCGTACGGATGGGTCAGCTTGGCCCGCTCTATCGTCGGGCCGTCCGCGTAGGCGGTCAGGAGGATGACGGGGACGGCCCAGCGCTCGAGGAGGATGGCCGCCGCCTCGATGCCGTCCATCGCCCCCTGCAGGTGGATATCCATCAGGACGAGGTCGGGCTCCAGGCCTTCTACCGCGTCGAGCAGGTCCTCGGCCGACGCGAACAGGGACGGCACCTCGTAGCCGTTGCGCTGGAGGAAGGCGCGTATGTCGAGGGCGACGATGCGCTCGTCCTCGCAGATGACTATGCGCGCCTTGCGGTCGCCGGTCTCGCTCATCCGCGCCTCGCGGCGCTACCCGCGCGCGGCGGGCGCGGCGCAGGCGAGGCCATATTATTCGGCGACCTTCTTGACCACGGCCAGCAGCTTATCGGCGCTGAACGGCTTGACTATCCAGCCGGTGGCGCCGGCTTCCTTGCCCTCGTTCATCTTACCGCCCTGGGACTCGGTGGTAAGCACGAGTATCGGCACGAACTTGAATTTAGGGTTCTCCCTGGCCTTGCGGATGAAGGTGATGCCGTCCATGTTCGGCATATTGACGTCGGTGATGATGCAATCGAAGCGGACGCCCTCGTCGAGCCGCTGGAGCCCCTCGACGCCGTCGCCCGCCTCCACCGTGGCGTAGCCTTCCTGCTGCAGGATATAGGAGATGCTCTGCCGTATGGCGGCCGAATCGTCGATGATCAAGATGCTCTTAGCCATGGTCCCTCCACGGGCCGCGCGGCTCGGCGCCGGCCCATCATGTAATGTTCTAGCGATGCGGTCGGAACGCCCGCTACTTCGCCGCCCTCAGCACCTCGGGAGCGATCTTTCCGAGGGGCAGCACGACGTCGACCCCGCCGAGCTTGATGGCCTCGTTCGGCATGCCGAAGACTACGCACGACCGCTCGTCCTGGGCTATCGTCCAGGCCTTGGCGTCGTGCATCTCCTTCATGCCCCGCGAGCCGTCGTCGCCCATGCCGGTCATGATGACGCCTACCGCGTTATTGCCCGCGTACCTCGCGGCCGACCTGAACAGCACGTCGACGCTCGGCCTATGCCTGCACACCAACGGCCCTTCCTTGACCTCCACGTAGTAGCGGGCGCCGGAGCGCTTGAGTAGTGTATGCTTGTTTCCCGGAGCGATCAACACCCTTCCTCGGATCACCGTGTCGTTATCGGCGGCTTCCTTGACGCTGACGCGGCACAGCCCGTCCAGGCGCCTGGCGAAGGCCGCGGTGAAATGCTCCGGCATGTGCTGGACGATGACGACGCCGGGCGTGTCCTCCGGCAGCACCTCGAGGAATTCCCTGAGCGCCTCGGTGCCCCCGGTCGACGCGCCTACCACCACGACCTTCTCGGTCGTCTCGATGATATGCCCCGCGCCCGGCGCCGGCAGCATCACGTCGGCGGTCAGCTTCGGCGCGACGTCGCGTATCGGGGCGACCGGCGCGCGCCTGCGGTGCCTCGACGCGTAGGCCGCCTTGACGACGTCGCAGATCTCGACCTTGGATTCCTCGAGGAACTGCTTCGTGCCGAGCTTCGGTTTCTGGATGATGTCGACCGCGCCGTATTCCATCGCCTTGATGGCGTTATCCGAGCCGGCCTCGGTCTTGCTCGAGCAGATGACCACCGGTATCTGGCTGGTCTCCATGATCTTGCGCAGGAAGGACAGGCCGTCCATCCTCGGCATCTCGACGTCCGACACGATGACGTCCGGGCGCTCCGTCTCGAGCCTCTTGAGCGCGAATATCGGGTCCGAGGCGACGGAAAGCACCTCTATGCCCGGATCCGAATCCAGGAGCTCCTTGAGCGTTTGCCTGACTACGGCAGAGTCGTCCACGACCATGACCTTGATGCGTTCCATCTGGCTCCCCTCGGATCAACTATATGCGCTCGTAGACGGTAGGCGCAAGTCCGCGCAGCGGAAGGTCCATGCTCGTCAGCGTCTCGGAGTGGCCGAGGATCAGGTTGCCGCCTGTACGCAGGTAACGGCACATGCGCCCGAGTATCCGCTCCTGCGTCGCCCGGTCGAAGTAGATGATCACGTTCCTGCAGAAGATCACGTCGAACTGCCCGTCGAACGGGAAGCCGTCGTCCATGAAGTTGATGCGCAGGAAGCTGACCTTGTCGCGCAGCTCGCGCTTGATGCGCACCTCGTTCTTAGCCGGGTCGCGGCTCCTGAGCAGGTATTTCTTCTTGTACGACGGCGGCACCGGCACGACCCGGTCGGCGTCGTAGACGGCGTTCATGGCCGCGTCGAGGGCCCTCGTCGATATGTCCGAGGCGATGATGCGATAGTCGAAGCCCCTATGGGCGGCGGCGAACTCCTCGAGCACCATAGCGAGGGTATAGGGCTCCTCGCCGGTGGCGCAGCCCGCCGACCAGAACGACATGGTACAGCGTTCGGCCGAGCGTTCCAGCGCCTTGGGCAGGAGGCGCTTGGTCAGGATATCGAAATGGTCGGGCTCCCTGAAGAAGTCGGTCTTGTTGGTGGTGACGACGTCGATCATGTGGATCAGCTCGGCGTCGTCCCCGGAGAAGACGCGGTCGATGTACTCGTCGTAGCTATCTATCCGCACCGCCCGCAGCCGCTTCTGGAGGCGGCTCTCGAGCATCACCCGCTTCGTATCGGGCATCTTGATGCCGAGCTCCCTCTCTATGAAGGCGGACAGGCGCTTGAACTGCCTGTCGGAGATACCTGCGGCGGCTTGACTCTCACCGAGCATTGGCAACGGCGTCCTCCACGCGAGTAGTACTGGCGTTCGTCGTTATCAGTGTATTGGCTGCGCGCCCGGTCCGCAAGCCGGAATCGGCGAGGAAATCGGCTTATTCCCGCAGCACCTGAGCGTACAGCAGGCCCCCGATATCGTGCACGGCGTACATGACGCCGTTCCGCGAGCCGCGCCCGACGGGAGGGGCCCGGCCGCCGAAATCGAACGGCTTGGCGCCTATCCAGCGCACCAGCCCGCCCGAGTCGTCGACTATGGGCACCGGCGAGCCGCGCTCGACCACGCTCGACAGCCGCCCGCCTTCGAGCGTCGCCTCGATCAGGCCGCCGTCGCGGGCGAATACGCGATACAGGGCGCGGCCGTCCGGCAGGCTCTCGAGGCTCAGGTCGATGGCGCCGTCGCCGTCGTAGTCCCACGACTTGACGGACGGGCCGGAGAGCGTCTCGCGGTACTCGTAGAGCCCGTCGCCGTCCAGGTCCGCCTCGGCGTAGGCCGGCGCCGGTACGCCGTCGGGGCCGCGGGCCCAGGCACGGCGCGTCTCGAAGCGCCCGTCGGCGTCGGCGTCGATCCTCTCGTCGTCGGGCACGCCGTTCCGATAGACGGTCATGCCGACGCGCCGCCACTCGTCGACCCACCACGAGCGGACGGCCCGGCCGTCGCTCAGTTCCAGCGTGACGGACGAACCGTCCGCGCCTGAATCGATCATCGCGTACGCCGCCCGCTTGGCGGCGGTCTCGGTCGGCAACGCGTAGCCGCTTCGCGATACGGCGTACGGCGCGCCGGGAAGCCCGCCGAGGCGCCGCAGCGACAGCAGCGGCAAGGGCATCGTCGAGGGGCCGAACGAATAGGCCCTCGAGCCCGCGGCGTCGGCGTACGAGACGCTCGCCGCGTAGGGCCACGGCGCGTACTCGACGACGACGGTCGTCGATCCGGAGCGCGCGGACAGCCTGGCCGGGGCGCCGGAGTCGAAGGAAGCGGCCAGCTCGGGCTCGCCGTCCTGGTCGCCGTCGAGTATCCACGACGAAGGCAGCCCAGCCCTATACTCGGTGACCGATTCGGGATAGCCGTCGCGGTCGTCGTCGCGGTACGCGGCGCCGGCGTACCCGGCGAACGCGAGCCCGAACGCGGCCCTGGCCTCGTCGCTCGGCAGCAGGGAATAGACGGCCTCGAGGGACGATAGCGTCGGAGCGAAGGCGCCGGACAGCAGCTCCGAGGCCGCCCTCCGTTCGTCTATCAGCCCGTAGCGCAGGGCGAGCGCCGTCGATTCGGCGTCGCGGCGCCCGGCGGCGCGGTATTCCCTGAGCATCAGCCTAGCCTGGTCCGCGGACGACGCGTACGGGGCCAGCGCGACGAGGGTCGAGGGGTCGACCGCCTTGAGCCGCTCTAGGGCCGCGAAGCCGGCGGCGACGACCGCGGCGTCCTCGGCGTCCAGGGACGGCCGCTCCTCGTAGCGCAGCCAGAAAAGGAGGGGACGCGGGTCGGCGGGATACCTTCGCAGCGACGACAGCACGGCCGCGCGGGCGCCGGCCTCGTCGCCGACGGCCAGGGCGGCCTTGGCCCCTATGAACAGCGATTCGGCGCTCGGAGGCAGCCCGGCCAGGAAGCGCAGCGCCTCGGCCGGACGCCCGGTCCGCTCGAGCGCGCCCGCGTACAGGAGCCTCGCGTCGGCCTCGCCGTACAGCCTGAAGCCTCCGGCCGACAGCGCGGTCTCGAGCAGGCGGGCCGCCGGGCCTACCCCGTCGCCGCGCGACAGGCGCGCGAGCGCCGACAGGTAGCAGGCGTCCGGGTCCGCCGGCCTGTAGCTCAGGGCCTCGTCGAGCATGGCCAGGGCCTGGTCGGATCGGCCGAGCGCCAGGGCCGCGACCGCGCCCCGGGTCAGCGAGGCGCAGATCGCCTCGTCCCTGGCGGTCGAGTCGGCTACGGCCGGCGGCGGAAGGAGGATAGCTAGCGACGCGGCGAGCGCGAGCGCCGCCACGCCGCGGCCCGGCCTAGGCCTCGCTGGCCTCCGGGGACTTGAAACCGAACATGGCCTTGATGTCGTCATCGAGCAGGGTCTCCTTGCGGATCAGCTCCTCGGCCAGGCTGAGCAGCTGGTCACGGTGCTCGGTCAGGATGTCGAACGCCTTCTTCCTGGCTTCCTCGAGGATGCCGAGCACCGCGCGGTCTATGCGCATCGCCGTATCCTCCGAATAGTCCTTGTGCTGGGCTATCTCCTTGCCAATGAAGATCGGCTCTTCCTCCTGCCCGTACGCGACGGCGCCGAGCTCCTCGGACATGCCCCATTCGCAGGCCATCTTCCTGGCCAGGTCGGTCGCCTGCTTGAGGTCCTGGGCCGTGCCGGTCGTCGTCTCGCCGTACACTATAGTTTCGGCCGCGTAGCCGCCGTACGAGATGACAATCCTATCCCTGATCCAGCCGCGGGCGCGCGAATAGGCGTCCTGGGCCGGCAGCGAGAAGGCCACGCCGAGGGCGCGCCCCCGCGGGACGATGGTCACCTTATGGAGCGGATCGGCGTTCGGCAGGTAATAATGGAGCAGCGCGTGGCCGGCCTCGTGGTACGCGGTCGCCTTCTTCTCCTCCTCGGAGATGACCATCGAGGTGCGGGCTATGCCCATCATGATCTTGTCGCGGGCTTCCTCGAAGTCCTGCATCTCGACCACGCTCCGGCCGCGCCTGACGGCGAACAGCGTCGCCTCGTTGACCATGTTCGCGAGGTCGGCTCCGCTCATGCCGGGCGTCGCGCGCGATAGCCGCTGGGCGTCGACGCCCTCGGCCATCGGCACCTTGGCCATGTGTATCTTGAGGATGTCCTCGCGCTCCTGGATGTCGGGCATCGCGACGACGACCTGGCGATCGAAGCGGCCGGGCCTGAGCAGGGCCGGGTCGAGGACGTCCGGGCGGTTCGTCGCCGCGAGGATGATGACGCCGTCCTTCGTGTCGAAGCCGTCCATCTCGACGAGCATCTGGTTGAGCGTCTGCTCGCGCTCGTCGTGCCCGCCGCCGTAGCCGGCGCCGCGGGTCCTGCCGACGGCGTCCAGCTCGTCTATGAACAGTATGCACGGCGCGCTCTTACGGCCCTGGTCGAACAGGTCGCGGACGCGGCTGGCGCCGACGCCGACGAACATCTCGACGAAGTCGGATCCGGACATATGGAAGAACGGCACGTCGGCCTCGCCGGCCACGGCCTTTGCCAGCAGGGTCTTGCCGGTGCCTGGCATGCCGACGAGCAGCACGCCCTTGGGTATGCGCGCGCCCATCTTCACGAATTTCTGCGGGTTCTTCAGGTAGTCGACGACCTCGAGGAGCTCGTACTTGGCCTCTTTCTGGCCCGCCACGTCGGCGAAGGTGATCTTACGGTCGCTCTCCTGGTATCGCTTGGCCCTGCTCTTGCCGAAGCTGAAGGCCTTGTTGTTGCCCTGGGACTGCCTGAATACCATCCAGATCAGGAAGAAGCCGAAGAACCACGGGAACAGCTCCGCGAGGACGCTGAGCGGGCCCATCTGGGCGGACGCGCCCTCTACCCTGACCCCGCGCGCCTTGAGCTCCTCGAGGAGGCCCGCGTCGACGTAGGGGATGACGCTCGAGAAATCCTGGGACGCGCCGTCCTTGCCGCGTAGCGTGCCCTCGATCAGGCGCTGGTCGACGATGCGGACCGAATCGACGTTGCCCTCCTCGAGGTGCGTCAGGAACGTGGAGTACGGGATGCTCGGCGCGCTCTTGCCGCCGTCGAACATGAACAGGCCGACCGAGGCCGCGAGCAAGGCTATGAATATGATCAGGGAGACGCGCGCGTTACGCGGAGGCCTCGCCTCCGGCTTGCTGGGCGGCCTCGGCGTATTCTTATCGTCGAACTGCATCGATGTTCATGGCTCCTTTCAGTTCCAGTACCAGGTAGCCGCCGACCGGGTCTCCGGCCAGCGCGTCGTTCAGCCTGTAGACGTCGCGCAGGCCGGCGCTCGACGCGAGGACGGCGACGATGCCCGACGCGTCCTCGACGACCGGCACCGCGTCGCGCGCGGCGCCGCCCAGGCCGAGCTCGGATAGGATCGCGTCGACCCTCTTGGCGCCTCCGCGCGCGGCCAGGCGGTCGCCCGGCCGCCTTGAGCGGACGCAGATAGGCCACGCGAAGGCGTCGGCGCGCAATCCCGGCGCGCGACCGGTCGAGTATATCGTACACTCGCCGGCTTTGCCTATTCGAAACGATCCCGGACCGGGGGCGATCAGGCTGAAGCCGGAGTTTTCAAGCAGGGCGGGTCCGACCGGCCGCGACCGGTGCGACCCGAGGGCGGGCCGGGCCTCGATCCTTCCGCCGCTCCGCGAGAATAGGACGCCGGCGCCGGAGGCGAGCACGCCGTCGTCCTTTCCGGACGCCGCCGCCGCGCGGACGAGCCGCCACGGCAGCCTGGTCGCGCCGGCGCCATCGAACAGCGGCATGGCCAGCGCGTACAAGGCCCGGATCCTGACGGCTTCCGGCGCGGCGTCGTAGCGGGCCGCGTCGAGCCAGCCGGCCCGTCCGCCGTCGCCGTCGAGGCCGAACAAGGCGTCGGCCAGAGCGGAGAGGGCCTCCTCGTCGAGGCTCGCCTTCTCGGCCGCCGTAGCGAGCGACGCGCGCAGCGACGGGAATACGTCCATCGCTACCGGGACGAGGCGGTGCCTGACCCGGTTGCGGAGATAGTCGTCGGAGTCGTTGGTCGAATCGACGCGGTAATCCAGCCCCGCGGCGTCGAGGTACGCGAGTATATCGGCCTTGGCCAGGCCGAGGAGGGGGCGCGCTATGCTGCCGGATTCGGCGGGGATGCCGCGTAGGCCGGCGGCGCCGGAACCGGAGCAGAAGCGCATCAGCAGCGTCTCGACGCGATCGTCGGCGTTATGGCCGGTCAGGACGACGTCGCTCGACGAGGCGAGCCTCGCGCGCTCGAGGGCCTCGTACCTGAAGCGCCTCGCGGCCGCCTCTATCCCGCCCTCCGCCTTCGCGGCCGCCTCGACGGCGCCGCGCGGGACGCGCTCGACGATCAGCGGCGCGCCGAGCCCGTCGCAAAGGCCCTCGACGAACGCGCGCTCCGCCGCCAGCTCGGCCTCGGGTCGTATCGCGTGATCGACCCAGCAGGCCGTGACGGAGACGCCCGAGGCCCCGGCCACGATAGCCGTCGCATGGAGCAGCGCCACGGAATCCGGCCCGCCCGACAGCGCGACGAGGACGGCTCCGAGGCGTTTCGGCTCGCGGGCGAGGAACGCGCGCACGGCCGCCTGCACGGTCGACGCGCGCGATTCCTGCTGTCCGACGCGGTTCATGACGCACTGCCTCCGTGAGTCGCTGCGTTCATAAAATGAAAGGGGCCGCCGATACCGACGGCCCCGCGATAGGCGTTCGGGTCCTATTACTTCGCGGCGGGAGCCGCGGGAGCGGCGGCGGCCGGAGCGGCGGCCTCGGCGGCCGGAGCGGCCTCGGCGGCCGCGGCGGACTCGGCCTCGGCCTTGGCGAACTTGACGAGCACCACGACCTGGTCGGCGGCGCTCAGCAGCTTGACCGAGTCGGCGTGGACGATATCGCGGACGTGGATCGAGTGGTTAGCCTCGAGGCCGGCGATATCGAGCTCGAACTTCTCGGGCATATCCTTGGGCAGGCACTCGACCTCGATCTCGTGGACCGGGTTCTCGAGGACGCCGCCGTTGCGGACGCCGATAGGGGTGCCGACGAGGTGCACGGGCACCTTGGCGCGCATAGCGACGCCCTTCTCCACCTCGAAGAAATCGACGTGCAGGATCTTACCGTGGAGCCAATCGATCTGGCGATCCTTGACGAGGCAATCGAACGACTCGGAACCGACGTTCAGCTTGACGATCGTGCTCTCGGATACGCCTTCCAGCGACTTCTGGAATTCCTTCGCGTTCAGCGAAAGGGCCTTGGTCTTGCCGTGGCGGTTATAGATGATCGCGGGGATACCGCCGTTTCGTCGGAGCTCGTTCAGGGCGCCCTTGGTGCCGACCTCGCGGGCTCCGGCGTTAATGACATGCTGGGTCATGGATGTCTCTCCTCGTACTGATCGTAATGTGTCGCGTTGGGACGGCAGGATTCGAACCTGCGAATGGCGGAACCAAAGCCCGCTGACTTACCTCTTGTCGACGTCCCAGTAGTACGCCGCTACGAAAGGGACGTACGGCCAGTAGTTATACCCTAAAAGGCGTTATCGTGTCACGGGGGTGGCGCGGCTCCGACCTTCGTCAGTCCTGTCCGTCATCCTCGACGCCGGCTCCGGACGTATACATCGAAAGGATCTTCTCCTCCATTATGGTCCTGAAACTCGGGCATATGGGATGCGCGACGTCCTTGAATTCGCCGCTCTTGGTCTTACGGCTCGGCATCGCCATGAATATACCCGCGCGGCCGTCTATGAGCTTGACGTTATGGATGACGAAGCAGTTGTCGAAGGTAACCGTAACGTACGCCCTGAGCTTTCCTTCGCCGGAGACCCTACGGATGCGGATATCGGTGATGTCCATGCGGCGCTCTCTCCTTACCGTTATGCGCTACTTCCCCGTAATTCTATATCGACTGGTGAAGCCGCGCAAGCGGAAAGGCCGCGTATACCCGATAGCGACCCGATAAGGCCGCCCTAGCCCGTTCGGCATGGTCCGCTGACGCGAAAACGCCGTAGACGGCGCTTCCAGAGCCGCTCATCGAGGCGAAAACGGCGCCGCTGGCCAGTATATCGGCCCTACAGGCCTCGAGGGCCGGATACTCGTCCGCTAGCGCGTCGAAAAAATCGTTCCTGAACGGCCAATCCGATGGCTGGGCGCGTTCGTACGCGTCGACCATCGCCGCGAGCTCCGTATCCAGGGCCTCGTCGCCGGCGGCCGCCGCTACCCTGCCCGCCGCCCTGGCGCGGTCGAGGCAATCGTACGCGGCCTTCGTCGAGATCGGAAAGCCCGGATCGACGATCACCAGGGCGTAATCTACCCTCGGCGCTATCGGCGCCAGCCGTTCGCCCCTGCCCGATACCGCGGCGCAGGCGCTGTCCATGAAGAACGGGACGTCGGAGCCGATGGCCTCGGCGATACGGCGCAGCTCGAGCCGGCTTACGGCGCCCGGGAACATACGGTCGAGCCCCGTCAGCGTCGCCGCGGCGTCGCTCGAGCCGCCGCCGAGCCCGGCCCCGGCGGGGATGCCCTTCTCGACGGCGATAGCCAGGGCCTCGGGGACGCCCCGTCCCGCCGCCGCCCTGAGGAACGCGGTCGCGGCGCGCCACGCGGTATTCTTCTCGACCGGGCAGTCGCAATCGCACTCGAGGGTCGTCTCCCCTCCGTCGATCGCCTCGAGGCTGACGCGGTCGTAGACGGAGACGGCCTGGAAGATGCTGCCGATGGAGTGGAAGCCGTCGCTCCTCGGCGTTCCCACCGCTAGATGGAGGTTGATCTTAGCCGGCGCCGTCACTATCTTAGGCTTGGTCATGGGCATACTATAGCGATCGGGGACGGGCGGCGCCAAGCGCCGAATAAAAACGCCGTAATCCATTGCGATTATAGTTGACAGACCGCTCCGGTCTCTTTTAGATTTCTCCGTACCCACTAGTCCGGCTCACTGCCGTACGGGAGCGGGGATGCCCTAAGGGGGCTCATACGACGATACTTGATGGGGAGGATTGAAATGGATCCTATACGGGATACGGCGATGCCGGGAAACGCGTTGGAGCTAGCGCTCATGGGCGTCGGCGATTACGTCCAGCTTCCCGAGGCTCCTTTCGTCCGCTTCGACGACTACGAAGATGAGTACGAGGACGACTTCGAGGACGAAGACGACTTCGACGACTTTTCTGATGAAGAAGAAGACTTCGACGACGACGAGGACGACGACTTCGACGACGACGAGGATGACGACTTCGACGACGATTTCGACGAAGAAGACGGGGAATCAGGGGATTTCGACTACGAGGACGATATCGACTATAACGATTTCGACGAATAGCCTCGGCGACTCGATGAACGGCCGCGCCTCCCGACGGGAGGCGCGGCTTTTTTCTACTCCTCCCGGGCGGGAGCGGGAGCGGCGGGGGCGTTCACCGCGGTGAGCTCGGCCCCGAACCACAATTTCTCGAGCTCGTAGAATTCCCTGGCCTCGGCGGCCATGATATGCACGACGAAGTCGCCGAAATCGATCAGGCACCACTGCTCGTCGTCGGCCAGGCCCGGCCGCCTGAGCGGCGAGTAGCCGAGGGGCCCGAGGTACTCCTCGACGCGGCGCGCGAGGCCCCTCAGGTGGGTCGAGCTGGTCGAGCTCGTCACCACGAAGAAGTCGGTCCAGGTAGACAGCTTGCTCAGGTCCAGGACGACCGTATCGCCCCCGTTATGCTCGGCGAGCATGGCCGCGCAGCCGAAGGCCGCCTCTCGTACGTCAGTCGCCACAGTTCCTCCCATTGAAGTCCTTTCCGAGTATGATGACGAAGTCGGCGGGACTGGCGCTCGGAATCGCCTCCTCCTCAACGATCTTGCAGCGGATTACGTTGGCCACGCTCGTGGCCGATACGCGGTCCCCGTAGCGGTCTATCACGCTGGTCCGTTCGACGTCGCTCGTCTCGGCGTTACCGACGGACACGACCTCGTAGCCGAAGCTCTGGAAGATATCCGCGGTCTTCTGGGCGAGCCCCCTCGTCGAGGTGCCGTTCAGTATCTCCAGCGTGAAGACCTTGTCGGCGATCGCGGTGGCGTCGGCGTTGAGCAGCGCGTTGAGCGACTGCTTGACGATGTCCTTGACGAGCTCGCCGTCCCAGTACGGGAACAGCAGCAGCTTGCCCTCGACGTAGCGATAGGCGCCGGTCAGGCGCTGCAGCACTATCCTATCGGCCTCGAGCCGGACGAATTCCCCGAATAGGTACCTGAGCGACTCGGGCTTCAGGTTGGTCCTGAACAGCGACCGGATGACAGGGAACACGTCGTCCCGCATCGCGTAGTCGGCCCGCTCGCCGAGCCGCCTGAGCGCCGCCTGGTTGAGCGACTGCCGCTTGGCGACCAGCTCCGAGTCCATCGCGTCTTCCTGGGAATACGAGGCGTAGGCGAGGGTCTTACGCCCGTCGAGCACGACGAAGCCCGACGGCAACGATACCGGCACCTCGTTGACGACGTCGGAGATCCGATCGGGCAGGAACACCGATATGCCGTCGAGCAGGTCGACGAGCGACGACAGGGACCGCTCGTCGAGTATCAGGTACCAGTCTATCGTCGCGCCGGTCAGGCGCTGCACCTCGTCGAGGAAGGGCCGCGGATCGTCGGGCTCGTACAGCGCGTCTATGCTGTCGACGCGGTTGAGCGACGAGATGATCAGGCCGGTCTCCGACGGGATGTCTAGCATGGCCGCCCTCGCGTTGCCCGGGTAGTACATCAGGAGCTGGGTCGACGCCGGCTTTCCGGCCCGCTCGACGATGATGGCGACGTTGATGATGCGCTCCTCCGCCACCGCCTCCTCGACCGGGTCGACGCGCAGCGCCGATACCATGATCAGGACGCCGACGACGGCGATGAGGAGTATCCCCGCGAGGAACATGACGCTTATATCTATCCGTGATCGACCCATGCCACCTTGCTCTTTCAGCCAGCGCCCGCCGAGGCGCTAGGCGCTACCGTATAAGCCGTTCGTCAGAATATACCGTACGGCTGGCCCCGGTACCAGCCAGGTCCAGGGCCGCCCGGAGCCTATCCTGGACCGAATATCGGTCGACGAGATCGGGAGCAGCATGTTGGACGCGCGCCTATGGGGGCGCTCCAGGGCGTCCGGTCCGCCGCTCCGCCTGGCGACGATCAGGTCGGCCAGGCGGCAGATGCCGTCGGGGTCGCGCCAAGACTCGAACCCGGCGGCCAGGTCGTCGCCGATCAGCAGGCCGGGACGCCCCTCCAGCGGGTAGGTCGCTACGATGCGCTCGAGCGTATCCACCGTATACGACGTGCCGCCGCGCTCTATCTCGCAGTCCTCCACCACGAACGCGCCGTATCCGGCGACGGCCGCCCGGGTCATCTCCAGCCGCGCCGCCGGGCCGGGGTCCCCGTCCGGCGTCTTGTGCGGCGGCGCGCTCGACGGCACGAGCGCCACTCTGTCGTAGCCGAATTCGCGCGCGGCCTCCTCGGCCAGCATCAGGTGGCCGACGTGGATGGGGTTGAAGGTGCCGCCGAGGATCAGGAGCCTCATGACCCGGCGCCGGCCCGGCCCTCGCCGGACTGGGCCTTCTCGGCCTCCAGCACGAACGACAGGAAAGCCCGCGAGACCTCGTCGAGCCCCTCGCCCGAGAAGACGGAGAGCCCGACGACGCGCTCGCCCGGCAAGGCCGCGCGCAGCTCGTCGAGGCGGCCGGCCGTCTCCGGCAGGTCGAGCTTGGTGCCGATCACGATGCGCGGCTTGGCGAGCAGCTCCGCGGAGAAGCCCTCGAGCTCCGCGAGCAGCACCTCGAAGGCGCCCGTGAATCCGTCGTCGGACAGGTCGACGAGGAAGGCCAGCGCCGCGGTGCGCGAGATGTGCTTGAGGAAGCGTATGCCCAGGCCCGCGCCGTCGTGAGCGCCCTCGATGATGCCGGGTATGTCGGCCAGGATGATGTCGCGCTCGGCGACGGTCAGCACGCCGAGGTTCGGTATCTTGGTCGTGAACGGGTACGGCGCTATCTTGGGCCGCGCGTTCGTGCAGCGGTCGAGCAGGCTCGACTTGCCGGCGTTCGGGAAGCCGACGAAGCCTATGTCGGCCATCAGCTGCAGCTCCACGCGCAGCTCGACGCTCTCGCCGGGCTTGCCGGGCAGCGCGGTGCGCGGCGCCTGGTTCACGCTCGACTTGAAGTGCACGTTGCCCCAGCCGCCGTTGCCGCCGCGCAGGAAGACCCAGCGGCCCTCCCCCGAGGAGCCGAAGTCCATCAGGGTCTCGCCGGACGCGGCGTCCTTGACGACGGTGCCGGGCGGCACGGGTATGACGACGTCCTCGCCGTCCTTGCCGTGGCGGTTGCGGCCCATGCCGTCCTGGCCGGCCTGGGCCCGGTAGTGCTTGGCGTAGCGGATATGCACGAGGGTCCGCAGGTTGCGGCGCACCTCGAAGACGACGTCGCCGCCGCGGCCGCCGTCGCCGCCGGCGGGCCCGCCGAGCGGCACGTGGGCCTCGCGCCTGAACGCCACGCAGCCGTTGCCCCCGTTGCCGGAAGATACGGTGATCTTCGTCTCGTCGGCGAAATGTACCATCGCGTTACCGCCCCCTCCGGAGATAGAAAAGCCGCCGCTCGGCCGGTGGCCGGACGCGACGGCGTATGGCGCGGCTCTCCGGAGCCGCGCTCGATGCAGGCCGCGTCGCCGCGGCGAGGCCTTAGGACTCTATCGGCTCGATGCCGGCGTACTTGCGCCCGCGGTGCTCGCAGAACACGACCCTGCCGTCGGCCTTGGCGAACAGCGTGTCGTCCTTGCCCTTGCCGACGTTCTCGCCGGGATGGATCTTGGAGCCGCGCTGGCGCACGATGATCGAGCCGGCGCGTACGAGCTCGTTGCCGTACGCCTTGACGCCCAGGTGCTGCGGATTCGAATCGCGGCCGTTACCTTTATGTGGCATATAGTACCTCCGTCATCTCTCTAATAGTAAATCTATCAAGCCCGGATACTCGCGATCCACGCTGGACAATCCTACGGTCAGGAAGTCCCCGACGCCGCGGAGCCTATCGGCCATCGCGGGCGGGTACCGCCCTATCTCGAAGCTCAGGCTGCCCGGCGCAGGGGCGGAGCCCCTGACCGCGACGCCCTCGTAGCCCGCCGCCGTCTCGTACGCCGTCCTCAGGAGGACGGTCACGGCGGCGCAGGCCAGGTTGGCGCCCGCGCGGCGGTCGCCGGCGTGTCCCTCGGCCTCGGCGCCCTTGAGCGCCCCGTCCGGCCAGAACGACAGCCTAACGGTCAGCCGATCAGGCCCCGACGATCTCATCGACCGTCAGCAGCGTGTAGCGCTGCCTATGGCCCTGGGTGCGGCGGTAGTCCTTCTTGGGCTTGTACTTGAACACGATGACCTTGTCGCCCTTCTCCTGGGCCTTGATCGTCGCCTTGACCTGGGCGCCCTGAACGTAGGGGGCGCCGATCTTGATCGTATCGCCGGACACGAGCAGGACAGAATCGATGGCGACCGGGGTTCCGGCCTCGCCGTCCATGCGGTCCACGCGGAGAACGGCGCCCTTCTCGGCGCGGTACTGCTTGCCTTGCACTTCTACGATTGCGTACATCCTGTCAACCTCTTATGTTTCGTATGCCGAGGCCGAGGGACGTTGCCATCCGGTATCGGCCGACGCGTACAATGATCATGGCCGAGCCCGGCCAAGAACCGGCGCCTCGGAACGGCGTACCGGCTCGATTTTATACTACGCAATTCCCGCCAGTGTCAACCGAAGCGGGGACTCCCCTACATCGCCTCCAGGAACGGGATGCACAGCAGCTCGAGCCCGTTCTTGAGCACGACGAGCACCGCCTCCGACAGGGCCAGGCGGGTAGCCGCCTGGTCGGGGTCCTCGCAGCTCAGGATAGGCTCGTCGTGGTAGAACTTCGAGAAGGCGCTCGCGATCGCGTACACGTGGGCGGCGACGATCGCCGGGTTGTACTCGGCGCCGGCCTGCTCGACGGCCTCCGGGTAGGAGGAGACCAGCCTGACGAGCTCCCATTCCGACGGCGACGACAGCAGCTCCGGCCGCACCGAGCCCTTCGAGGCGCTGCCCTCGCCCCGGTCGCGCTTCCGCAGGAGGCTCGATATCCTGGCGCCCATGTACTGGATATACGGGCCGGTATTGCCGTTGAACGACAGCGACTCCTTGGGATTGAAGATCATGTCCTTGGACGGCGTGGCCTGGGCCAGGTAGTAGTGGACGGCGCCGAGCGCTATCTTCTCGGCGGTGTCCAACGGGTCCCCCACGGCGTCCTCGCGGCCCTTGGCCTGGATCTCCTCGAGGGCGAGCTCCCGGAGCGAGTCGAGCAGGGCGTCGGCGTCGACGACGGTGCCCTCGCGGGTCTTCATCCTGCCCTCGGGCAGGTTGACGAGGCCGTACGACAGGTGGAACAGGTTGTCCGCCCAATCGTAGCCGAGGCGCTTCAGTATGTAGAACAGCACCTTGAAATGGTACTGCTGCTCGTTGGCGACGACGTAGACCAGGCGGTCGAAGGGCCAGTCCTGGTGCCGGTGTATGGCCAGGCCCAGGTCCTGGGTCATGTAGATCGAGGTGCCGTCCTTGCGTAGCAGCACCTTCTCCTCGAGCCCGATCGGGGACAGGTCTACGCGTACCGACCCGTCGTCGGCCTTGAAGAAGACGCCGGAGGCCAGCCCCTTCTGCACCTCGTCCTTGCCGGTCAGGTAGATCTGGCTCTCGTAATAGTACTTGTCGAAGGACACGCCGGTCCTATCGTAGGTGCGCCGTATGCCGCCGACGGCCCATTCGTTCATCTTCTTCCAGAGCGCTATGGTCTCGGGATCGCCGGCCTCCCACTTGACCAGCAGCTCCTGGGCCTTCTCCTCGGCCTTGGGGTCGTCCTTCTTGAGGTCGTTGAACCTGACGTAGTAGTCGCCCACGAAGTGGTCGGTCTTCTTGCCCTCGTCCTCAGGGACGCGGCCGCCGCCGTAGGCCATGTACGACAGCATCGACTTGCAGATGTGCACGCCGCGGTCGTTGACCAGGTTGATCTTCATCACCTCGGCGCCGTTCGCCTTGAGGATGCGGGCCGAGCTCTCGCCGAGCACGTCGTTCCGGAGGTGGCCGAGGTGCAGGGGCTTGTTGGTGTTCGGGCTGGAGAACTCTATCATCACCTTGGAGCCGGCCAGGGACGACGAGCGGCCGTACGACGAGCCGAGCGACCGCGAGCCGAGCGCCTGGGCAGCGACCGAGGCCCGATCGAGGAATACGTTGAGGTACGGCCCGACCGCCTTGACGGTACCGGCCGGCGCCGCGCCGGCGGAAGCCTCGGCGACCAGGCGATCGGCGAGCGCGGCGGCGATCTGGGGCGGCCCCATGCGCAGGGCCTTGGCGAACGGGAACATAGGGAAGCCGACGTCGCCCATCGCGGCGTCGGGCGGCGCCTCCGCGGCGACGGCCTCGGACAGAGACGGATCGGCTCCCTTCTCTGCGAGCATATCGGCGACGGCCGACGCCACTGCTGCCTTCCACGCTTCTCGTACGGATCTCACGGCTGGCTCCTGCTGGGCGAGAGCCGGCTCGGGGCCGGTCCGCCATGGTATGGACGCCAGTGTAACGAATAGGGCGACTCGTTTCAACGAGTCGAGCGGGGGCTAAGTCGAAGTGCGCTCCGGGCCGACGCAGGCGGATATCGCCTCGATAAGCTCGCTCCTGTTCCACGGCTTCTGGAGCACCTTGAAGGCCCCGGCCTCGGTGACGGTCCTCTCGATGGACTGAGGGTCGGCGTGCCCGGTGACCATGATGGTCCGTATATCGGGATACAGCGAGCGTATCGTCATAAGGAATTCGTCGCCCTTCATGCCCGGCATGAGCCAGTCGGATATGACGAGTATGACCGACACGCCGTCTTCCGATAGGTCGTCGATGATCTTGAGGCCCTCGGCGGCGTCCAGGGCCGTCTCGAACCTGAACCGGTCCTTGAAATGCGCCTTCAGCTCGCGCTTCATCGCCATCAGGATGATGGCCTCGTCATCGACGCACAGGATCGCCTCGCTCTTCATAGGTTGCGGCTCCGTCAGGCGGACCCGGTAGCCGTACCCTGAAGACGGTACGGCCGGGCTCGCTCTCGAATGTAATAGTCCCCCTATGAGTATCCACGATTCTCTTGCAAATGTCCAAGCCTAATCCCTTGGCCTCCTCGAGGGCCTTGGTGGACACGTAGGGCTCGAACAGGCGGTCGCGGATAGCCGGGTCGACGCCGGGGCCGTCGTCCTCCACCTCGACGACGGTCGCCGCGCCTTCTGAGCGCGATCGCACCGTGACGGTGCCGCCCTTGCCGGCAGCGAACAGGGCGTTCGATATAAGGTTCTCCCAGACGAGGTCGAGCCTATCGGGGTCGCCGTAGGCGCGCGCGCCGTCCTCGAGCTCGTAGCGGACGTCGCCCCTCGCGCCCCCCGCCTCCGCGCAGCGGCCGAGCAGCCTTCCGGCTATATCGAAATCGACGAGGGCCGACTCGTCGGGCAGCGCCAAGTCCAGGTAGGCGTTCAGCGAGCGCACGACGTCCGCCGAGCGCCTGGCCGCCAGCGCCACGAGCGACGAGGAGCCGAACATCGAGCCGAGTACCCACGCCACCCCTACCGCTTCCGCCCCCACGGGATCGGCCAGCAGCGCGAGGTCGCCGTCGTCCGGGTCCGCCCACCCCAGGTCGCACAGATCGTCGGCTAGATCGTCGGCTCCGGCGCATCCCGCCGCCGCGAGCCGCGCCGCCAGGGCCTTCCTGCGATCCGCGCCCTCGTAATGCGGCTCGTCCTGCCGCTTGAGCAGGCGGTCGACGAGCCTCGCAGGCGCTTCGGGCATCGATCGGTACCTGGACATCGCGTCCACCGCCTCGAGGCGTATCGACGAAAGGTGATCCGAGGCCGACTGCGTGGACGCGAGCGGGCTATTGAGCTCATGGGCTATCGCCGCGAGCACCCGCCCTACCGAGGCCTGGTACCTCGTCTGGACGAGGCGCTCCTGAGCATTGCGCAGCTCCTTCAGCGCGTCCTCGAGCGAGCGGCCCCTCGCGGCGAGCTCGTCGTTAGCCAGGGCGAGTTCCCGCGTACGCTCGTCGACCATGCGCTCGAGGTCCTCGTTGATCTCGAGCAGGGCGCGCTCGGCCGCCTTGAATTCGGGGTAATGGCTCTTGACCGAGAACGACTCGTCGAGGCCGAGGAGCTTACTATACGTATCACCGAAGTCGCCGGGCGGGTGGTCAGAGCGCACGCTCATAGATCCGCTCGATCTCGGCCGCCGATAAGGGCACCGGATTGGTGGCCAGGCAGGCGTCCCTAGCGGCGAAGCCGGCCAGCCGGGCGAGGTCGGACCGCGATACCCCGATGCCCGATAGGCCGGGAAGCACGCCTACCTCGGCCCGGAGCGACCGCACCCGCTCGAGCACGCAGGCCCTGGCGCCGACTGAAGCCAGGTCCTCGGGCGAGGCGCCCAGGTCTATCGCCAGGTCGGCGTAGCGCTCCCCCGCCGCCTCGAAGTTGACCTCGATGCCGGCGTCGAGGAGCAGCGCGTTGCATAGGCCGTGGGGCGCGTCCAGGAGGCCGCCGAGCGCGTGGGCCATCGCGTGCACGACCCCGAGGCCGGCGTTCGAGAACGCGCGCCCCGCCAGCATGCTGGCCAGGGCCATCGCGCCGCGGGCCTCGCCGTCGAGGGGATCGGCTATCAGCCTGGCCAGGTTGGAGGCGATCAGCCGGACGGCGTAGCGCGCGTCGAGGTCCGTAAGGGCCGACGAAGCGGTCGACGCGTAGGCCTCGAAGGCGTGGGTCAGCGCGTCCATGCCGGTCGCCGCGGCCAGCTCGGTCGGCACGGTCGTCAGCAGCCTCGGGTCGACGAGGGCCGCGTCGGGGACCATCTTTGGGCTGACGATGGCGATCTTCACGTTGCGGTCGACGTCGTTGATGATAGCGAAGCGCGACACCTCCGAGCCGGTGCCGGCGGTCGACGCGACGCAGACGAGCGGCGGCCCGGGGAGCCTGACCTTGTCGACGCCCTCGAAGGCCAGTACGTCGACGCCGTTGGCGACCGACGCGACGATGCCCTTCGCGGCGTCCATCGGGCTGCCGCCGCCTACGACGACGACCGCGTCGCAGCCGCCGTCCTTGAAGGCCTCGACGCCGCGGCGGACCTCGGTCGAGCGCGGGTTCGGGCTGACCTCGGCGAACGCGACCGGCTCGAGCCCTTCGGCCTCGCAGGCGGCCTCGGCCGCGGCGGTCCAACCCGCGGCGACGAGGCCGGGGTCGCTGACGAGCAAGGGCCGCGTCGCGCCGAGGTTCTTGGCGTAGCGGCCGGCCAGGTCGGCCGCGCCGTCGCCGAATACGGTCTCGGGGACCACGAACTTCCTCATCGCGTACCGCTGGCTCATACTAGTACTATAGGACGGGTTCGAGCCGAACGCAACGAGCGGTAGCCCGCCGGTTCGGCCTACGAGCCTATCATCGCCAGGAAGGCCCGCTCGTCTATCACCTCGACGCCGAGCGCCGCCGCCTTGCGGCTCTTCTCCGAGCCGGACGACGGGTCGTTGGTCACCAGGTACGACAGGCCCTTGGCCACCGAGCTCTTGACCGATCCGCCGAGGGCCTTGACGACGGCCTGCGCCCTCGAGCGCTTCATCGACGTCAGCTCGCCGGTGAAGCAGAACGACAGCCCGGCGAGCGCCCCGCCCGACGCGGCCGGAGCGCTGACGGCGATCCTGCCGGTCGCCAGCGCGGCGTCCATCTCGTCGCGCAGCTCGACGAGACCGGCCGCCAGAGCCTCGGCCATGACGTCGCCGAAGCCGTCTATGCCGGACAGCTCCTCGGGCGTGGCGGCCCGCAGTTTCTCCAGGGTATCGAAACCGGCCGCCTGGGCCTTCTCCATCGACAGGAGCCCGAGGCCCTCGATGTCGAAGCCGGCCACGAACTCGGCGAGCGTCACCCTGTCGCGGGCGCGCAGGTTCTGGACTATCTTGGTGGCGCTCGCCTCGCCCATGCGCTCGTACGAGGCCAGCTCGCCTACCTCGAGCCCGTACAGGTCGGCGATCGTCGTCACCCTGCCCGAATCGAACAGCCGGCGCAGTATGGTCGAGCCGAATTCCATGACGTCGAGCGTGGCCAGCCATTTCTCGAGCCGGTGCAGCCGCTTCTTGGGGCAGGCGGCGTTCGGGCAGTACAGCCTGGTGCCGTCGTCGGCGAGCGCCGCGCCGCACGAGCAGGTCTCCGGCACGGGTATCTCGCGGCTGCCGGGGAGGTCCTCGACGAGGCCCTCGATCTTCGGGATGATCTCGCCGCGCTTGACGACGGCCACCCTGGCGCCTAGCCTGAGGCCCATGCCGCGCAGCACGCTCAGGTTGGCCAGGCTGGCGCGCCTGACGGTCGTGCCCGCGAGCCTGACCGGCTCGATGACGCCGACCGGCGTGTAGTTCGCGCCTGACTCGCTCCACTCTACGTCGACGAGGGTCGTCGTCGCCTCCTCGAGCGGGAACTTGAAGGCTATCTGGCGCTCGGGCCGGGCGCGCCTCATGTCGTCGACGTCGACCTTCCTGGCCTTGACGACGAGGCCGTCGATGTCGAACGGCAGCGACTCGCGGGCGTCCATCACGCGGGCGCGGTAGTCGACCACTTCGTACGGCTCGGCGAAGACCTCGGGCTCGGCTACCTCGAAGCCGGCGGCCCGCAGCCAGGCTATCTTGTCGAGCTCGTCGTCGAAGGGCGGCTCGGGGGCCGGCGCGAACAGCCCGCCCGACTCGCCGTCGTACAGGCCGCTCGGCGCCGCGTCGTAGCAGACCACCTCGAGCCGCTCGGCCCCGACGCCGTCCTTGCGTTTCATGATGCCGTTCGCGGCGTTCCTGCAGTTCGCCTTATCCGGGAAGTGGTCGCGGTGGGTGGCCTTGGACATGACGACCTCGCCGCGGACGGCGCCGCTCCAGGCGCCGGGCAGGGCCGCGGGCACGCCGATCATGCGGCGCGCGTTCGGGGTGACGTCGTCGCCGACGCTGCCGTCGCCGCGAGTGACGGCGCGGACCAGCCGTCCGGACTCGTACTGCAGCTCGAGGCTGGCGCCGTCGAGCTTGTACTCCACGACGTACTCAGGCAGCGAGACCTTGGCGCACCAGGCCAGGAATTCCTCGGGATCGGCCGCCTTGGCCTGGCTGCCCATCGGCAGCACGTGCCTGGCCTTGGGGAAGCCGTCGGCCGCGTCGGCGCCCACCCTGGCCAGTACCGGGCTGTCGGGCGCCAGGGCCGACAGCTCGTCCCAGAGCGCGTCGAATTCGGCGTCCGAGAGCTCGGGCCCGCCGTTGTAATAGAGGTCCTGGTGATGGACGACGAGCCGCTCGAGCTCCCCTATCCTCGCCTTCCGTGCTTCATCGGATGCCATGGCCGCCCGCCTCGCGTGTCGTTCTCAGCGCCGTCGGCGCAAGCGGCATTGTAGACGCGCCGGCCCCTCCGGTCAATGTCGAAGGCGATAGGCCGGAGGATCCCGCTTGACCCGCGGGGCCCTGCCGAACTACGGTTTGATCGGGCCCCGTCGCGGGCCCGAAGGCGGGACGCATGCCGAGAGGCTCTGGTTTCATTTCCGGGAAGATGGCCGTTATACTCCCGTCGGCGTTCATCAACAGCCTGGCCGTCGGCTGCATGTCGCTCGGCATGCTATTCGTCGTCAAGGACCTGTTCGGCGCCGGCCCGGGCCTCGTGGCGTCGCTCGGCGCGCTCTGGTCGACGGCCTACCTGATAGGCTGCATCGTCCTGCGCGTCCCGGCCGGTAGGCTGAGGCCGAGGACGGCCATGACCGTCATGCTCCTGGGCAGCGCGGCCGCGGTGTCGGCGTTCCTGGCCTACCCGGGCCTGTGGCAGGCCTTCGCCTCGTACGCGTGCTTCGGCCTCCTAACCGCGTTCTTCTGGCCTCCGGTGATGGGCTGGCTATCGAAGGGCTACGAGGGCGCCGAGCTCAACCGGGCGACCAGCCTGTTCAGCTTCTCGTGGAGCATAGGCGGCATCATAAGCTCCTATATGGCCGGCCTCCTGTCGGAGCGCGGCAAGCTCCTGCCCATAGTCGTCGCCGTGGCCCTGTTCATCGTCAACGCCGCCTTCGTCACCGTCTCGAGGCTGTTCGTCCGCTACGACGCGGGGGAAGAGCCCGAGGCAGCCGACGCGGAAGCCGCGGTCGACCGCTCGACGCCGCTCCGCTACCCGGCCTGGCTCGGCGTGTTCCTCGTCTACGCGGTGATGGGCGTCGTGATCAACGTGTTCCCGGTGTTCGCCAGCGACGAGCTGGGCATGAACGAGTCGACGATAGGCCTCGCGCTGACGATACGCGCCGCCGCCACGACGGTCGGCTTCCTGGCGCTCGGCAGGCTGACGTTCTGGCAGTTCAAGCGCGCGGCCATCCCCGCGCTGTCGATCGCGGCGGCCGTATCGGTCGGCTTGCTGGCCGCCGCCAGGAACGCGGCGGGCTTCGCTGTCGGCTTCACGGTCGTCGGGCTGCTACAGGCCATGGTATACAACAACTCGCTCTTCTACGGAGTGAGCGGGGCGCCCGACCGCGATAAGCGGGCGAGCGTCCACGAGTCGGTCCTGACCTTCGGGCAGATAAGCGGATCGGTCAGCGGCGGCTTCGTCTACCAGGCGCTATCGATGCCGCCGGTGTTCGTCGGCCTGGCCCTGACGCTCGCGGCCGGGGCGGCCGCGCAGGCCGTCATGGTCTACGCGGGCCGTCGTCCGCCGAGGGCCGGCGCCCCTATCAGCCGCCGCTCTTGACGAAGGCGTCGCGGTAGCCCATCGAGCGCACGCGCACGAGCGCCACGCCGCTCTCGTCCCGGGAGAGCGGGCCGATGAACACCTTCCAGGTATCCTTGCCGCGGCTCGTCGCCTGCTGGATCAGCACCAGGTAGCCTACGCTCAGGCGCGACGCCGCGTCCTTCGCGGCCGCCTCGCTCGCGAACGCCCCTATCTGGATATAGTAACGGCCCTTCTCGAGCGCGCCCGAGACGACCGTCGCGGCCGGGGCTGCAGTCGCCGGAGCGACCGTCGCCTTGGCCTCGGCGGGCTTGGCCTCGGCGGCCGGAGCCGTCGAGGCGGGCGGCTTCGGGCCGGTCGGCTCGATCGCTACGATATACTCCTTGGGCGAGTCGAGCGCTACGGCCGGCGCCTTCCCCTCGGCCGGCTCGGCCACGTAGGGGGCGGTCTCGGGCTTATGCTCCGAGGCGTCGGCCAGCGCGACGCCGGCGGCGCCGTCGACCGGCGTACCGGCGGCCATCGCCTCCGCCTCGGGGCCGCCGGCCGCCGTTGCCTCGGCCTCGCTGAGCGCCACCTCGGCCTTCTCGGCGTAAGGATCGAGCCCGGCCGCCTCGTCTATGGCCGGCTGGCTTCCCGCCTCGGCCAGCTCGACCGCCGCGCCTTCGGCGTAGGGATCGAGCCCGGCCGCCTCGTCGACCGCCGGCTGCCTTCCGGCCTCGGCCAGCTCCACCGACTCGTCGCCGAACGGAGCTATGCCCGCGGCCACGTCGACGACGGGGCCTTCCTCGGGCTTCCCCTCGGCCTCGGCCAGCTCGACCGCGAGGTCCTCGCCGTAGGGTCCCAGGCCGCTCGGCGTATCCACGCTCGGGGTTTCCTCGGGCTCTAGCTCGGCGTCTTCCATAGCGACGTAGGTCTCGGCGGCGCCGAACTCCGGCGTCTCGAGCGCCAGGGCGGACGGGCCGACCGACGCGGGCAGGACGATCTCGCCCTCGGCCAGGCTGGTCGCCGGTATCTCGTAGGCCGGCGCGCTCAGGCCGGCCAGCATGACCTCGGGTATCTCGTCGGCCTCGAGCTCGGGCCAGGCCAGCTCGAGACCGAGCCGGCCGGCGCCGTACGCGGGCGCCGCGCGGGCGAAGGCCTCCGCCGGCTCGGCGTCCGGGACGGCGGGGTCGTACATGGCGTACGATCCGTCGTACGACGCGCGAGACGGCGAGCTCAGCGCCAGCGCGCTGGCGCCTTCGGACGAGGGAACGACCGGATCGCGCAGGTCGGCGCCGGCTGTCGGCCTATAGAGCTTAGGCGCGGACAGCGCGAAGGCCGCCGCCCTGGCCTCGGAGACGGTCACCGGATCCGCCAGGGCTATGGCCGGCACGCGTACCGCCGGGGCGGACGGGCCGCGCACGGCCACGTCAGGCCTGGAAGCGGGCGATTCATAGCGCTTAGGGGTCGCGCCGACCGCTACGCGCAGGGGAGTCTCGTCGGGCACGGGGAGCGACATCGCCACCGCCTCCGGAGCCGATACGGCGGGAGGCTCAGGAGCGGCCGCCGGCGCCGGCGCCTTGGCCGACGGGCTATCGGGTTCGGGTAACTGAGGCAGTACTATCGTGCGGACCGGCCTCGGCTTGGACGAGGCGAGCGATTCTGGCGTTTCCTTGCCGACCGGCTTGGGCTCGGCTATGGCCGCGCGGCTCGGCGCGGGCGCGGCGGCCGGAGCCTCGCGACTGATGGCCGAAGGCTCGGCGGCCTTCGGCGGAGGCGCGGCGACGGCGGGCGCGGCGTCCTTAGGCTTAGCCTCGGCGACGACGGCGGGCGGAACCGAGGCCGCGGAGGAGGCCGGAGCGGCCGGTTCGGCGACCTTCGGGGCGGTCCCGGCCGGGGCCGCGGGCTCGACGCGGACGGCGGAGACAGCCGGCTGCATGGAGGCGGACGGAGCCGCCGGGGCCAGTTCGTAGCCGAGCCGCTTGAGCTCGGCGGCCGCCAGGAGGCGCGGGTTGATATCGGGGTCCATCGAGGCGCTCGTCCCGGAGGAAGGGGCCAGCTCGACCGCGCTGCGCGGCTCCGAGGCCCTGACCCTCGTCACGCCGCCCCGCTGCAGCCCGATCGCCTCCGCGGCCTCGACCGACAGCATCATGAAGACGCCGGAGCTCTCGAGGCCGCGCGTCACGATGACCGTGACCGAGCGGCCGTTCTCGAGGTTGACCACGTCGACGGAGGTATTGCGCGCGAAGGAGTTGCACGCGGCGTAGTAGCCGGACGACGGGAAATCGCCGTAGGCGCCCATCATCGCGCTGCCTTCCCATGACGAAGCCGACGCGAGGGCGACGAGAGCCGCCAGGCCGAGCGTCAACGCGATACTATGCCTCTTCATATCCGTCATCCCTCCGCGAAGCGCTGACGCTCCGCAACGCGCCGCCGCAGGCGGCTGAAATGGCCGATCCGACGGCCATGCACGCTTCCTCTATATCGTCGGCCGCCGCGGACGCCGGCGCCGCCGCGGGGACCTCGCCGCGGCCGAGCTCGTCGCCGCCGGGCACGCCGAGCACCCTGAACCTGCAGGCCGGTACGGCTGCCTCGCCGGCGTAGTCGGCCAGCACCAGGATGACGAAGTCGACGAAACCCTCGACCGAGTCGTCCCCGGGCGAGAACGCCTCGAACGCCGCGTCGTCGCCGCTCGTCGGCCTGGCGTTCGTCGCGATGAAGCCCGACTCGAACAGCCCGTCGAGGATGCCGGCGATGACGAGCTCGGACGATCGCGACGAGGCCCCCTCCGCGGGGGCGCCCTTCTCCATCATCGAGACCTCGACGGTCTGAGCGACCAGGCCCGGGACGGTCGCCGCCAGCGCTATGAAAGCAGCTATCGCGAGTCTTCTCATCGTTCGCATCCTTTTCTTCTTGGTATATCGGCCAGGCGGGCGGCTTGATTTAGGCGTATCGTCTGTTCGGCTCTCAGCCTTGCCGGCCCTCGATCCTTCGTGATAGCCTTACGCGGTTCGTTCAGCGGGCGGAACGGCGATCACGGAGGGGTAATGGAGTATTTCGCCGTACAGGTATGGACCGGCAAAGAGGACGATTTCGCCGACGCGCTATCGTCCGATCCGCGCCTCGACGCCGCGGCGATGGTACCGAAACGGGCGCTCGACGTGCGTCGGGCGGGCAAGATACGCCGCGAGGTACGCCCCCTGTTCCCCGGCTACGTCTTCATCGCCGTCGAGGCCGACCGCCTGAGCGACGAGCAGCGCTGGATACTGCGCGGCTCGAGGAACTTCGTGCGCGCGCTCCCGAACAACGTCGCGCCGCGGCCGGTCAAGGAGAAGGACAGGAGGCTGCTCGCCCATTTCATGTCGTTCGGGAAAGTTGCCGATATATCGAAGGTACGTTTCGACGCCGACGATCGCATCGTCGTCGTCGAGGGCCCGCTCAAGGGGCTCGAAGGCCTGATCGTCAGGGTCGATACGCGCAAGCGTCGCGCGAAGATCCGCCTGGACATGTGCGAGAACTCGTTCCTCGTCGATATGGGCTTCGAGATACTCGACCGGGCGGCGAAAGGGAGCGTTAGCAGCGATGGAGAGCACCCCGGACAATCCTAGGATATACATCGTCGGCGCCGGCTTCGCCGGGCGCGCGATAGCGCGCGAGATCCGGGCCAAGGCCGTCCTCGGCACCATCGTCGCGTTCCTCGACGACGACGAGGGCAAGCTCGGCAAGCGGATAGACGGCGTGCCGGTGCTCGGCCCGATACGCGACGTGGTCAGCCTGCTCGCCAGGGAACCGGCCGACGAGGCCGTCATCGCGATGCCGAGCGCCCCGAGGGAGCTGCTGCGCGAGCTGTACTTCACGCTCAAGCGCGCCGGCTTCGCCAGGATCCGCATACTCCCGGACGTCGCGCAGATAGTCGAGGGCGACGCCCACCTCGTCCAGGCCCGCGAGATCGACCCGCAGGACCTGCTCGGGCGCAGCCCCGTCGCGATCGGGCTCAAGAAGAGCATCGAGTGGCTGGCGGGCAAGCGCGTCATCGTCACCGGGGCCGGCGGCTCGATAGGCTCCGAGCTCGCGCGGCAGCTCCTGTCGGCCGGGGTCGAGCGGCTGTACCTGTTCGGCCACGGGGAGAACTCGATCTACCAGATAGACCGCGAGCTGCGCGGCCTGCAGTCGGGCGGCGTCGGCGTGTCCACCGCGATCGTCCCCGTCATAGGCGAGCTCAAGGACCGCGACTACATGACGGACATCTGCCGCAGGCTCAAGGCCGACGTCGTGTTCCACGCCGCTGCGTACAAGCACGTGCCGATGATGGAGGCCAACACGGTCGCCGCGATCGAGAACAACGCGTTCGGCACCAGGAACCTCGTCGACGCCTGCCTCGCGGCCGGCGTCAGGCGCTTCGTCCTGATCAGCACCGACAAGGCGGTCGAGCCGCTATGCGTCTACGGCGCGTCCAAATTCCTGTCGGAACGCATAGCCCTCGACGCGCAGGAGCGGGCCGGGGCCGGGGAGCACTACATGGTCGTGCGCTTCGGCAACGTGCTCGGCTCGCGCGGCTCCATCCTGCCCCTGTTCAAGGGCCAGGTCGAGCGCGGAGGCCCGGTGACCGTCACCGACCCGGCGGCCAGCCGTTACTTCATGACCATACCCGAGGCCTGCTCCCTCGTGCTCAAGACCGGCGGCGTCGGCGCCGGCGGCGAGTCGTACCTCCTGGACATGGGCGAGCCCGTCCTGATACGCGAGCTGGCCGAGCAGGTCATACGCTTCTCCGGGCTCAGGCCCTACGACGACATCGCGATCGAGTACATCGGGCTCCGGCCGGGCGAGCGGCTCGAGGAGCGGCTCTTCTCGTCCGACGAGAGCCTCGCGGCGACCGAATTCCCGAAGATCAATCGCCTGGAGCGGCGCGGACCCCGCTTCGACCTCGAGGCGGCCATGCGCGCGCTCGAGCCGGTATGCTTCAAGAGCGACGGCCGGCCGGACGCGTACCGCAACCGCAGGCGGCTGCGGGCCGCGCTCAGGTCCTTCATCCCCACGGTAGAGGAGCATCCCGATGAACCCGAATACTGACTTCATCCCGTTCGCGCGGCCGTCCATAGGCCCCGAGGAGGAGGAAGCCGTCCTCCGCGTGATGCGCTCCGGGTGGCTTACCACCGGGGCAGAGGCCCTGGCCTTCGAGAAGGAATTCGCGGGCTTCGTCGGCTCGCCCCGCGCCCTGGCCGTCAACTCGGCGACGAGCGGCCTGCACCTGGCGCTCGAGGCGCTCGGCATCGGCCCCGGCGACGTCGTCGTCACCAGCCCCTACACCTTCACCTCGAGCGCGGCGGTGGTCCGTCACCTGGGCGCCGAGGTAGTCTTCTGCGACGTGGCGCCGGGATCGTATAACATAGATCCCGACGCACTCGGCAGGCTCCTCGCGACGACCAAGAACTGCCGCGCGGTCATCGCCGTCCACGTGGGAGGCCTGCCCTGCGACCTGCGCGCCCTCCGCGCCCTGGCCGACCGCTACGGCTGCGCCCTCGTCGAGGACGCGGCCCACGCCTTCCCGTCGAAGACCGCGGACGGCTACGCCGGCGCGATAGGCGACGCGGGCGTGTACTCGTTCTACGCGACCAAGACCATAACCACCGGCGAGGGCGGCATGCTCGTCACGCGCGACGAGCGGCTCGCGGCCCGCGTCGAGAAGATGCGCATGCACGGCTTCGACCGGGCGGCCTGGGACCGCTACACCGCAAAGAAGGCGTCATGGCGCTATTCGGTCGTCGAGGCCGGGTTCAAGTACAACCTGCCGGACCTGCTCGCCGCTATCGGCCGGGTCCAGCTGACCAAGGCCGAGCGATTCCTCGAGGAGCGAAGGGCGATCGCGGCCCTGTACGACGAGGCCTTCTCGGGCGTCCGCGGGCTCGAGTTGCCGCCGAGGGGCGAGGGCCACGCGTGGCACCTGTATTCCCTGCGGACCCTGCCTGAACGCGGCGGCGTCCCCAGGGACGAGCTCGTCGAGGCGCTCTCCGAGCGCGGCGTCGGCACGTCGGTGCATTTCATCCCGCTCCACACCATGCCCTACTACGCCAAGCGCTACGGCCTCGGGCCGGAGGATATGCCCAACGCGATGGCCACGTTCGAGCGCACCGTCAGCCTGCCGATCTGGCAGGGCATGGGCCTCGACGCGGCTCGGCGCGTCGCGGACTCCGTGCTCGCCATCGCGGGGGCTCGGGGCGCATGAAGGCGGCCCGGACGAGCGGCCTCGCGACCGTGGGGCGCCTGTCGGACTTCCCGCTCCTCGACGCGGTCTACGTCGGCACGGTACGCTCGCCGGCCTCGAGGGGAACCATACGCTCCATCAGCGTGCCGCACCTGCCGAGGGGCTACCGTAGCGTCACGGCGGACGATATCCCCGGTTCCGCGAGGATAGATAACATCGGAGCGTCGGTGCCCGTCCTCGCCTCGGGCCGCGTCGCGTACCGCGGCGAGCCGGTGGCGCTGATAGTCGGGCCGGACCGGCTCAGGGTGGCCGAGGCCGTATCGATGACCGCGGTACGGGTGGACGAGGAGCCCGCGTCGTTCGGGTACGAGACCTGCGAGTCGACGAGGGTCGTCGCCTCGTACGCCGCCGAGGGCGGCTCCGTCGAGGCGGCGCTGGCGAAGGCCGCCCGGGTGGTCGACGGCGAATACAGGATGGGCCCCCAGGACCATTACTACCCGGAGCCCCAGGGCGCGGCCGCCGGCTTCGACTACGATAAGCTGATCGTCTTCTCGTCGACCCAATGGCCATTCCAGACCAGGGACGCGGTAGCCCAGGCCCTCGGGGTCGGCAAGGACGAGGTGGTGGTCAGGACAACGGAGCTCGGCTCCCACCTGGACGGCAAGCTGTGGTACCCGTCGCTGCTGGCCTGCCACGCGGCGATCGCCGCGAGGCTGAGCGGCAAGAACGCCCTCCTCGTGCTATCGAGGGCCGACGACTTCATGTACACGACCAAGCGGGCGCCGACCCTCGTCTCGTACCGGGCGGGGCTCGACGATTCGGGCAGGCTCGTAGCGATGGACGCGAGCGTCATGATCAACGCCGGCGCCTACGCGCCGTTCGGCGCGGCGCTGGTCGAACGGGCCGCCAAGGCCGTCGCCGGCGCCTACGCCTGCCCCGCCCTACGCGTCTCGGCCCTGGCCGTCTCGACCGACCTGCCGCCCATGGGCGCCTTTACCGGGCTGGGTACCGGGCCGGTAGCCTTCGCCGTCGAGCGCCTCGCGGAGGACCTGGCCGACGCCGCCGGCATGGACCCGTTCGAATGGCGCGCCATGAACGCGGCGAGGCGCGGGGATACGACCTTCGGCGTCCCGCTCAGGAAAGGCTCGCCGCTCGAGGCCGTCTGCGGCAGGCTGCTGGCCATCAGCGACTATCCCCGTAAGCGTTCGTCGTTCGAGCTGATCCGGAAGCGGCGGCCGGACCCCTCGTCGCCGCCCGGCTACGGCATAGGGCTGGCCTTCGGCCCCCAGAGGCCGGCCGCTACGCTGTCCTACCGCGACGCCCAGTCGCCCTCGGTCGAGGTAACCCTGTCGAAGGATTCGACGCTGACCGTACGCTCGAGCGTGGCGCCCGGCTCGGGCTCGGTAACGAGGATCTGGAAGCGCATCGCCGCGACCGCGCTCGGGCTCCAGCCCGACGCCGTCGAGATCGCGTCGCCGAGCACCGACGGGACGCCGGACTCGGGGCCGAACGCGTTCTCGAGGCGCATCGGCGTCGTGACCCGCCTGATAGGGTCGGCATGCGAGGGGCTCGCGTCCAAGCGCTTCAGGGAGGCGCTGCCGATCACCGTCAAGAAGACGCAGCGGGCCAGGTCGTCCAGGGCCGCCCCGGAATCGCCGCTCGAGGACTCGTCCTGGGGCGCGGCCGTGGTGGAGGTCGAGCTCGACCCGGTCGACTCGAGCCCCGCGGTGCGCGGCATCTGGATCGTGGCGAAGGCCGGCAGGCTGCTGTCGCCGGAGGACGCGGCCAAGGCCCTCGAGCGCGACGCCGCCGTGGCGCTCGGCCTCTGCGTTGCCGAATGCCTCGACCTGTCCGCGGGGCCGGCGGAACCGGGCGACTTCAGGCGGTACGGTCTCTGGCGGGCCAAGGACGCGCCGCCTATCCGGGTAGAATTCGTCGACGACGACGCCGACCCCAAGGGCATCGGGGAGCTGGCCTACTCGCTCGTGCCCGCCGCGTTCGCCAACGCGCTGAGCCAGGCGCTCGATTCGCCGTGGAACTCGCTGCCGACCTGCCGCCGATCGGAGGGCGCCGACCGTGATAGTTGAATTCATCCTGAACGGGGAGGACGTGAGCCTGAAGGCCGATCCGCTCGAGCGGCTGTCCGACCTCCTGCGCGAACGCTTCGGCCTGACGAGCCTGATGAGCGATTGCCGCGAGGGCGTCTGCGGCAAGTGCGTCGTCTTCCTCGACGGGCTCCTGGTCAACTCGTGCATGGTACCCGCATTCAAGGCGCGGGGTACCGAGGTCGTCACCTACGAGGGCTTCAAGAGCACCGACTCGTACGCGACCGTCGAGCGTTCGTTCCGCGAGGCCGGCGCCGAGCTCTGCGGCTTCTGCGACTCGGCGATGTACATGGCCGCCGGCTCGCTGATCGACGCGGCGAGCCGGCCGTCCGAGGAGGAGATCATGGAGGTCCTGTCGTCGGTGTACTGCCGTTGCGTGACGCCGTCCCGCGCCCTCGGGGCGGTCAGGACCGCGCTCGAGTCTAGCCTCGGCGGGAAGTACGGCCGTGCGCGTTGACGAGGTATCCGCGCCGCAGACGATGGCCGAGGCCGTCGCCGTATTGAAGCGCAGGCCCGACGCGCTGCCCTGGGCCGGCGGGACGCTGATCCTCACGTCCGGCGGGGCCGGCGACGCCCCGGTCTCGGTGCTCGACCTGGGCAGGATACCCGAGCTGAGGGCCGTCAGCCGTTCGGATCGCTACCTCGAGCTAGGCGCCTGCGTCAGGCTGGCGACGATACAGGCCCTGCCGAGGAGCCTATCGCTCCAGCCGCTGCGCGACGCGATCGGGCTCGTCGGCACGGCCACGGTCCGCAACATGGCGACGCTCGGCGGCAACATCGCCTCGCGCGACGCGTTCATGACCTGCTTCCCGTCGCTGGCGTGCATGGACGCGACCGTGGAGCTCCGCGACGCCTCCGGCTCCCGCTGGAGCGGTATCCACGCCCTCGTCGGCGGGGATGGCCGGCCGGCGTTCCCGGCCGCTACCCTGCTGACCAGGATACGCGTCCCCACCGCCCCGTGGGACGCGTTCGCGCTGCATAGGCTCGGCGAGCCGACGAAAGGGGACGCCTTCGCGTCGACCTTCGCCGCGGCCGCCCGTTTCGAGAAAGAGACCATATCGGAGCTGAGGCTCATCGCGTCGGGCAGGACGCTGGCGCGGGACCGGGCCCTGGAGCTTTCGCTGATCGGAAAGAGGTTGCCGTTGACCGTGAAAGACGTCGAGGAGGCCCGGGAGGCCGCCGGCGAACGAGCGATAGAGGCGGGGTTCCCCGCCCGGCTGGCGGAGCGCTTCGGCGCCTACGTCATGTCGTTCCTGGCCAGCGTCCAGGAGGGCGGCAGGTGAGCGGCGCGCTGTACCTGGTGCCGGTGCCGATAGGCGACGGCGACCCCATGGACGAGCTGGCCCCGAGGATACCGAGGATAGTGGCCGGTATCCGGGACTTCGTGGTCGAGAACGAGCGCAGCGCCAGGCGCTTCCTATGCCGAGTCATGCCGCAGGAGTCGCTCGACGCGTCGAGCTTCGGCGTGCTCGACGAGCACACGAGGCCGGAGGACGTACGGGCCCTGCTGGCGCCGCTGCTGGCAGGCCGCGACGCGGCCATACTGTCCGAGGCCGGCAGCCCCTGCGTCGCCGACCCGGGCGCGGCCCTGGTGGCCGAGGCGGCCGCGGCGGGGATCAGGGTCGTCCCCCTGCCCGGCCCGAGCTCTATCCTGATGGCGGTCATGGCGTCGGGCCTCGGCGGCCAGCGATTCGCGTTCTCGGGCTACCTGCCTCCCGACCAGGCGGGCAGGGAGGCGGCCCTGCGCGGGCTAGAGGCCGACTCGAGGCGGCACGGTTCGACGCAGGCCTTCATCGAGACGCCGTACCGCAACGACGCCGTGGCGGCCAGCGCGGCCGCGGTGCTGGCCCCCGACACCGTGTTCTGCGCCGCGGTCGGCCTGTCCACGCCGGAGGAGCGCGTCGTCAGGATGACGGCCGCCGACTGGAGGGCGAGGCCCGAGCGCATCGGCAAGACGCCGACGGTGTTCCTCCTATCGGCGGCCGGCGTCGGCCGGGGCGAGCCGGCCGGCAAACGGGAAGCCCCGCCGCGCGATCGGGCGGCGGGACGACGACGACGCGGATCTTGACGATTCGGCGTTGGAGGTTACACTGGAATCGCCATGCATAATCAAACGGACCTGTTAGCCCAATACCAAAACGAGACCGCCGCGATTACGCCGTTCGCGCAGGCCCGGATGGGCCTCAAGCCGGGCCAGACGGTGGTGAAGCTCGACACCTACGGAATAATCTGCGTGCCGTACCGCCTGTCGATGAACGGCGCCGTCCTCGTCGCGTCGTTCTCCCGCGAGGAGCTGGCGTTCTTCCAGAAGTACGTCAACGGGCTCGCGGGCCTGACCCTCGTGTTCCAGCCGGGCGGCGCCCAGACGCCTATGAAGATATTCGCCCGCTGCCTCCTGCGCTCGGTCAGCCCGATGAAAGGCCGCGAGTCGATCGGGCTGATCGACGTCGCCTTCAAGCCCTGCCCGCCCGACCTCGTACAGACGCTCATCGACTACTTCATGCTGCTCGACCGCCTCAAGGTAGAGTACGACGACTACAAGGGCAAGCCGATATCGATCAACCCCGATACGGCCAAGACGATGGGCTACAACAACTACTGCACGATAGGCTACGCCGGGGCCCAGGCCAAGGTGGCGCTGTTCGCGCTGGCCAGCGATTCCGCCGACTTCCTCGTGCCGATGAACGGGCCGATCCTGGAGCAGGACAAGCCCATCCAGCTCAAGCTGTTCTTCCAGAGCTTCCAGTTCACGGTGGCCGGGACCTTGGCCTCGGTCGCCAGGCTGCAGAACGGCGTCCAGAAGGTACGCGTCGCGCTGCAGTTCTCCTCCGAGCTCGTATCGATCATCGAGCAGTACCGCTTCGCCGAGCGCTTCACGGCCAAGCCGGCGGCCGCTCCGGACCAGCCGGCCTGAGGCCGCCGGGCCCGCCCGCGGCCGCTCGTCGCTAGCCGGCCAGCGCGGCCAGCTTCTCGCGTATGAACTCGCTCTTCTCCTTGAGCCCTATCGGTCCGGTCGCTATCATCATCACGTTCGGCCGGTGCGGGTCGAGCCGTATCTTCTGCCCGCTCTCCTTCATCAGCCTGAGCAGCCTGTCGACCGATATCTTCGAGACCTTGGAGAATTCGACGGTGACGAAGCCCTTGCGCTCCTTGAGGGAGGCGATCGACAGGCGCTTGCACAGGAGGCGTATCTCCGCGAGGGCCAGGAGGCTCGAGGCGTCCTCCGGCACCGGCCCGAAGCGGTCCTCCAGCTCGCGGTACAGCCCCTCGAGGTCGTCCTGCGACATGATCGACGCGATCTTCTTGTAGATCTCCATCTTGACCGCCTGCTGGCTGATATAGTCGTCCGGTATGTAGCCCGAGTACTCGAGCTCCAGGTACGGCTCCTCCTCCGGATTGTAGCCCTCGTCGGACAGGCGGGCGACCGCCTCGTCGAGCAGCTTCAGGTACAGGTCGAAGCCGACCGAGTAGATATCGCCGGACTGCTCGCGGCCGAGCAGGTTACCGGCGCCGCGCACCTCCAGGTCCTTCATCGCTATCTTGAAGCCCGAGCCGAGGTCGGTGAAGTCGGAGATGATCTGCAGGCGCTTCATCGCCAGCTCCGACAGGGCGCGCCCGTCCGGGTAGAACAGGTACGCGTAGGCGAGCCGGTCCGAGCGCCCCACCCGCCCGCGCAGCTGGTACAGCTGGCTGATGCCGTAGATGTCGGCCCGGTCGATGATGATCGTGTTGACGTTCGGTATGTCTATGCCGTTCTCGATGATGGTCGTCGAGACGAGCACGTGGAAGCCGCGGTGGATGAAGCGGTGCATGATGTCCTCGAGCTCGCGCGCGTCCATCTGCCCGTGGGCCTTCTCGACCATCACCTCCGGAACGAGCCGCTGGATGAAGGCCATAGTGTCGTCGAGGCTCTGCACCCGGTTATGGAGGAAGAACACCTGGCCGTCGCGCTCGACCTCCCGCCGTATCGCCTTGGCGATCAGGTCCGGCTGGAACTCGTCGACCACCGTCTGGAT
>QKAK01000027.1 GCA_003247225.1 Spirochaetota bacterium | reverse complement strand
CTATTCGGGGCGGCGCGTCGCGACTGATAGCGGGTAGTGCTCAAGCGCTGGAATTCGATTCGGTCGAAGCAATCATGGCAGCCGATAGCCTTGTACTATCATGTTAATCATGTCGCCATTATTCTAATCACACCCGCCTCCGCGTTTTTGCGAGGCCTTTGTACGAACAATGCTCTCGGGGCGGCGCGTCGCGACGGGTTGCGGGTCGGGTATCGGTCACTGGCAATTCACACGTCGGGGCGGCGTGTCGTGACCGGTTGCGGATAGTGTTCATGATCCGGTTCGAGGCCTGGGTACGAGCAAGGTTTGCGTTGCGATATTCTCTATTTTCTTTCCTCTTCGTTGTTTTATTATTACCTCTTCCTCTCGTATCCTCTTCGTTCAATTATCGAGACACACCCGGCCGGCCCTTGCCGCGGGTTCGGCGCGCTGGCTATAATCCAGGCTCAACAGTCGAGAACGATCGGAGGAAGGTCATGAATCCCGCTTTGGAGACCCTGAAGGCACGAGGCTTCGTACAGCAATGCACCGACATCGAGGGGCTCTCCGCCCTGATGGACCAGGGGCCGGTCACGTTCTATATAGGCTGCGACCCGACCGGGCCGTCGCTGCATATCGGGCACATGGTGCCGTTCTTCGCGTACCGGCACCTCGTCGAGGCGGGCCATATCGGCATAGCCCTGCTCGGCGGCGGCACCGCCAGGATAGGCGACCCGTCGGGCAAGAGCGAGATGCGCAAGATGATCTCCTACGACGCGATCGACGCGAACGCCGAGCTGTTCCGCGGGCAGCTCGACCGCTTCATCGGCTTCGACGGCAAGAACCGCCGGCACGACAACAACAAGCACTGGTTGGCGGACCTGAACTACATCGAGTTCCTGCGGGACATCGGCAGGCACTTCTCGGTCAACCGCATGCTGACCTTCGAGGCGTACAAGCAGCGGATGGAGACCGGCCTGTCGTTCATCGAGTTCAACTACCAGCTGCTGCAGAGCTACGACTTCCTCCAGCTGTACAAGCGCCACGGCTGCAGGCTCCAGATAGGCGGGGACGATCAGTGGGGCAATATCGTCGCGGGCATGGAGCTGATACGCCGCGTCGAGGGCGCCGAGGCCTTCGGGCTGACCTTCCCGCTGGTGATGACCAGCGACGGCAAGAAGATGGGCAAGACCGAGAAGGGCGCCCTGTTCCTCGACCCGGCGATGACGAGCCCCTACGACTTCTTCCAGTACTGGCGGAACGTGTCCGACGGCGACGTGCTCCGGTTCCTCCTGATGTTCACGTTCCTGCCTATCGACGAGTGCCGCGCCCTGGCCTCCGGCGACATCAACGGCGCCAAGGAGCGCCTAGCCTGGGAGGTGACCGCGCTGATCCACGGCAAGGACGAGGCCGACAAGGCCCTGGCCGGCGCCAAGGCCGCGTTCGGCGGCGGCGGCGACAAGTCGGCGATGCCGACCGCCGAGCTGTCGCGCGCGCGCTTCGAGGCCGGCTACCCGGTGCTCGACCTCTTCGTCGACGCGGGGCTCGCGCCGACGAAGAGCGAGGCGCGCAGGCTCGTTCAGCAGGGCGGCGCGGTCGTAGGCGACGCGCAGTGGAAGGACGAGAAGGCGCCGGTCGGGGCTGACGCGCTCGACGCCGAGGGCGAGCTCGTGCTGCGCGCCGGCAAGAAGCGCTTCGTCCGCGTGGTAGCGTCGTAAGGGGCGCCGCCCTGAACGGCTCCGAGCTGTCGGCGGAGCTCGCGGCGGCGCAGAGGCTGCTCCGCGAGCACGCGTTCCTGCGCTACGCGCCGTCCGGCGCCGCCGAGTACGAGGATAAGCTGCGTACGGCCTGCGGGATGTTCTCTGCGGCCGTCTCGAAGGCCGCCGGCGCGCCCGTGCCGAACCCGTACCCGACCGCGACGATAGACGGTCTCGGCTCTTCGGGGCCGGACGCGGGGAACAGGGCGGCGCGGCGTATAGCCGCGCGGCTAGCCTCGGCTGCCGCCAAGGATCCCGGCTCGGAACGCCTGCGCAGGGCCGCCGACGCGTGGCGCCGGGCTTCCGATGCCCTGGACGCCGCGTCGCGGGCTTAAGCCCGCGGCGCGCCTGAACAACACCTATCAGGCCCGCTCGTGGGCCGTCCTCGAGATGATCTCGTCCTGGTGGCGCTCGTCGAGGTCGACGAAGTAGTCCGAGTATCCGGCTACGCGCACGAGGAGGCTGCGATAGTCGCTCGGGCTGCGCTTGGCCGCCCTGAGGGTCGCCTCGTCGACGACGTTGAACTGAACGTGGTGGCCGCCCTGCCTGAAGTAGCCGCGCACGAGCCTGGCCAGGCGCTTGGGGCCGTCCGCCCCGGCCAGCGCGCTCGGCGAGAAGCGCAGGTTGAGCAGGGTACCGCCGGTCTTGGCCTGGTCGAGCTTGCCGAGGCTGTTCATGACGGCCGTCGGGCCGAGCCTGTCGGCGCCGTGGGACGGGCTCGTGCCGTCCGACAGCGGCTCGCCGGCCCCGCGTCCGTCGGGCGTGGCGCCGGTCTTCGTGCCGAAGTAGACGTGGCAGGTCGTCGACAGGAAGTTGGCCCTGTACGGCGCGCCTCGCCTCGATATCCTCGGGGCGTCGCCGTCCCGCTCTACCGCGTCGACGAAGGCGTCGAACACCCTCGCCGCGAGCGCGTCCGCCTCGTCGTCGTCGTTGCCGAACAGCGGGCTGCGGTTCCTGGCCAAGGCGCGCAGCGTCTCCCGGCCGGCCCAGTCGGCCTTGAGCGCCTCGATCAGCTCGGCCATCGTCGCCTTGCCGGCCTTGAAGACCTGCGTCCCGATGGCCGACAGCGAATCGGTCACGGTGCCGAGGCCCACGCACTGGATATAGTCGCTGTTGTAGCGGGCGCCGCCTCGGTAATAGTCGAGGCCGCGGGCGACGCAGTCGGCTATGTACAGCGACAGGAACGGGGCGGGCGTGTTGCGGCCGTACAGGTCGTCGAGGAAGCCGTCGACCCGGGCCTTCCAATCGACGGCGTAGCGCATCTGGGCGACCCAGGCGGCGAAAAGCTCGTCGACCGAGCCGAACGACTCGGCCGGCCCGGTAGCGGGCCCGACGCGGCGGCCGGTAGCCGGATCGACGCCGTCGTTCAGGGCCAGCTCGAGCAGCTTGGGGCCGTTCAGGTAGCCGTGGAGTATGTACGCCTCCTTGCCGAAGCAGCCGGTCTCGATGCAGCCCGAGGTGCCGCCCTCGCGCGCGTCGCGCAGGCTCTTCCCGGAGACGACCTGGGCCAGCGTCACCTCGTCGGCGTTGAACAGCGACGGGTAGCCCATGCCCTCGCGGACCACGGAGCAGGCGGCCTCGAGCACGCGGTCGGGCGTCTTGGCCGAGACCTGCAGGTTAGCCTGCGGCTGCAGCAGCCTGAGCTCCTCGAGCACCTCGAGCGCCAGGAGCGTCACCTCGCCGGAGCCGTCGCGGCCTTCGGGCGAGAGGCCGCCGAGGTTGATGTTCGTAAAGTCGTTATACGTGCCGGACTCGGCGGCGGTGACGCCGACCTTGGGCGGGGCGGGGGTGTTGTTCACCTTGATCCAGAAGGACGAGAGCAGCTCCTTGGCCCGCTCGCGGGTCAGGCGGCCCTCGGCGAGGTCCCGCCGGTAGAACGGCTCGAGATGCTGGTCGAGGTGGCCCGGGCTCATAGCGTCCCAGCCGTTGAGCTCGGTCAGCGTGCCGAGGTGCACGAACCAGTACGCCTGCAGCGCCTCGTGGAAGGTCCTCGGGGCCTCGGCCGGCACCCGGCGGCATACCGCGGCGATGTCGCGCAGCTCCGCGGCTCGCGCAGGATCCGACTCGAGCGAGGACAGCTCCTCGGCCTTCTCGGCGTGGCGCTCGGCCAGCCGGATCATCGCGTCGCAGGCCATGGCCATCGCCTCGAGCTCGGCCGACTTCTCCTCGAGCCTGGGATCCTCGGGCTGTAGCGACGATAGGGCCGCGGCTACGTCGGCCTTGATATCGCGGAGGCCCCTACGATAGAGGAGCCCGTCCAGCGCGGTATGGCCGGCGGCGCGCTGTTCCATGAACTCGGTGAAGACGCCGGCCTCGTAGAGGGCCAGCCATTCGGCGGGCAGGTCGGCGAAGGCCCTGTCCCTGATGCAGCGGCCTCGCCAATAGGGGATGACCCGTTCGCGATAGGCCTCGATACTGTCGTCATCGATATCGTAGCTGGTCATAGGCCGCGAGCGCAGCGTCCGCAGGTCCTCGACGCTGTGGCAGGTCAGCTCGGGATAGGTCGAGGTCCGTTTGGGGCCGCGGCCGCGCTCGCCGACGATCAGGTCGTCGGCGCCGACGTATATATCCTTATGCTCGCAGATATAGGCGAATGAACGAGCCCGGGCGATAGGCGCGGGTAGGCCGTCGGGCATCGAGGCGTAGGCTTCGGTGATCAGTAAGGCGCGCTGAATATCGATACTCGGTTTCGTATCGACGCTCTGGCGTCGCAGCCTGGCAATTCGTTCAGTCATTTTCGCCTCCATGGCGCATCGAAATGTATACTAAAGAATACTATTATCAGTAAAAATGGTTTTCCTAAGCGCAAGGGTTTACTAAAAGATACAAGCCGCTACAGCATCGGTCCGAGGGCCGCCTCTCTGGCGAAATAGTAGGCCATGATGTATCGCTCCTGGACCTTGAACGACCAATGAACGTCGCGCACATAGGACGCCGCCTGCTCGAACGAGCCTTCCTTGAGCAGGGTCGCCAAGCGTTCGTGCTCTTTGAGGCTTTCCCTCTCCCATTGGCTCAGGTAGCTCTCGCGCCTGGGAAAGTCGTAGAGCCTGTCCTTGAGGATGCGTGCCATGCGCTTAAGCTCTGAATTAGCGCTCCTGGCTATGTAGGAATCGTGGAACGCCAGGTTGGCGCTGTAATAATCGTCGAAATCGTTGCGGTCGAGCGCGCCGCGCATCAGTTCGTTCAGCTCGAGCATGCGATCGGCGTCGGTAGGCTTAAAATTGGGAGACGCCTCGATGATGGCGGCCGCCTCGATGGCTCCGAGGAGCTGGTACGAGTTGCGAATGGACTGCAGGTCGAGGGGGTTGAGCAGGACGCCGCGCCGGGGATGGATCGTCACGAAGCCCTCGGCCTCGAGCCGGAGGAGCGCGTCGCGTAGCGGCGTCCTCGACAGGCCGAGCTCCGCGCCGAGCGCGTTGAGGTCGAGGAAGGCGCCCGGTTTAAGGCCGCCGTCGTTCAGCTTCTGCTTGAGATAGGCGTAGACCCGCTCTCGCAGCGGGGGATCCCGAGGTTCCGATGCGGTCAACGCGTCTCGCTGGCCTCTATCGCCGGTCGGTTCATGTGCGTTCATACTTCTGATATTATACTGATATATCAGCAGTAGTCAATTATTTTCGTCGCATGACCGAGACGGAGCGGGTATCGGCCTCATCGATCGTCATAGCCGCCGGCGAAATCCTGGACGCAGACCGTGCGATAGGCCGGATGGGAGCCGAAGGCTATACCGACCACCAGGAATCCCGGATTGAATATATTCGCCCTATGGCCGCGAGAGGCTACGCCGTCGTCGACGATCAGCTGGATGACGACGTCCCTGGCCGTCTCCGCGCCGTAGGCGATATTCTCGCCGATGGTGCGGCTCCAGTCGCCGTAGCGTTCGACCCGCGCCTTCATCGTGCTGCGGTCCGAGCCGGCGTGTCCGGTCCGTCCGGTCTTGCCCTGGTCGGCCGCGTGGTCGGCGGCGGCGCGGCTCAGGCCGGCGGATAGCGTCAGGGGCGGCAGCGCCGACTGCCTGGATAGGAAGGCTATCGCCTCGTCGACGGCGCGCGCCCCCTCGTTGAGCACTACGGTGATCTCACCGGGCCGCTCGAGGTAGTTGCCGCGTATATGCGTACGGTATTCCTTTAGGATCTCGATGTAGGCGGCGGGCCTCGTCCTGGCCAGGTTGAGCTCGGCGAGTACGCGCCCCTCGATCGAGCCGGCCGCTTCGGCCTCGCCGGCAACGACGGCTCCCGGAGCCGCGCCCTCGGGACGGCTGACCGCCGGGTAGAGAGCGAAGAGCGACTCGACCGCCTTGACGGCCAGGCTCGCCGACAGGCGGCCGAGGCGATAGGCGACTATATCGCCGGACGGGGAGACGAAGATCCAGGCCGGCGCCGACGGGCTTCCGAGCGCTCGGATAGCGGCCTTCGCGTCGTCCTTATCGGCGCAGAGCGCGATGACGGCGGCGTCCGGTCGGGACGCGCGCAGGGCTTCCTGGAGCGAGGCCGCGAGGGTCGGCCCCTCGCCGGCCGGATCGTCGCGCGAGGACCAGACGTGGAATAGCGCCGGCGAGCCCGATAGGCTATCGGAGCTCAGCGTCGAGCCCGAGGCGCTCCTGACGGCGAACGGGGCCATACGCTTGCCGGAGACAGCCGCGAAGCCGGCCTTCTCGGCGTCTCGAGGCAGGGCTTGGCCCCATGACGCTACGGTCGGCAGCGCCAGGGCGAGCAGGACGGTGAAGAGAGAGCTAGCGCGCCTGGGATCGGGCATCGGTCGCCTCCTTAAAAGGGTCGGCGCTTTCGTCCACTACTATAGCGCGGATACGGCCGGCGGGGAACCGTCTATCGTCTACTTGACGTAATTAGATATTTAGAAGATATTCTAAATATCTAAGCGATAGGAGCCGCGAGTACGGTGAACAAGGTTTGGAAAGCGCTCGACGACCCGACCCGGCGACGGATACTCGAGCTCCTCCGGTCGGGGCCGAGGAGCGCCGGCGAGCTCGGCGCCGAATTCGACATGAGCGCCGCCTCGATGAGCCACCATCTCGGCACGCTGGCCGACGCGGGCCTCGTCGAGCGGGAGAAGAAGGGCCAGTTCGTATACTACGAGCTCAATACGACCGTGTTCCAGGACCTGCTCGAATGGATCCTGGCGATGAAAGGACAGGATAGATGAAGGCTATCGACAAGGCGACCGCCTGGATAGGCGCGCTTACCGCGGCGCTCATGGCGGCGACCGCGGCCCTGTACGGGCGCCTGCCCGCATCGATACCGATACACTGGGACTCGGCCGGCGCGGCGGACGGCTGGGCCGCCAAGCCCTGGGCCTTCCTGCTGGCCGCGGCTCCGCTCCTGGTGACGGCGCTGGTCAGGGGCGCCGCCGCCGTCGACCCTCGCTACCGCAACATCAAGGCTCGCGAGGGGACGTTCGCCGTCGTCGTCGTATCGGTGGCCGCGCTCGCGGCCGCGCTGTACCTGATAACGATCGTTACCGCGCTCGGCCTGCTCGACGGCTCCGACCTGCGGCTCGTGCCGCTGGCGACGGGCCTGGCCTTCGTCGCGATGGGCAACGTGATGCCGCGCATCAAGTGGAACTACACGGTCGGCATCCGGCTGCCCTGGACGCTCGCCGACGAACGCGTATGGAGGGCTACGCATCGCTTCGGCGGCGTAGCCTTCGTGCTGGCCGGCGCCGCGACGGCCGCGACGGCCTTCATGCCCGAGCGGGCGGCCCGGCTGGTCGGCGGGGGCGCCATCATATCCTGCGTCGCGGCGACGACGGCCTATTCGTACGCCGTTCACCGCTCGCGCAGCGGCGCTAGTCGGAACGGCATTGATTCAGAAGGAGGGAACGATGAACATACATCGTAGATCGACGTTTCGCGGCATCGCCCTGGCGCTGTGCGCCGTAGCCCTGGCCGCGTGCCAGAGCGCGCCGGAGCGCGCGGACGAGGCGCCGGCGCCGACGGGGACTGAAGTGCCGGCCGCCATGCTAGGCGACTGGGAGGGCGTACTGGTCGCCGGCGCCCAGAAGCTGGCGCTCGGGCTCCACATAGCCGCGGACGGCGTCTCGCTCGACGTGCCGGCCCAGCGCGTCGCCGGGGCCAAGGCCTCGGCGGTGACCTTCGCAGACGGGCTGCTCGTCGCCGAGTTCGACGCGTTCAGGGCGTCGGTGGAACTGCGCGCGTCCGATAGCGGCGGGCTCGACGCGATCTGGGCCCAGAGCGGCGCGCGCCTGCCCCTGACCTTCGCTCGCGCCGGCGGCGAATCGGCTGCCGCGGTTCCGGCGGCCCCGGCGCGGATAGGCGAGAGCGTCCGCTTCAAGAGCGGCCAGGCCGGCGTCGAGCTGGCGGGAACGCTTAGGCTGCCGGACGGGAAGGGGCCCTTCCCCTGCCTGATACTGGTCAGCGGCTCTGGCGCCCAGGACCGCGACGAGGCGATAGGCCCGATCACGCCGTTCCGCGACATCGCCGAGGGTATGGCCGCCAGGGGCTGGGCCACGCTGCGCTACGACGATCGCGGCGTAGGCGAGTCGGGCGGGACCTTCTCGGGTTCCACCTCCGAGGACTTCGCGCTCGACGCGGTAGGCGCGTACCGGTTCGCGGCGGCCGATAGCCGCATAGACGCGGGCCGCGTAGCGCTCGCCGGGCATAGCGAGGGCGGCTACGTTATAGCGATCGCCGAGAACCTGATAGGCGGCGTCTACGGGCTCGTATCGATAGCCGGCCCCGGCGTCGGCGGCTACGAGATACTCCTCGACCAGTCGAGGGACATACTCGCCGGCATGGGCGCCCCCGCCGAGGCTATCGAGAGCTCCCAGGCGATCAACCGCGCCCTCTACGACATGATACTCGCGTCGGACGAGTTCCCGCTCGAGGCGGCGAAGGCCGAGCTGTCGAAGGCCGGCCTGCCCCCGGATCAGCTCGAGGCCCAGCTGTCCGCGCTGCGCGACCCGTGGTTCAAGGCCTTCCTGAGGTCGAACCCGGCCGAATACTACTCCAGGGTCAGGAGCCCGGTCCTTGCGCTCAACGGCTCCAAGGACTCGCAGGTGCGCGCGGGCAAGAACCTCGCGGCCATCGAGGCCTCGGCGGCGAAGGCCGGCGTGCCGGTCAAGGCCGTCGCGATGGAAGGGCTTAACCACCTGTTCCAGCAGGCGAACACCGGCATGCCCGACGAGTACATGGGCCTCCCGCCGGCGTTCTCGCCGGAGGCGATAGCGCTGATAGCCGATTGGCTCGACGGGCTCGGGAAGCGATAATCGCGTTCTTGATGGAGCGCGCCGCGCGGCTTCGTCCGCGCGGCGGCGCGAGCGCCCGGACGGCAAACGCCGTACGGGCGCTTTTTCGTTGACAGCGGAAGGATGCGACGGTTTAATCGATCACGGTTACTATAGCTGAAAACATTAGAGCCAAGGAGCCGCATCCATGACCGACCCGCGGAACAGCCCGTTCATGTACGCGATCGGGGCCATCGTCGCCCTGTTCGTCACGGTCCAGAGCCTGGTCTTCATGACCAGGGCCTACAGAGAGGGGAAGCGCCTCGGCCTGAGCGCGGCGACGATGCGCAAGGCCATCGTCGGCTCGGCGAGCTTCTCCGTCGTGCCGTCCGTCGCCATCCTGCTCGCCGTCCTGACCCTGTCAGGCGCCCTCGGCTTGCCGCTGCCGTGGATACGGCTGTCGGTGGTCGGCGCGATCACCTACGAGCTGCCCGCGGCCGAGACCGCCGCCCAGGCCTTCGGAGCGTCGATCAAGTCGGCCATCACCGACCCGGTCGTCTTCTCGGCCATAGCCTGGGCCATGTCGATAGGCTGCGTCTTCGCGATGTTCCTCGTCATCTTCTTCTCTAAGGGCATCCAGAGCGGCATCCATAAGGCCCAGATCAAGGACGCGACGTGGTCCGGCCTCCTTATCAGCGCGATGTTCATGGGCCTGATATCGGCCTTTCTCGGCAGCGCGCTCGGTGGCGGCCTCGTATCCATCCTGACCCTGCTGTCGTCGGCGGCGGTGATGGCCGTCTTCGGGCTCCTGATCAAGAAGGCCAAGCTGGCCAGCCTCGAGAACTTCGCGATGCCGGTCAGCATGATAGCCGGCATGGCGGTGGCGGCGATCTATAGCGCCCTCGCGGGCGGGAGGACGATATGAACGTCGCGATGAAGACGACGACCTACGACGAGGCCATCCACAGGAGCGGCCGGGCCTGGATGGCGGTAGCCATCGCGATGATACTCGGCGTCCCGCTGGCCATATCCCTGTACTTCGGCGTGTGGCCGCCCATAGGCAAGCTCGTCGCGGCCCTCCTGCCGACCATCATGATCTTCTGGCCGATAGCCGTCGTCGAGGTGATCACCTTCACGCCGATGCTCGGCTCGGGCGGCACCTATCTCGGCTTCGTCACCGGCAACCTGTCGAACCTCAAGGTACCGGCCGCGATATCCGCGATGCAGTCCGCCGGGGTCGAGCCGTCGACCAAGGAGGGCGAGATCGTATCGACGCTCGCCATCGGCGCCTCGTCGCTCGTGACCAACGCGGTGCTACTCGCCGGCGTGCTCCTGATGTCGTACCTCACGCCGGTGCTCGAGTCGCCGGCCCTGAGGCCGGCCTTCGCGAACCTGCTGCCGGCCCTGTTCGGCGCCCTCGGCGTAGTGTTCATCTCGAGGAACTGGAAGCTGTCGATAGCGCCCCTGGCGCTGATGATAGGGCTGTTCATCGCGATACCCACCGCCCCCGTCGGCATCCTGATCCCGGCCGGCGCCATCGTCTCGATAGGCGTGGCGCGGCTCCTGTACAAGAGGCGCCTAGTATGAACGAGATCCCTTCAGTAGATTCAGACGGCGCGGCCAGGCGCCTGTCCGCCCTGATACGTAAGCGCACCGTCTCGAGCCGCGAGCCCGAGGCGGTCGACTGGGCCGAGTTCGAGGCCTTCCGCGCCCTCCTCCCGGAACTGTATCCCGAGACGCACCGGACGCTCGAGCGGACGGTAGTCGGCGGCCACGCGATGCTATACCGATGGAAGGGCAAGGGCCAGGGCGAGCCGCTCGTGCTGATGGCCCACTACGACGTGGTGCCCGCGAGCGACGAGGGCTGGGAGCGCCCCGCCTTCTCCGGCGACGTCCACGACGGGGCGGTCTGGGGCCGCGGCTCCATCGACACGAAGTGCACGCTGGCCTGCGCCTTCGAGGCCGTCGAGGCGCTGCTCAAGGCGGGCTTCACGCCAGAGCGCGACGTGTACCTGTCCTTCGGGCACGACGAGGAGACCGGCGGCCGTGGCGCGCCGGCCATCGTCGCCCATCTCGAGGGCCTGGGCGTCAAGCCTGGCCTCGTGCTCGACGAGGGCGGGGCCGTGGTCCGCGGCGTGTTCCCCGGCGTCGAGCGGCCGCTCGCGATGGTCGGCGTCGCCGAGAAGGGCGTCACGGACATCGAGCTATCGGTGCGTAGCCAGGGCGGGCACTCGTCGACCCCGCCGCGCAAAGGGGCGGCCTGGAGGCTCGCCCGGGCCATCACCCGGCTCGAGGCCAGGCCCTTCCCGGCCCGCTTCCCGGCCGCGACCCGGCTCATGTTCTCGCGGATAGCCCCGCACGCGCCGGCCGGCCTGCGCCTGGTGCTCGGGAACCTCTGGCTGTTCGAGCCGCTCCTCCTCTTCGTCTTCGGCCGGGCCGGCGGCGAGCTCGGCGCGATGTGCCGCACCACGATGGCCGTCACGATGCTCCAGGGCTCCGACGCCGCCAACGTGCTGCCCGCCGTCGCCAAGGCCGTCGTCAACGTGCGCGTCGCCATCGGCCAGAGCGTCGAGAGCGTCGTCGAGCGGATGAAGGCCGTCATCGACGACCCCCTCGTCGAGCTGCGCGTGCTCCTGCCCGGCGAGCCGTCGCCGGTATCGGAGCTGTCGGGCCCGCGTTTCGACGCGCTGTCGGCGACGATAGCCGAGGTATACCCCGACGCGGTCGTCGCGCCCTACGTGGTGATGGGCGGCACCGACGCCAGGCACTACGCCCGCGTCTCGTCGACCGTCTACCGCTTCTCGCCGTTCGAGCTGTCCAAGGCCGAGCGGGCCAGCATGCACGCCGTCAACGAGCGCCTGCCGGTCGCGTCGCTCGCCAAGGGCGTCGAGTTCTACCTGCGCCTCATCCGCCGGATCGGCTGAACCGGGGTACGGCGGGGCGGCGACGGGCGTCTTGCGCCGCCGCGCCCCGCCGTGCTATCGTGCCCGCCTCGCGGCCGCGCGGCCGACGGGGCGATCTTATACACGCCAGAGCCTACGGACAGTTCGAAACCCTCCTGTCGTTAAACAAAACTAGGTCCCCCGGCGGCGACTGCCCGTCGGGTCTAGAGGCGCCTCCCGGGCGCCTTTATGGTCATCCGCGCCCGACCCCGGCGCGGAGGGCGGGCTCTAGCGCGTTTCACGCTTCCGCATAGGCTCTCGCGCGACACGGAGCGAACGCATGAGCAACGAGCTATTACTGATCATATCCATCGTCGTCCTATACTCGGGACTCCTCATCTGGTACCGACTCTTCGGCGAGCGGGGGCTGTACGCCTGGACCGTCTTCTCGACCCTGGCCGCCAACATCGAGGTGCTGATACTCGTCGAGGCCTTCGGCATGGAGCAGACCCTCGGTAACGTCATGTTCGCGACCACCTTCATCGTCACCGACATCCTGAGCGAGAACCTGGGCAAGGACGCGTCGAAGAAAGCCGTATCCATCGGCATCGCCACCTCGTTCAGCTTCATCGTCGTCTCCCAGCTGTGGCTCGCCTACAGCCCCGCGGCTAACGACTGGGCCTTCGAGAGCGTCAGGACCCTGTTCTCGAACACCCCCCGGCTCATGCTCGTCAGCCTCGTCGTCTACGCCATCGCCCAGCGCTTCGACGTCTGGGCCTACCACGCCATCTGGGCCGTGACGACGCGCGTGCTCGGCGACCGGGAGAAGGGGCTTTGGATCAGGAACAACGGCTCGACCCTCGTCTCGCAGCTGGTCAACACCGCGCTGTACTCCGCAGGCGCCTTCTGGGGACTCTATCCGGCGAAGACACTTCTCTCCATCATGGCCTCGAGTTATCTTATCTACGTGGCGACGAGCCTACTCGACACGCCCGTCGTCTACCTCGCCAGGCGCATGCACAGGAGGGGCGTATGAGATTCGGACGGGCGGCAAGCCGATGAGGGACAAACCCGCGGACGTAGCGGCCTACTTCGATCGCTTCGACGAGCCGGCGCGGCTCAAGATGGAACGGATACGGTCGCTGGTCCTCGAGCTGCTGCCCGAGGCCGAGGAGACGATAAAGTACGGCATACCGACCTTCGTCTATAACGGCAACCTGGTCCACTACGCCGGCTACAAAGGCCATATCGGCCTCTACCCGGCGCCGAGCGGGCTCGAGCGCTTCGGCGGCGAACTGGCCCGCTATAAGCGCGGCAAGGGCTCGGTACGCTTCCCGCTGGACGAGGAATTGCCGATCGACCTGATCAGGCGGATAGTCGCGTTCAGGATAGAGGAGAACGACGCGAAGCGCCGAGGGTGACCTTCCCGCCGCGACTCCTCCGCCTCGGGGCGGGCCGCGGCGGACGAGCGGCGCGCCGAGCGCGCGCCGCGGGAGCGGGCGTTGATACTATCGAATCCTAAGGATCCCGGCTTGGTGACCGTCAGGCGGGGCGGCCTCCTCTCCGACGAGCGGCACAGGGCGTTGGCCGCCTGGGCAGCGGCCTGCGCCGAGCGCGTCCTCGGCGCGTTCGAGTCGTACGCGCCGGGCGACGACGGGCCCGGAGCGGCGATCCGTAGCGCGCGGGCGTGGGCGGGCGGCGAGATCCGGGCGACCGAGTCGAAGGTCGCCGCGTATCGCGCCAACGCGTCCGGAAGGACGGCGGCCAAGGCCGCGAAGTACGCCGCGTACTCGGCCGGCCAGGCCGCCGCCGTGGCGCACGTGCCAGAGCACGCGCTCGGGGCCGCGGCGTACGCCATACGGGCCGTCATCGCGGCGTCGCCCGAGGGCCGGGCCGTCGAGAACGCGAGGGCGGAACGGGCCTGGCAGCGATCGATCCTGCCGGACGATATACGCGACCTGGTCGTGGAGGATTCGATACGAAGGGACGACCTATGCTGGAACGTGTTCAGCCTATGAAGGCGCCCCCGCGTGCGGGCGGGGCTTTCGGGCCGGGAAGATAGCGCGATGGCATCGCTTGGAGGAAATGCATGAGCTCGACGACTGACAGATTGACCCTGAAGGACGCGAACGAGGTCAAGCTAGAGGAAGCGCGGAACTACCTGCTCAAGAATAAGGCGTTTCTGGCTGAATGGGAGCCGATACGAGACGCGGATTATTATGGCGAAGAAGCTATAAAGGCCGATCTGAAGAACAAGAGCGACGATATGGAACAGGGTAGGGCCGCGCATTATTTCATTTACCTATCGGAGGGTAATCTGCTCATCGGAACGATAAGCCTATCGAATATCGTTAGAGGCGCGTTCTTGTCATGCTTCTTGGGATATAAGCTCGATCGCGACTATCTGAATAAGGGCTTCATGACCGAGGCGATGGAGCTAGTCATCAAGAAATGCTTTACCGAGCTACGTCTCCATAGAATAGAGGCGAACGTAATGCCACGGAACGTACGCTCAAGGAGAGTCCTAGAGAAATCGGGATTCGTACGCGAAGGCGTTAGCAGGAAGTACTTACGGATAAACGGCACGTGGGAGGATCATGAGCATTTCGTACTCTTGAATCCCGAGCTGGAATAAGACTGGAAACTAGGCGACCGCTTGATAATGACGGCGCCGTCGCGACGATCCGAGCTCGGACCAGCCCCGAGGGTAGCGAGGGAAATACGACGCTGACGAGCGACGGGGCCTGCGTATGGCGTATCGACGAAACGCCGGTTCATTCGGCTTGAGCCGCTTTAGGTATAATGAAACACTACGCTTGCGTGCCGATAGACCGTATGGAATAGTAAACGGCATGGCCGACCAATGAAGGGCCCCGTTACTAATACGGCAAAAAGGAAGCATACGGGATGATGCACGAATTGGATAAGGCTGATTATTCTAAGGCGTTCAGCGTATTCACGAAATTGAAGAACAACGCGGCTATCGAGTCGATATTCAATCATAAAAACGAAGCCAGGATATTCGTAGATTCTATAGAAAAGCCTGAAAGCGTGTTTATTCTGAATTCGTGGGCGTACTATTACCTAGCCGGCGACTCGGAAAACGATGAGTTCAATTCGTCGCTAGCGGATTTCCTTGAAAATGAATATTTCCCCGAGTGCATCAAAGATAAAGGCGCTATCGATTTCGCGTTCTACCCCGATACGGACGGGTGGTGCGAGAAAGTCGAAGAGATGTTTTCGCATCTGAACCTATCGAGATCCGGGAAGACGTATTTTAACTACGATAAGAATCGCTTCGACAAGAATTGGCGGGAGCGTATTCCGAGCGGATTCTCAATAACGAGGATCAGCCCCGACGTAATCCGATCGATAGACGACAATGCCGAATTCGTCGAATATATTCGCTGCTTCTGGGAAACGGTCGACGATTACTTCCAAAAAGGGTCGGGCTATTGCGCGGTAGATGGAAGTAATTTCGCTACTATCTGCATCTCCGTATTCGCCTCTGAAAACGACCGGGAAATCGGAATAAAGACGTTCGAGGATTATAGGCGGAAGGGCTTGGCGTACGTAAGCGCTTGCGCCTATATCGAGGAATGCCTAGAGAACGGATTCGATCCGATCTGGTCCTGCTTTAGCGAGAATTCGGTATCGGTAAGCCTGGCGGAGAAGCTCGGCTACGAGATAGTCGCGTCGCATCCGATCTATTTCGCCGATATCGGCAAGAACGAGGCTTGAGCGTCGCCGGATCCATCCGGGCCGGAGTTATTGGCTGCGCGATGGTATGCCCAGGTGCAGAAGAAGCTATGGTTCGCGATTGCTTTTAAGAGGAACGCTATAGGCGCTCGTTAGCGAAACCAATACTCATAACAAGAGCGGGGGTAGCGGAGAAGCGCCGCGCGCCCGGGGCGGTCGGGCCGTACGGGGGACGAGGGGATGATCGCGCGTCCCGCGCGCGGCGTACGCCGTGAGCGGCGCGCGACCTTCGGAGCGAGGGGGAGTAGCGACGACGGAGGCGACCGGCGGGCGGCGGCGCTGAGCCGGGTAGCGTAGGGGTACTCCCCCTTCATACGCCCTGGCTCCGAGGCGGTACTATCCTGCGCGGTCGGGAATGCGTATATTCTCAGCGCAAGGAGCCGATCATGGACGCGATGGAAGTAATGGGACGCCGGCACTCGGTGCGGGCGTATATCGATAGCCCCCTGGAGGGGGCGGCGCTCGACGGGCTGCGCTCCGCGATGGAGGCGGCGAACGCGGCGGGCGGACTGACGATGGAGCTCATCCTGGACGACGGCAGCGCATTCGACTCGATGCTCGGGCGATACGGCAAGTTCAGCGGCGTCAGGAACCTCGTCGTCGTCAAGGGGCCGAAGTCGCGGGGCCTGCGGGGCAGGGCCGGGTACTGGGGCGAGCGCCTCGTGCTCGACGCGACCGAGCTCGGGCTGGGCACCTGCTGGGTGGCCGGGACTTATAGCAAGAAGGGCATACGGGTGGGGCCGGGCGAGGAGCTGGTCTGCGTCATCACGGTCGGCCGCGCCGAGCGGCCCGGGAAGCCCCACGCCTCGAAGCCGATGGGGAAGTTCATCGCGGGACGGGGCGGCGACCATCCGTCGTGGTTCATCTCGGGCGTCGAGGCGGCCATGCTGGCGCCGACGGCGATGAACCAGCAGAAGTTCGCCTTCGCCAGGTCCGGCGACGTCGTCGACGCCAGGGTCTCCGGCCCGGGCTTCTACGCCGACCTCGACCTGGGCATCGCCGCCTGCCACTTCGAGCTCGGGGCCGGCGCGGGCAACTTCGCCTGGAAGGAGTCGCCGGCCGGCTGAGCGGCCACCGACGCCGCGGCTATCGAAGCCGCGGTTATCGTCGACGCTGCCACCAGCGCCGCGGCCATCGAAGCCGAGATTATCGGCGAAGCCTCGCCCCCCCGACGCCGAGGCTATCGACGCCGCAGTAATCGTCGACGCGGCCGGGAGCGACCTGCGATTGACAAACCGGGAACCGTCGATCTAGCCTGTATCGAGAAAAAAACCGAGGAGACGATATGCGACTCAAGCGATCCATGCGGGACAAGAAGATAGCCGGCGTCTGCGGCGGCATCGCGCAGGCCGCCGGCCTGAGCCCGAGCGCCGTACGCTGGTTCTTCGTACTGCTCGTCCTGGTATTCGGCATGTCCGGCTGGGTCTACCTCGTGCTGTGGCTCCTGATACCGAGCGACGACGACTACGGCGAGTACGGCGAATACAAGGAATAGCCGTCGTCGAGAACCGCCGCGCGAGCGGCTACCCGACGTAGTTCTTCCCGACGGCCGATTCCATGTCGAGCCTCAGGGATGACGTCGGCGAGTCCAGGTCCTGCATGGTCGGCCCGCGGGGCGAACTCGTCGTCGCAGGCCCCTTGGCGCTTGAGGACCATGAAGCTTCGTAGGGATAGAAGGAAAGAACGTGGAGACGATTGAGGCGATACGCTCGCGGAGGACCGCTCGTAGGTTCTCTGAACGCGAGGTGAGCGACGAGCTGCTCGAGGTACTGCTCGACGCCGGGCTACGGGCCCCGAGCAACGACCACCTGAGGAAGTGGGAGTTCGTCGTCGTCCGGGATAGGGATAGGAGGCTCGAGCTCGTCGACAGGGTGTCCCGCGACAGGTCCGCCGAGGAGGCGAGGAGCATCGTCGAGGGTTCCGGCATGAGCGACGAGGAGCAGAAGCGCATGTACGTCGACGCCATCCCGCTACAGCGGCGGATGCTGGTGAGCTCGAGCGTCCTCGTGCTGCCGTTCTACTACCAGCCCCGCGACGTCCTCGGGCCCCGGGAACTCTCCGACCTCAATTACTTCGCCTCCGCCTGGTGCGTCATCGAGAACGTCCTCGTGGCGGCCGCCAGCCGCGGCGTCCAGGGCGTGACCAGGATCCCGACCGAGGAAGAGCGTGCCTACGTCAAGAAGGCCGTCGGAGCTCCGGGCGACTACGACTTCCCCTGCTACCTGTCGCTCGGCTACCCGAGCGAGGAAGTAAGCGCATTCAGGCAGGTAGCGGTCGACGTACGCGAGCGCGTCCACGTGAACGCCTGGTAGCGTGCAAGGCCGGGGCTCGGAACAGATCGTCGAGGCTCGGGAGGACGGGAGGGGCGTCGCGCTGGAGTCCTATACCGCCCACGGGCTCACGATCAAGCGGGGCGACGTCATACTAGGGGATAAGGAACTGAACGGCTGGGCGTTCGGCCATGCCGAGGGAGGACCGAGCGAGCCCGGATGGGTACCCAAGGAGAATATCGAGGAGTAGCGTCTCCAGTACGATCCGGGCGCGCTCCCGCCATTCGCACGCACGCGGAGGCGGGTGAGATTAGAATAATGGTGACAGGATAAACAAGATAGTACAAGGCTATCGGACGTCGTGATAGCTTCGACCGAATCGTGAACCGGACCTTGAGTACTACCCGCTACCCATTCACGACGCGCCGCCCCGCCCGGGTCTACATCCGACGACTGATACCCACCCCATGCACGGTCACGACGCGCCGCCCCGAGAAGGCTGTTCGTACCCAGGCCTCGCATGCACGCGGAGGCGGGTGTCCAGGAGGCGTCGGCCCTCGCGTTTGCGAGGGTCACACCTCCTGGACAAGCCCTGCCGAGATGAGAT
>QKAK01000221.1 GCA_003247225.1 Spirochaetota bacterium | reverse complement strand
ATGGCGTCGAGCTTGCTGGCTACGCCGCTCTCCTCCATCGCCGCGCGCTTATCGTCGGGCAAGGATTGCGTCAGGCCCTTCAGGTAGACGTACAGCTTGGCCGCTTCCTCGCCGAACGGGTCGATCGTATCCTTCGGTTCGTCGAACTCGCTTCGCGGTTCGTCGAACTCGCTTCGCGGTTCGTCGAGCTCGCTTCGCGGCTCGGGCGCCGGTTTAGGCGCCGGCCGCGGCGCGGGTTCGGGCTCCGGTTCGGGCTCGGGTTCCAGCACAGGCTCCGGTTCCGGTTCAGGCTCAAGCTCGGGTTCCGGTTCCGGCTCGTCCCAGGGTCGCTCATCCTCCTCTTCGGTGATAACCTCGTCGGCTTCGTCGTCGAAGGCGGGTTCGTCTATATATTCCGGCGCGCATTCCAGGTCTTCCTCGAGAGGCTCCTCTTCGGGCTCGAGATCGGCTTCGGGTTCCTGCTCTTCCTCGAGGGGTTCCTCCTCGGGCAGCGGTTCCTCGTTAAGCGGCGACGCGTCGTCAAGCGGGAGTTCCTCGTCAAGCGGGAGTTCGTTGTCTAGCGAGAGTTCCTCGTCAAGCGGGAGTTCCTCGTCGGGCTGCGACAGGTCGGGGGGGTCGAGGCTCGGGGGCTTCCGCCGTTCCGGTTCTCGAGGCGGCGGATACGATGGAAACGGCGGAAATTGCGGGTATTGCGGATACTGAGGCGGCATCGGAGGCGGCGCGTATAGCGGCTGTTGGAAGACGGGCTGCGCTTGCTGAAGCGGCGCCTGGGGCTGCTGCTGCTGCTGCGCCGGGGAAGCGGCCGGTTCCGGCTCCTTGGCCGGTTCAGGCGGCGGCGCCTGCGGCCGCTCGTCGTCGTACAGCTCCTCGCCCTCGAGCAGCGCGTCGACGCGAGGCTCGTCGTCGAGCGGTTCCTCTTCTACCGGCTCCTCGTCAGGCTCCTCGACGCCGTCGAGCGGTTCCTCCCGCTCGTCGAGGAAGATCAGCTCCTCCGCCTCGTCCACCGGTATCGACTCGGCGCTGCCGAGATCGAAGATAGGCTCGGCGTCGTCGCCGCGGGCTTCGCCGCCGGCCTCGGCGTCCTTGCGCAGCGACTCGCGCAGCACCTCGATGTTGCGTTCCCAGGCGTCGCGCATGTCGGACGAGTAGGCGCGTACCGCCTTCTCGTAGGCCGCGATCGAGTCGTTGAGGCCGTCCATGTCGTCGGGCCGGCCCCTGCCGCCCCTGATGTTGACGAGCCGGTCGGCGGCCTCGACGGCCCTGTCCTTGTCGCCGAGGGCCTGGTAGGCGGCCGACAGCTCGAGCCAGGCCTCGGCGTCGTCGGGCCTGGACTCGATCAGCTCCCTGAGTATCTGGGCGGCGTGGGCGTGCTCGCCCTGGTCGGCGTAGGCCCGGGCCAGCTCGATGCGGGCGGCCTGGTCCTTGGGCCTGCTGACGAGGTACTCGTCCAGTTCCCGGACCGCGGAGGCCGGGTCCCCCGCCTCTCGGTACAGCCTGGCCAGCTCGATCCTGAACGACGCCTGCTTCGGGTCGAGCTTGACTATCTTCTTGTAGACTTCCTTGGCCTTGGCCGGCTTGCCGAGGGCCTGGAGCAGGGCGCCGTAGATCTTGAGCGCCTCGATGTCGTTGGGCGAGCGACGCAGCACGTCGGTGATCGTGTCCATGGACAGGTCGAGGTGGCCGAGCGCCTTGTACAGCCGAGACAGCTGGACGCGCAGGCCGTCGTTGTCGGGCATCAGGTCGACGAGGGCCTGGATCTCCCCGACCGCCTCCGCGTAGCGGCCTGTCCTCTCGAGCACGTCCTGGATGTTGACGGCGGCCTGGAGGAAGCCGGGGTCGGCCTCGAGGGCCTTGCGGAACCAGGAGACGGCCTCGTCAGGCTTGCCCTCCTCGGCGTAGGCGAGCCCGATGCCGTTCCTGGCCTGGGCGTTGAGCGGGTCTATGGCGATGATCTGGGTGAATACGTCGATGGCCTTTTTCGACGCGGCGTTCCTGGCGAGGCACTCGCCGTAGCGCGTCATCGCGTCTATCCAGCCGGGCCGTCCCTTGACGGCGGCCGCGTACTCGGTGATCGCGTCGGACGGCTTGCCGAGCTTCTCGTAGGCCATGCCGAGGTTGTAGTGGAACGACGGGTAGTTCGGGTCGATGGCCAGGCCGCGCCAGTAGATCTGCACGGCCTTGGAGGCGTCGCCGAGCGATAGGTAGACGTTGCCGAGGTTGTTGTAGGCTATCACGTGGCTGCCGTCCAGCTCGATGGCCTTGGCGAACGACATCTCCGCCGCGCGCAGGTTGCCGAGGGCCTTATGGGCGTTGCCCAGGTTGAACAGCAGCTCGGCGTCGTTCGGGTTCAGGTCTATAGCCCGCTCGAGCGCGGACAGCGCGTCCATGGGCTTGCCGAGGCGCAGGTACGACACGGCCATGCCCTCGAGCGCGCGCACGTCCGAGGCGTCGGCCTCGACCGCGCTCGAGAACGCGGCGAGCGCGTCGCTCGCCCGGTCGGTGCGCAGGTACACCGTCCCGAGCGCCATGCGCGCCTCGGACGACGTAGGGTCGGCGAGCAGCTGCTTGCGCGAGTACCGCTCCGCCGTCTCGAAGTCGCGCAGCTTCAGCGCGTTCCGCGCGATGGCGAGGTTGTCCGTTTTTTTCTTCGCAGTGCTCATGGCGAGACCCTCGATGGCCGCGCGCTGACCTCGCGCGATGAATCCCCTATATGGGGAGGCTGGGCGCCGTCGTACGCGGCGACGGCTATGAAATACAGCGATCCGTTCCTGAGGCCGGTCAGCGTCAGGCTCGACGCGCCGCTTCCCGGTACGAAGATCGGGCTGCGTCCCTCGCGGGCGTCGGAGCCGAAGTAGTCGCCCGGCGCGGAGCCATAGTATACCACGTATCCGGCTATGTCCGCCTCGGTCAACGGCGACCAGGAGACGGCGACGGAGCCGTCCCCGGCCTTAGCGCGCGCGGCCGCGGGCGGGCTCGGCGGCAGGTCCGGCTCGAAGCGGACCCGTATCGCGGAGACGGTCGGCGACCGTTCGCCCGAGGCGTCGGGGAACAGCTCCATCCTGAGCTGCAGGTAGCGGCCCCTGACCTCGGCGCCGTCCCGCGCCAGGGCCCCGCCCGGAGAGAACGGCGCCCAGGCCGGATCGTCGTCGGCCCAGCCGGCCGAGGAGTCGCCGAAGCGGTAGCTCCAGTGGACCGCCGACTCGGCCGGCGTCAGCGCGTCGGCCTCGACGGCCTTGAGCAGAGAGTTGGTGCCGCCGAGGTCGAATATCGGCGAGACGGCCGATCCGCCCGACGGGCGGTATCGGCCCAGCCTCGGAGCCTCGACGAAGGCGCGTACGATCCGCAGCTCGTCTATCAGCCCCGTATAGTTCGGCGCGATCTCCATGCGACCCGAATCGCCGGCCATCGGGCTGAACACCGTACCGGCCTGCCTGCCGGTCGAGGTGGCGTACGCCACCGCCTCTATCTCGCCGTTCATCAGGTACTCGACCAGCCCGGTGGACGAGTCGAAGCGTACGAGATGGTGCGACCAAGCGCCCGGTACGACGACCGAGGATCCCTTCAGGCTGAGCGTCGTCGCCTTGCCGCTAGGGTCGGCGAAGAAGTTGATGAACCCGAAGGTCATGCGGTTCATCGATATCAGGCATGATATCTGCTGGGGCAGCCAGGCCGAGCCGGCCTTGCGGTTGGCTTTCCAGAGCATGACTATCTCGCCCGAGTCGGCCCTCGTCGGCTTGAGCCAGAACTCGAGGGACATGTCGCCGATCGGCATGTTCGGCGTGAAGACGCCGGCGGAGGCCGGCTGGAGCACGAGCTTGGTCGCCGGCGCCCTGAACGAGCCGGCCCCGGCCCCGAAGCGCGACGACGGGCTGATCGATACCGGGCCGACGACCTCGAGCGACCACTTCCCGGACGGATCGCTCGGGAGCGCCTCGTCGAAGGACAGCCGCAGGTCCGGCTCCGTCCCCTCGTCGGCCGGCGCCGGGCTGAGCCCGATGACCGGGCCGGCCGGCCCCGAGGACGCCGCGGCCCCGTCGAACACCCACTGCCGCGGCGAGCCCGGCGCGACGCTCGCCGCGTCGATGACGAGCGTCTCCTCCGCCGCGGGCCCCGCGCCGAGCGCGGCTATGGCGATGGCCGCCGCGACGGCCGCGCGTACCGCGTTGAATCCGGAGCCTCGGTGCTTGAAGGGTGCGCTCATGCTGTTCGTTCCTCGATATCGATGGGGAATCGGCCGTGCGGCCGGGGAGGCTCCACATTCTGGCGAAACCCCGTTATCATATTATCGAAGATTATGGACGAGAATAAAGCCCGGCCTTCCGCCGGATTGAGGAATAGCGCCAAACAGGCCCCGGAGGCGCCGGGAGTCTACCTCTGGAAGGACGCCGACGGCGTCGTTATCTACGTCGGCAAGGCCAAGTCGCTCAAGGCGAGGCTCGCCTCGTACTTCACCGGCAAGCGGGAGATCAAGACGAGGCACCTCGTCGCCAAGGCGGCGACCCTCGAGTGGATACTCACGGAGACCGAGTACGAGGCCCTGCTGCTCGAGAACAACCTGATCAAGCGCTACGCGCCCAAGTACAACATCAACCTGAAGGACGGCAAGACCTACCCGTCGATACGCATTACCAACGAGGAATTCCCGCGGGTCTTCAGGACGAGGCGCATCGTCGACGACGGCAGCCGATACTTCGGGCCGTACCCGAGCGCCGACGTGATAGACCGCTACCTGGAGCTGGTGCGGCGCCTCTTCCCGCTCAGGCGCTGCAAGACGCTCAGGCGCCGCGATACGCCGTGCATGTACTACCATATCGGACGATGCTCCGCCCCCTGCGCCGGCAAGACGACCCGCGAGGAGTACGCGCTGCAGGTCGAGCGGGTAGCGACGCTGCTGTCCGGCGAGAGCGACGCCCTGCTCGAGGCGCTCAGGGCCGACATGGCGGCCGCGTCCGAGGCGCTGCAGTTCGAGAAGGCGGCCGCCCTGCGCGACTCCGTCCAGGCGATCGAGTCGTTCCGCGGCGACTCCGGCGTCGTCGACTTCGCGTACGGCGACCGCGACTACCTGGCCTGGGCCGTCGACGGCAGCCTCGTCGACTTCGTCGTGTTCCAGACGCGCTCGGGGCGACTCGTCGGGCGCGACCTCTACCGCGAGCGCTCCTTCGGCTCCGAGGCCGAGGCCGCCTCGCAGTTCATGGCGGCCTACTACGGCCCCGATCGCCTCCCGCCGCCCGAGGTCTTCGTCAAGGACGTCGACGGCCTGGGGCTGGCAGCCGATTTCATCCGGCGCGGGCTCGGCGTCGAGTTCCGGCTGGCGGCGCCGGGCGAGCGCCGGCACGAGGCCGCCCTGGCGATGGCCGAGCACAACGCCCGCGAGGACCTGGCCAAGCGCCGGCGCGAGTCCGGCGACGTCGAGGCGCTCGAGGCCCTGCGCGCCGCCCTCGGCCTCGAGATCCTGCCCGAGCTGATAGAGGGCTTCGACATCGCCCAGCTGTCCGGCAAGCACACGGTCGCGTCGCTGGTGTCGTTCAGGAACGGAGCCGCCAACAAGAAGGGCTACCGCATCTATAAGATCAAGAGCCTCGAGGGCGGCATCGACGACTTCGGCGCGATGCGCGAGGCGACGGCCCGGCACTACACCCACGTGGCCAACGACGAGGCCGAGGCGCCGGACCTGGTGCTGATAGACGGCGGGCGCGGCCAGGTGAACGCCGCCTGGGAGATACTCGACGCGCTCGGCCTCGACCTGCCGGTCGTCGGCCTGGCCAAGGAGAACGAGGAGCTATGGCCCCACGGAGCCAAGGAGCCGATCGTGCTGCCGAAGGACTCGCCGGCGCTCAGGCTCGTGGTGGCGGTTCGCGACGAGGCGCATCGCTTCGCGACCGGGATGAACCAGCGGCTCCGCGGCAAGGCGGTCGGCTTCCCGGTGCTCGAGGCGGTCAAGGGCGTCGGGCCGACCAGGGCGCGGCGCGTCATGGACGCGTTCGGCTCGCTGGCGGCCGTGGCGGAGGCCGAGCCCGCGTATATCGCCGCAAGGTCCGGGCTCGACGCCAAGACCGCGGCGGCCGTCCGGGACGCCGCCGCCAGGGCCGCCTCGGCGATGACGGCCTCGACCGTCGCGGCCTCTCCGGTATCCGGCGGCGCCGCGGGGCTGGACGAACCCGCCGGTTCCGGGCGATCGTAGGCCATGGCCAAGCGCTTCCCGTTCCCGACCGCCGCGACCGCGGCCCTGATCCTCGTCGCCGTCCTGCTGCCCGGCTCGGCCTTGCCCGACGGTCCCGGCATACCCGGCTTCGACAAGCTCGTGCACGCGCTCCTATTCATTACGTTGGCGGCGGCCGCCCACCTGGACTTCGGCCTCGACGGGCCCCGGAGGGTCGCGTTCGCCCTGGTCGCCGCGCTGGCCTTCTCGGCGCTGACCGAGGCGCTCCAGATCGCCGTCGACGGCCGCTCCTCGGAGCTGGCCGACATGCTGGCCGACATGGGCGGCTTCGCCGTCGGGCTGGCCGCCAGGCGCCCGCTCGCCGGCGCGGCGCGGAAGGTCGTCTTGACCGCCGGAAGCGCAGGTCGCTATAGTCGACGGCGACGGAGTTCTACCCGCCGCTCGGATCGCTGACATCGTCGATACGCGGCTGGACCCGGCCGCGTTCAGGCCGGCGCCGCCGTCCCGGAGCCTTCTATGGACATTCCGAGTATCCTCCCCCCGTCGCTGCTCGCGGAGCGGCTCGAGAGCCTGGCCTACCTGTACAAGCGGGCCGACTCGGCCGTCGCCGCCTTCGTCGCCGCCTCCGGCGTCAGCTGCCCCTTCGGCTGCGGGTCATGCTGCGAGGGCTTCGTGCCCGATATCCTGCCGGTCGAGGCCGCCTATCTCGCCGCCTACCTGGCCGCGTCGGACAGGCCCAGGGCCTACGAGGCGGCCGCCGGCCGGCTCGGGGCCCGCTCCTATCCCGACGGCCGGCAGGGCTGCCCCCTGTACAGGACCGACACGCCGTACCATTGCGGCGTCTACGAGGCGCGGCCGCTGATCTGCAGGATGTTCGCGTTCTCCGCCACCAGGGACAAGCTGTCCAGGACGGCCTTCTCGGTATGCAGGCTCGGCTCGAGCCTGGGCGGCGCCAGGGGCGCGAGCGGCGAGGCCCTGCTCGACGCCTTCGGCGCGGAGCCGCCGGTGATGGCCGACTACGGCTCGGAGCTGGCCGGCATCGAGCCCGAGGCCGCCGGGCGCAGGATGCCGCTGCCCGAGGCCCTGGCCGAGGCCGCGTCGCGGGTGATGTTCCTGATAGGCATGAGGGACGACGACCCGCTCGACGGCGGGCCGGACGTCAGGCCGCCGCTGCCCCGCGCCGGCTAGCGGCCGCGTCGACTAGCGTCCAGGCTCGACGTCGATATAGCGCTCGGGGATCTCCCAGACGACCAGCCGAACGCCGTTCCGCTCGAGCTCGCCGCCCGCTATCGCGGCGGCCATGGTCTTGAACGGCCCCTCGCCCGACGACGCGAGGTTGATCACGTCGGTACCGAGCTCGCGCTTCAGGAAGCCGTCGAAGTGCCAGGCCGGCTCCGCCGAGTAGCTGGTGCCGACCAGGGCGACCGGTATCTCCTGGGCGCCGAACAGCCCGGCCCCCGAGTCGACGAAGGTGTCGAAGCCGGGCAGGGTCTCCGGCGGAGGCAGCGGGCGCCTCGCGCTTCCGCGCTTCGGCAGGTAGGCCATCAGGTCGCCCTCGCGCTCCGACGCCGGGGCGTCGGCGGCCTCGACGCGCATGGCCGGCAGGGCGACCGATAGCCGGCCGACGCCCTCGGCGACGGCCCGGGCCGCGACGGCGGCTCCGGCCGGCGTCCAATGGGTGTCGCTTCGCTGGAACAGCTCCGGCCCGGGCCCTTCGGCGCGCGCCGCGCCGAAGGCCGCGTCGAGGTCTATCGTCGATATGGATAAACCGGAGAGCGCCGATAGCGCGTCAGCGTATCTCCGCTCGATCGCCTCGGGCAGCGCGTAGCCGTCGAGCCTGTCGGCGTAGACGCGCGCCTTGGCCGGCACGAGCGCGACGACGAGGGCTACGCCCCGCTCCGCGAGGGCGTCGCGGGCCGCGGCCAGCGCGTCGGCCGCGGGGCCGTCCAGGTAGCCGTTCCGGGTCGACAGGGACGGCTCGAATTCCTCGGTCGTGAACAGCCAGCCGTCGGAGCCGACCAGGACGCCGGGATAACCCTCGCCGAAGAGGTCGTAGCGCAGCGACGCGAACCAGGCCACCGCCTTCTCCCTGAACGGCACGGCGGCGTCGAATCCCCGGATGAACGCGGCCGTCGCCTCGCCGCGCATGAACCGCGAGGCCTCGGACGCGGCCCCGCGGGACTCGTCCTTCGGCGCGGCGGCCCTATCCATGCCGACTATCGCGCCGGCGCCTACGGCCCCGAAGGCGACGACGAAGGCCAGCAGCGCGACCTGTCCCTTACGTAGCATCCCGCGCCTCCCGCCTAGAATTGGAAATACAGGAACGGCGAGTAGCCGTCGGCCGATAGTTTTATAACCGCCGCCGCCAGGGCCGCGACGGCGCCCGCGGCGACCGCGGCCGAGCCGAGCGCGCGCCTGGCGCCCGAGAGCGACGGGGCCGGCGTCCCGTAGGCCCGGTCGGCGGCCCGACGCTCGAGCGCGACGTACAGTATCCCGGCGGCCAGCGCCAGGCCCTCGAGCCTGCCGAAGCGCCAGGCCATGTCGGCGCTCGGCGTCCAGGCCGACGCTATCGCTCCGCCCTTGCCGAGCATCGCGGCGAACATCCTGCCGGCCCCGGCCATGTCCGGGGCCCTGAAGACCACCCAGCCGGCCGCGACGACCAGCTGGCAGGCGGCCCAGCGGATCGCCGTGGCTACCGCCGCCGCGGGCGGCGAGAGGCGTCGCCGCCTCGTCGCCCTGTCGCCCTCGGCCCGCTTCGTCCTTCCCGTTATGAAGCGCTCGACGCCGAGCCATAGGCCGTGCCAGCAGCCCCAGGCGACGAAGTTCCACGACGCGCCGTGCCATAGGCCGCCTATCGCCATCACGAGCGCCAGGTTCAGGTAGGTGCGAGCCGGGCCCCCGCGGTTGCCGCCGAGCGGGATGTACAGGTAGTCGCGCAGCCAGGTGGACAGGCTGATGTGCCAGCGCCGCCAGAAGTCCCCGATGCCGGTCGCGCGGTACGGCGCGTCGAAATTCTCCATGAACGAGAAGCCCATCATGCGGCCCAAGCCCACGGCCATGTCGGAGTAGCCGGAGAAGTCGAAGTACAGCTGGATCGAGTAGGCCAGTACCCCGAGCCAGGCGTCGACCGCGCTCGGCTCGGCCATCGAGAAGGCGGCCGCGGCTATCGGGGCGACCGTGTCGGCGATAAGCACCTTGCGGCAGAGGCCTACCGCGAAGCGGCGCAGTCCGTAGGCGACGCCGTCCGGGGCCGGGTCGGGGCGGCGGAGCTGGCCGGCGAGGTCCTTGTAGCGGATGATGGGGCCGGCCACGAGCTGCGGGAACAGCGCTATGTAGGCGGCCATGTCGACGAACGACTCCGAGCGCGGCGCGTCGTCGCGGTACACGTCGACGACGTAGCTCATGGCCTGGAAGATGTAGAACGATATGCCTACCGGCAGGATCACCTCGGCCGCGCGTAGGGTCGGCCAGCCGCAACGCTCCAGGATAGCGTTGAGCGTATCGACGCCGAAGTTGAAGTACTTGAAGTAGCCGAGCACGGCCAGGTTGACGACCACGGAGACGACGAGGGCCGCCTTCGCGGCTCCCGCTCCGGCGGCTCCCGCTCTCGCGGCCCCAGTTCCGGCGCGCCTCGGGTCGACTAGGAATCCGGCGCCCCAGTCGAACAGGGTAACGGCGGCGAGCAGGGCCAGGAAGTCGGGGCGCCATAGCGCGTAGAAGGCCCAGCTGCCTATCAGTATCCAGCCGACGCGCGCCCTCGCCGGCAGCGCGTAGTACAGGGCCAGGAAGACCGGCAGGAAGAGGTACAGGAAGGTCGGTGAGCTGAAGACCATCGCAGCCGCTCGCTACTCGAGCGCCGCCTTGACCGAGAAGGCCGCCGGGCCCGAGGCGCCCGTATAGACGAAGACGGAGTACGACGCCCCCCGTTCCAGCCTGAGCCGTAGCGGCGCGCCCGCCCGGACTCCGCCGGAGTAGGCCTCGAGGCCGACCTGCACCGGGTTCACCGCGACCTGGGCGGAACCTCCGGGCGCGCAGGGCCCCGCGACCAGGACCGACCCGTCGGCGGCCCTGAGCTCGGCCGGGGCCGCGCCGAGGTTGTAGAAGTACAGCTGGGCCCGGGCCGGATCGTCGTGGCGCTCGTCGGACATGATGACGAGGCCGCCGGCCGTGGCCGCGATCGTGTAGAGCGCGCCCGGGTCGGGCATGAACTCGTAGCGCTTTCCGAGGTGGCTGAGCATGTACACGTCGGCCACGACGGCGCGGTACGGCGTCGCCTCGCCGGGGGCGCGGGCCTTCAGGGTCTCGGCGCCGAGCCACAGCTCGACCTCTCCCGGGGCGCCGGCGTCGACGAGGCGTACCAGGGCGGCGTCGGCGTCGACGCCGCCCCCGTAGATGGACCTGGACTGGGCCATGGCCGGCGCGGCGGCCAGGACCAGGGCCGCCGCGAGCGCCGCGCGGGCGCCCGTCAGTAGTGTTCTTGCGCGCATCGCGGGAGTATAGCACGACCCGCCCGCGCTTGCCATCGAGGCCCCATACTGGTATCGTCGACCTCGATGAGATCGATACCTACCCTTATCGCCCGGCCGGCGGGAACGCGGGCCCGAGCCGTCCTCCTGGGAGCCCTGCTCCTCGTCGCGCTGGCCGCTCCGCTCGCCGCGGCGCCCGGCGACGTCGTGTCGCTCGAGTTCGAGCGGCGCATGGCCCCGGCCGAGATCGACGGCTTCGTCGCCGCGCTGTTCGCCGGCGCGCCGGCCCCGAAGGCCGTCTACCCGGTCGACGTGTACTGGCTGAAGTTCGAGAGCGTGTACCCCGACGGCGTCGCGACCGTCGCCCAGACCCAGGTGTTCATACCGGACTACGGCGACGAGGCGCCGGCGGTACGGCCGCTGTACGCGTTCGGCCCCGGCTCGACCGGCGTGATCGACGCCTGCCGCCCGTCGCGCGAGCACCTGCTCAAGGTGTTCTGGGGCCGGTACCGCGCCCACACGATAGCGCACGCCGGGCAGGGCTCCATAGGCCTGATGCCCGACTACCTGGGCTTCGGCGATCCCGAGCGCGACCAGTACTACATGGTCGCCGAGGCCGAGGCCGCCGTGATGCTCGACGCGATCCGCGCGGCCAAGGCCGTCGTCGCCCGCGGCGGCTTCAAGGGCGTGGCCGGCACGCGCAACTACGTGGCCGGCTTCTCGCAGGGCGGGCATGCCGCGTTCGCCGCCGCCGACCGCCTGGCCGAGTACGCCCCTGGCCTGCGCCTCGACGGCGTGATCGGCTACGGCCCCAGCTGCGACCTCGTCGCGCTGTTCAGGGAATTCCCCGACGTCGCGCCGATGATCCTCTATACCTTCAGGAACCTCTACGGCGAGGACGAGGTCGACCCCGACCTGGCCCTCGCCGACAAATTCGCGCCGACCCTCGACCGGGACGTCACGCGGCAATGCGTCGGATCGATGCAGTCGTACTATCCGATAGACCCGAGGAAGCTGTTCAAGCCGGCCTTCGCCGAGGCCCTGCTCGCCGGCGAGCTCGAGGAGAAGTACCCGGGCATCTACCGCGCGCTCGAGGCCAACAAGACGGGGCTAGCCGGCCATGGGGTGCCGGTGATGATATGCCAGGGCACCGACGACATCGTCGTGTACGGTCCGACCCAGGACGCCTTCGTCGCGGCGCTGCGCGAGGCCGGCTCGTCCGTCGATTACCGCGTATACGAGGGGGCGCGCCACGACACGCGCCAGGCGGCCTTCCGCGACGTGCAGGAATGGATGAACCGGGGCGGCGATACGGGAGGGAACGATGACTAGCATGACGACCAGGCGCGCCGGGGCGGCGCTCGCGCTCATCATCGCGGCGGCCGGCGTCGCGTCGGCCCAGCCGGCTCCCGCCCAGGCGGGCCGCGGCGGCGCGCTCGCGTCTATCGAGTACGTCGGATCCTTCGAGCGCGACTCGATCCGGGAGAGCATACCCAAGTTCTTCGAGTCGTACCGCGCGCCCGAGGCCGTCTACGCCGTCGCCAAGTACGTCGCGAGCTTCGGCAGCCTCGACTTCGACGGCTCGCCGGTCACTATAAAGGCCCAGCTCTACGTGCCGGTCACCGACGAGGGCTCGGAGCGACCGGTCTACGTGTTCGCGTCGGGCACCACCGGCATCGGCGACGCCTGCGCGCCGTCGCTCGAGACGCCCGACACCAAGCGCTGGGGCTGGTACGAGCAGAACATGCTCGCCTACGCGACGCTCGGCTACATCGTCGTGTTCCCCGACTACACCGGCTTCAACGACCCCGGCCGGCCGCAGCGCTACTTCTCGAAGCTCGCCGAGGGCAGGATGATGCTCGACGCGATCCGGGCCGCCTTCGACGCGTTCCCGCTGCGCGAGAGCCGGGCTATCCCGTCCAAGGCCGTGTTCACCGCCGGCTACTCCCAGGGCGGCCACGCCGCGATGGCCGCCGCCGACCTGCGGCCGGAGTACGCGCCCGAGCTGCCCCTGGCCGGCGTGGTCACCTACGGCTCGACCAACGACGTCGAGGCGCTCGTCCGCGAGGGCGTCGCGTACGCCCCGCTGATCTTCTACTCCTACCTGAGCATGTACGGCCCCGAGCTCGTGCGGCCCGGCGACTACCTGCGCGAGAAGTGGGTGCCGACCCTGGCCGCCGACGCCGGCGAGATGCCGGTCGACGAGTTCCAGAAATACTACGGCTTCGACTACAAGCCGCTGTACCGGCCGGAGTTCGCCGCCGCCCTGTACGGCGGGCGGCTCGCCGACGAGTACCCGGAGCTGAGCCGCCTGCTCGCCGACAACCATACCGGGCTGTCCGGGCACGGCGCGCCGGCCCTCGTCATCCAGGGCGACGCCGACTTCATCGCGACCACCGCGACGCAGACCCGCTTCGTCGTCGCGCTCCGCGAGAAGGGCAGCCGGGTCAAGTTCTTCGTCTATCCCAAGGTCAGCCACCGTTATACGAGGATGGCCGGCTTCGACGCGTCGGTGGCCTGGATGGACGAGCGGGCCGCCGAGCTCGGCGTCCGGCGCTAGGCCGCGATGCCCGATCGCCGCCGCCGATCGTCCGGCGGCCGCCCGAAGGCCGGGGGACGCCCGGCGGCCTCCGCGCTGCTGTCGCTGCAGCGCGGCCTGACAGGGGACCGGGCGCTCGCGGGCGCTGGCTACATGGACGACCCCGACTACCTCGCGGCCTACCTCGAGTACTACCGGGCCGTGTCGATGGCCCAGGTCGGCAGGATAGCCGACCTGGCGGGGCTGGCGCCCCGCTCCGTGCTCGACCTCGGCGCCGGCCCGGGCTCGGTGTCGCTCGAGCTGCTCGGTCGGGGCGCCCGCGAGTTCTTCCTGGTCGACTCGTCGCGCGCCGCCCTCGACGCGGCCGCCGCCTCGATACGCGAGCTGGCCGGCCGGCTCGGCGCCCCCGTCGGCGTCGAGACGCTGGTGGCCGACCTCGAGTCGCCCGAAGCCGTGCCGGCCGGCCGGCGCTTCGACCTCGCGGCCTTCGGGCACTGCCTGAACGAGCTCGGAAAGGGCGACGACAGGCTGGCGCGCAGGCGCGCCGTCGTCGAGCGCGCCGCCCGCGCGCTGGCCCCAGGCGGGGCGGTCATGGCGCTCGAGCCGGCCACGCTCGCCGCGAGCCGCGACGCCCTGGCCCTGCGCGACGCCCTCGTCGCCGACGGCTGGAGCGTCGCCGCGCCGTGCACGCTGGACGGGCCGTGCCCGGCGCTCGCCGCCGGCCCGAACCATACCTGCCACGACGAGTCCGCGTGGGAGGTGCCGCCGGGCGTCGGTCGCCTGGCCGCCGCCGCCGGCCTCGACCGCGACCTGATCAAGATGACCTGGTACGTCGGCTCGCCTCCGGCGAGCCGTGTCTCGGCTTCGCCGAGACCAAGTACGATCGCGGCGGGCCGCGGCTCGCCGGACCCCGTCGGCGGCGTCGCCGATCGGGCGCCGGGCGCCTATCGCGTCGTGTCGGCGCCGATGCTCAACAAGGGCGGCCGCGTACGCTACCTCCTCTGCGGCCCGGCCGGGCGCTTCCCGTTCTCCGCGCGCCGGGACGACGCGGCCGCCCTGCGCGCCGGCTTCTTCGAGCTCGGGCGCTACGATCTCGTAGCGGTCGACGACCCGGAGCCGCGGGAGAACGGCTGGGGCTTCGGGCCGGCTACCCGTATCCGGCGCTTGTCCCCGGGCCAGTCCCGAGGCTAGGATACGCCATGGCTAAGCGGATAGCGTCGTTCATCGGATGGTCGAACACCGGCAAGACCGGCTTCATCGAGGCCTGCGCGGCGGCCCTGAGCGAGCGCGGCGTCTCGGTCGGCGCCGTCAAGTGCGTCCGGCACGGCGGCAGCTTCAACATCGACGGCAAGGACACCTCGCGCTTCTTCGCCGCCGGGGCCGAGACCGCCCTCGTGTCGGAAGCCGAGGCGGTCCGCGTCACGAGGACGCCGCCCGCATGGGGCCGCGCCTGGGTCGAGTCGCTGTTCCCGGCCGCCGACGCGATCCTGATCGAGGGCCGCGTCGTCGAGGGCGCGACGCGGGTGCTGGTCGCCGGCGGCGCCGCGGGGCCCGACGGGCTCAAGGCGCCCCTCGACGGCTTCGACGCCATCGTCACCGGCGACCGCGGCCTGGCGGAGCTCGCGGCCGCCTCCGGCCTGTCCGTCTTCTCCCCCGGCGAGTCCGGGGCCTTCATAGAACGCTATCTTTCGGGAGGAACCATGGAAAGCAGGGACGTGACCGTGACGACCGGCGGGGTCGAGGTACCCATCAACCCCTTCATCAAGGAGACGATAGAGAACGTCGTCGTCGGCCTCGTCAAGCCGCTCAAGAAGACCGATATCGACGGCGAGATCGTCATCCGCATCGGCCCGGCGAGGAAGTAGCCGGCGCTAGGCCCCGGGGCGCCCGGCATCGCCTGGCCGACCGGCCCGCTCCGCGAGCAGCGCCTCGTAGTCGGCCGCCGTGTTCACGTTGCGGTACCAGCCCATGTCCGGGTGGCGAACGAGCGTAAGCGTCAGGCCGTACTCGGCGCGGATAGCGTCGCCCATCAGCGCCGTGACGCGGCGCTCGCCCCCGTCCAGGAGCCGCCTGATAGCCGGGGCGCAGCGCCTCGAGTACGCCGCGAGCAGCGGCTCCGGGCGCCCGAGCCGGTCGAGCGGCATCGCCACGTCGGCCTCGGCCGCCGCCTCGAGCATCAGCCGCACGAAGCCGTCCGGTATGACCGGCACGTCGCACGGGGCGAACAGCACCGTCCCGCCCCGCGCCGCCTCGAGGCATGACAGCACGCCCATCATAGGCCCGCAGCCGCGCTCCAGGTCCGGCACGACCCGCAGGCCGGTGAACGCGTAGGCGTCGGGATCGTTCGCGCCGATGATCACCTCGTAGGCGTAGGGCGACAGCTGGGCCGCGACGGCCTCGATCATGCTCGTCCCGTCGAGCGGCAGGAGGCCCTTGTCCCGTCCCATCCGCCGGCTCTCTCCGCCCGCGAGTATCGCCACGCTGATCCGGGTATCGTTTCCGCTATCGTTCCGCGCCGTCACGGGCATACTATACAGGGCATCGGGCCTCTCGTCACGGAGGGTCATGGCGGCGGCCTCGCGGCCGCCGCGACGATAGGCCGTCAGCGGAACGCGGCGGTCAGGGCCGCCGCGCCGAGCGGGGCGGCCGTCGCGGCGGCGAGGATCGCCGCGGCCGCCAGGATGAGCCGCTCGGCCCGTCCGACGCTCGTCATCGCGAGGCGCCTCGTAGTCCGGCTATCGGCGGACAGGAACGCGAGCGCCGATCCCAGCGTCACGGCCGCGTAGGCCCCGGCGGCGGCGAGCGGTATCGCCGGGCCCGCTCCCTGGGCGACGCATAGCGCCGAGAAGGCCGCCGAGGCGGCGAGGCCCGGGCCGAAGCGCCTCCCGCGGGCCGCCGCAGCGGCCATCGCCAGCGGGAAGGCCAGCCGACCGCCGATCCGGCCGGCGCGGCCCGGCGCCGGCCGCGTTCGAGCGCCGCGTCGCGCGCGCGGCGAGCGCCGCCCGCGCAGGCGGGCCGCGTCCTCGGCGATGGCGGCCGCCAGCGCGAACGCTCCCGCCGCCGCGGCGGTCGCCGCCATCGCGCCGCCGCTCAGGCGGTCGGCGAGGCCGGCCAGGTCGGCGGCGGCCAGCTCCGCCGAGCCGAACAGCGTCACTACGAGCCGTCCCGACGCCATCCTCGGGCTCGGGTTGGCGGCGGCCGAGGCGAGCATCGCCGCCAGCAGGGCTATCCGGCGCCCGTGCCCGCCTCCCCGCGGCCGCGATCGGCGCGTCGCGGCGGCTATCGCCGAGGCGGCGGAGCGCAGGCCGAGCCCGGCGGCCGCGGCCGTGAACGAGGCCCACGCCGCGACGGCCAGCCATTGCCCGGCCGAGCGCGGCGCGAGCGGCGCGGCGGCGACGGCCGGCAGGACGGAGGCGAGCAGGGCTATCGTCGCGGCGGAGGCCGTCGGCGACAGCGCCGCGACGGCCAGCCTGAGCGGCCCGGGCAGGGGCAGGAGCGCCAGCCTGCGCTCGGCGCCGGTACGGTCGCCCGATAGGCAGACCGCCGCCGCGAGCGGCGCGCAGGCCAGCGCGACGAGTAGGGCGGCCAGGCCGCGGCCCTCGGCCGGGCTCGACAGCCGCCCGAGCGTCGACGTGAACAGGTACGCGTTCGTCCCGGTCCGTATGATAACGAAGCCTACCAGATAGGCGCTCACGGCGCGTAGCGCCGAGCCCGGACGGTCCCGTGAGCGTAGCGCGTCGTCGGCCGAGCGCAGCGACGAGAGCGCCAGCCGCAGCCGGCCGAGCCCCGTCGGCCCGGCGCGGCTCAGCCTAGCCACGGCAGCAGGCCCTCCGTGTCCGGGACGGCCGCGGCGTCGCGCGGCAGCTCGCCTATGGGCCCGGCCACGGCCTTGCCGTCCCGCAGGAGCAGGTAGCGGTCGGCGACCTGGCGCGTGATGCCGTCGTCGTGGCAGGACAGCAGGACCGTCAGGCCGCGCGCCGCGACGGCGCGCAGGGTCGCCGTCAGCGAGGCCGCCCGTTCCGCGTCGAGCCCGGAGAACGGCTCGTCCATCAGCAGCAGCTCGGGCTCGCCGAGCAGCGCCAGCGCGCAGGCCAGGCGCTTGCGGTTGCCTCGCGAGGCTTCGTCGGCCGCCCTGGTCGTCGCCATCGCGTCCTCGAGCGCGAACAGCCTGACGAGCCGCTCCGACCGCTCGGCGACGGTCGCCGGGCTCAGGCCGGACAGGCCTCCGCACAGCGCGAAGTGGCCCGCTATCGACAGGCCGTCGATCAGCGCGTCGTCGTCGGGCACGGCCCCGACGAGGCGCTTCCAGGCCGGCGACCGCGGGTCGACCGGCTCGCCGCGCCAGAGCAGGGCTCCCGAGTCGGCCGGGGCCTCGCCCCAGAGCGCCCGGAGCAGGGTCGACTTGCCGGAGCCGTTGGCCCCGACGAGGGCGGTGACCCGGCCTTCGCCGACGACCGCGTCGACGCCGTCGAGCACGGTCCGGCTTCCGAAGCGCTTGACGATTCCGCGTAGTTCGAGCATGGCCCAGTGTGCGTCCGTCGGCCTCGTCGGTCAAGTGACGGCCGCGACGCGGTCGATGAAGGCCCGAAGGCCGGTGACGACGAAGCCGCCGGGCAGCCTCGCGTCGCCGCCGTCGGGCACGACGATATAGCGTTCCGGGGCCCCGACCGCCCGAGCCGCGTACGATACGGCCCGCTCCGCGGAGCCCGGACGACCAGCTCGAGGGCCGCCCCGTCGGCGCTGGCGTAGCGGAAGGCCGACGCTCCGGACGGCAGCGCGGCGATAGCCTGGGCTAGCGCGAAAGCCGTCCACGAGGCGGCCGTCGCCGCCGCCTCGAGCGTCGGGGCGGAGCCGTGTAGCGCGTGGAGCAGGCCCGAGTCCGCTACGTGGAGCGCCGGGGAGCGGAGGACGCGAGCGGCTCCCGTCGAACCGCCGCCTCGCGGTATATCGTCTCGCGACATATCGTCTCGCGACATATCGTCTCGCGTTGGCCAGGCCGGTACGCGGAACAGGAGCCCCGCGCGCTCGACGGCCGCGACGGCTCGTCCTATCGTCGGCCTGGAAACGCCCAGGGTCCTGGCCGCGGCGTTCTCGTTGAAGGCGCGCCCGCTCGAGGCGGCCAGGCCCTCGAGCAGGCCGGCTACGAAGGCCGCGTCGCGGGGCAGG
>QKAK01000151.1 GCA_003247225.1 Spirochaetota bacterium | reverse complement strand
ACCGCTTTCTTGAAGCAGGCGTAGATGGGGTGGTACCGGATAGAATCGTAGTCGCGAATCGTCAAGCGCCGGCCCAGGGACGGAATAACGTTCAGATAGTCGAGGGTCTCTTGTACGGTGTCGGAAACGAGGATACTCCTACCGATCATATCGAATCGCAACTCGTTCATGCCTTGGCGCAGGATCTCGGCGACGATGAGATCCGACCTCTTGTGTCGCGTCTTCGTCACGACCTGGTCTAGCAGAGGATGCCTCCTGACGGTTCCCGATATATCCAACTGGCCCCGGACGAAACGCGAAGACGCGGTCTCGGTCACGTTCACTCGCGGAAACCCGTACCGGGACGAGCGTTCGAGCTTCGCTAGCCAGATTATGGCCATGAGAGTACGAACGGTAAAACGTTTCGCAGTGTCGTTGGTAGTGTACTGGTCCTCGGTCAGCTTAAAATGGAAAGCCTCTCCGAGTAGGTCTATGAGGACCTTGTCGCCAAAACGAGGAGCTATCTCCAGCGGGTATGCACCCTTGCCGGGGAGGGTGGCGGACCCTATATACCTACCGGCCCGCCATAGCCGCTCTTTATGATCAAAGGAGACGATGGGGCTATCATCGGCTTCCTCGATCCCGCCCATACGAGCCTTGAAGCAGGCACTTTCCATCAGGCTGAAATCAAGGAGGCTCTTTCCCAACTGAGTATCGGGAAAGGATCCTTCGATGAGGCGACAGTCTTCGGCGTCTATCCTATTTTTTCCCGGCATGGAGGAACTTGTCCTTTATCGCCTTTACCTTAGTCGCCCTCGTCTTATTATCCATGCTTCCCAAGAACGCCAGTATCATGGGTTCGAGCGAGAACTGCCAAAGCGCCTCGGCGGGACCGCCGGACTTGTACAGATTCACTCGAGCGAGCTTAGCCCCCGAGTATCCGCTCTCGCCGGCGTAGTTCGAGAGATAATCCGCTATCTCGGCGAAAAAGGTATGGCCTATGAGATACTGGGATCCCAGGTCCGGATTATCCTCGATAAGGGCGTTCAGCTCGGAACAGCGCTCCGCGTACCCGTTCCAGATATCTGCCTCGACGGTCCTTAGGCGGGAGTAAGCGTTCTTGGTCGACGGATCGGCCGCTCCCGCTTCTATCTTATGGTCGATGATCTGTTTCAGCTTTGCTTCGTCGTACGAATGCTCGAACCAGACGAACCGCCGCCTCAGGGCGAAGTCGATGCGCTCTAAGGAGAAGTCGATCTCATTCATAGTGCCGATGACGTAGAGGTTATTCGGAACCCTAAGTTTGTACTCAGCCCATGATAGCGCTATGTCGTCATCGCGATATTCCAATGCCGAGAACGCCTCGCCGAACAGCCTCGATAGATCGACTCTATTTATCTCGTCGAGGATCAGCACGTAGTCCTTATCGCTATTCGACATCGCCTCATCGCAGAGTTCGAGGAATATCCCCTTCTTAGGGACCGTTTCGCCCTTCTCGAGCCTAAGGCCCCAGATGAACTCGTCGTAGGAGTAGTTCCCATGAAGCTGTACGACCCGTACCCTGCCTCTATGCCGAGCGGCGAGTCCTTCCTCCGTCCTCGCCGAGCCGAGGATTTCCCGCAACTTCGCTTCCTTGCCCTCTCCCGCTCGCCTGATCTCGTTACGTACCAGGAACGAGTTCGCCAGCTTCCTCGCGTCGTAGGTCTTGCCCGTACCGGGCGGACCGTACAGGACGATCTGCTTCTTCGCACGGAGCGCGTCGACCTCGTCGAATGAGAGGCTCGATGAAGAAGTATTCCACATACGCTCGAGGAGCTCGTCCGAGTAAAAATCGAAATCGCCCGACCGCATCGGTGAGAGCTTCGCCCGGATCAGCTTAAGATTGTCGTCATACCTGACATCATCGACGCCATCATCGTCTGAAATCAGAAACGAGAAGGTATCGCATATTCTCTTCTTATGCGCGTTGGAGAATATGCGCTCATAATCGTCCGGCGCGCAAAGGTGAAGGAGCAGATTATACATAACTAACGCGCGTTCGTTATGAGGGTCGACCCATTTGAATTTTTCATTATACTCGCCAGCGTCATACTTCAAGCCGTATACCAGATCCAGGATAAATCGTTTTACGGATTCCTTATCCTTTACACGCGGGTCGCCGGCCTCCGATAGTCCCCGTATCGTCTCGATGAGAAGGACGTTAAAGCGGATCTCCCAGTACTTGTTCTGCTTATGCCACTGCCCGGCCGAGCCTATGCCCTGCTTCGGGAAGCGCTCCGCGGCCTGCGACTTGAACGTCTCGCCGTCAGTAGGCTCGAGCATTCCGGCCACGGATCGGGATTTACCTAGCACCGTCATGTCGTGTACTGCGAAGCACCAGAGCCACGTCGCGTGGGCCAGGATCCTCTTCTGAGCCGGGTTAAGGCCAGAGACTTGGTCTCGTAGCTTCTCGTCGAAGGGTTTATCTTTTTCGTTCTTGGAATCATCTACGTAGTGCGTGTGGACGGCTTTGAGATCATCGCTTGTATAGGTACCGTCGCCGGTCAGGAAGTTCTTCTTGCTTAGCAGGAACGCGTCGATGAACTCGTCGAACAATTCATATACTTTATTCAGCTTCCCGTTCTCCTGAGCGTACATTCCAGCCTCCTCGCTTCTCAGATTACCTTATGGACTCGTCTATCGTGTCGCGAACGGCACGAACCAGTTAGCGACTACATGGTGAGACAGGCTCTGAAATTCATTCTGCCAGGCCGCTCCATTTCCGAAACGAAACAACGCTTGATTGAACCATAAGTTAGGTCTCGCGTGATGCCACCACCATTCGCACGCATCCGTAGAATAGTTACAGATACTCTCCAAGAGACCTATAGGCGCTGCCACAGGAGGAGCCTTCGACTTAAGCCCATTACCATGCGCCATGGTTCCAAAATAGACTGAAGCGTTTCTCGTGGCTTCGGAGAATTCGAGCCCGATGCCGAATTGCTTCTGGCCGCCGTTTTCCATTACGAGCTCGACGCCGAGACCGTTAGATTCGACGAGGGACTCTCGTATCCATCGATCCTCGTCGTCATATCTTTCTTGGCCGATCGTAAGGGCCACGCGCGCGTGCCCAAGCTCGATCAGCTGAGCGCGTATGTCCGCGAGGAAATGGATGATAGCGAAGTGGTCTACGGCGCGCTGGATCGCGGCACAAGCGTCCTGCAGGGTCCCGATATCCGTCGCGGCGATCCTATCCGAGCCGAGCCGGCTGACGAGGTCCGAGACGATAGCTATCTGTTCCATATTGTCTTCCTTCCTACTCCCGCAGAATCCTTCAACGGCGTCCTTGTATTGTAGAAGAGCGGATCCAAGCAGAGCGTGTTCCGACACCGACGTTTCCTTCAGCGCGTCGTCGAGCCATCCCGTGATATGGTCCGCGTACGATATGCACAGGAAACGCTTCGACCGTTCAAGCTCCTCACGCTCGGCTGTTGGCAGAGAAGCTTCGCTCGGGGCCTCGCCGGACGGAGACAGGTACAGCGTAAACGGAGCGGCGCCATAGGTTTCCTGGGTCCATGCGATGTAATCAACCAACTGATCATCGCTATCAATAGCCCCGACCTTGTTCTCGATGATTATATGCTCGCCCTGGTCCGTCTCGATGAGGATGTCTATCCTTCGAGCCTCTTTCGTGGGTTGCTCACGGCGGACCCAACGTATCGACCGCCCCTGAAGATTCCTATCCAGGCACTTGCCGATGCGTTCCAGGAATAGTTCGCCGATGCGGGGCGACCTATGCCCGGCGCGAGGAGAGAGGAGGAAGGCTATGATATCGCTATTGTACAGCTCAAGGCGGCTAACGCCCGAGATATCGAGGACGTTCATCCGAGGCTCGCAACGGCTACGGACATCCTGTATAGTGCTTACCGCTCGGTCAATTACATCGATCGCTTCATCGCTCGTCATTTTACCTCCGTATATTTTTTGAATAGTAATACGCACCCGTGTCGTATTCGGTCACTCACTTCATAGAATCATTCTCTTTCCAGAGTCCATATCCTATCCCCCTCCCAGCCCGGGGGCATGCCGATCCTGGACAAGTCCAGGTCGCTGTACTCGAGTAGGGTGTTCCGAGCCTTCTCTCGCCAGCGATCCTTGGTAACGAGCCTGTCGCTGACCCATGAACATATATAGAGGATGGCGCCGATGTATCGGTTCGATAGCCCCGGCACTACCCATTCCGGGTACTTGCGCCGGTTGGGGAGCTTGACGGGAATGCCGAGCTGCCAGTTCCAGAGCCTCGCGTGATGGGCGCAACGGTTGCGTACGGTATTAAGGCTGAGGAGCCACGACAGCACGAGCTCTTCGGGTTGGTTTAGCGAGCGCGAGACGTCCTTGCGGATCGAGGTCTCCACGCCTCGGAAGAACGACAGGGTCGAGCCGAAGTCCATGATCTCCACGAGCATCCAGATAGGGAGGCGGTCGTGCGAATCGCCGTATTTCCTGAAGAAATGCGTCACGGTGTCCTCATTGGACTTCTGGTCGCGGGAGCGTCTCGTCTGCTCTTGGAGCTTAGTCTGCCAACGGCCAAAATCGTCGTGGAGGGTACTGAAGTTAGGGAATGGCTCGGGCCTAGCCCAGTCGAATGGGCCGTACCTCAGGGCGAAGTGATAGGCGAGCTGCGTCCGCACGAGTATCTCGACGCCTTCAATGGCGTCCAGGAGCAGCATGCGCAGGGCATGGTCGAACTCATAGAGCCTGAGTACGCGATCGAGGCGGGTGTCGGGTACGAAGGCGTCGGATCCGTCCCGGTAGGTATAGAGATAGGTCGAAAGCCTATAATAGTTAACCTGCGCCAAGGTGGCGACGAGCGTATCCTTGTCCGCGACGAGTCCGCGCGAAAGAAGGAGGTCCGCCTGCTCCTCGAGCGTCTTTGCAGGCTTTTCATACTTCAAGGGAGGGCCCCGGGCAAAAAAACACCCACCGAAGTAAGCTGTATCCTCCTCGCGGAGGCCTGAAGCCCGGTGGGTCTGCTAAGGTCAATATTATGCATTACGGCGCTATAGTCAACCCTCAAAACAGCTCCTCCTGCCCCTTGGCCGCCTTCTGAGCCTTCTTCGTATCGTCCTTCTTCTTGATGACCTTCCCGTTCTCGTCCACGAGGCCGGCGGCAACTTCCTCGGCGTGGCGTTGATGGTTGAGCTTGAGGAGCTCCGAGAGGATGAGCTTGCGCGCCTGGGTGGACACGGTGTAGCGCACGCGGTCGTTCTCCGGCAGGAACTCGAGCTCATGGAAGCCGTGTTGCAGGGGTATGTCCCGCCAGCCATAGGCGTCGCGCACGGCCTCGTCTATGGCCTTGTGCGTCTCGCGTAGCGCGACGATCAGGGGCAGGGCCCAGGCCGCCTTGCTCGCATCGCACCTGGCTTCCTTCTCTATGGCGGCCCCGGACAGGCCCGGGTCGTGGTAGAGGTTATAGAGCTTCGTAAGGCCTATATCGAGGCCGGTCATGATACGGCGGCGGGACTCGTCTAGCTCCTTGCCCAAGGCATCGAGGCGGTTTTTTAGCGCGGGCTCACGCGAGGGCGCGGAGGCACTAAGAGACGGGTTGGGCTCGAAGTCAGGAGGGAAGGGGAAGGTAATAAATACATCTGATGGCGAGTAATTCAAACCTGCAGCGCCCAGTGTCGAGGAGTACTTCCACGCCCAGTAGAAATGGAATGATGAGTTAAGAATTGATAGAGCGTTGAGTCTTTCTAGTGCAATAACTGCAACTTTATGCATAAACACAATATCATTGGCGCTAAATACGAAATTTTGGAATTTTGCTACCAGAGGTACCACCATCACCCGCTCCAGGGGCGCTATGGTGCGGTAGAGAGCGGGGCGTTTGTCCGCATAGTGCCACCAGCGATCCGGTAAGGGCTTTCTGAGGACGTACTTCCCATGCTCGTCGACGCGAGTCCGCTCAGGCTTCACGAGGTGCTCAACAATTTCAAGGCAGTCCGGATAATCGGCGGCCACTTTGCCTTCGTAGCCCTCTGGAGCGCTCTGGCGGTCCAGGGGCCAGTCGAAGAAGCTTATGACCCAGCGGCTGGGGCTCTGGTCGCTCCGGCTGTTGAGGTCCTCGCCGTTGAGGTAGGGAAAGAGCACGTCCTTATTGTTGGGGTTCCTGGCTATTAAGGCCTGGGCCTCATCGAGTGTGAGCACGAAGCCCGTCCCGAGCACGATAGAGCCCTGAAAGCTCTTGTCCGCGTTGGCGGCTAACGGATAGGGGTTGCCTATGGACAGCTGGTCGTCGAAGTAGGTCGATATAAAAGAGACAGTCTTGCCGTCCAGGACTCGCCTGCCTTGCCACGCGCCCTTATAGATGGCCGCGAGGCTCACCTCCACCGCGGCGGCTCCGGGCCAGGGTCGGCTCCGCACCGCCATCACGATGGTGCCGCCGGCTTTCTCTATCACCTCAAGGCCACCCTCCCGGGTTCCGCCCTGGGCTATGGTGTTGGTCGCCAGCGTGCCTAACGCTCGCCTATCCTTGAGAAGGTTATAGTTGCGGCGGACGAAGTAGCCCACGAGGTCTATGGCGCCCGCGGGTGCATACGCGGTGGTCAAGTAGTCGAGATCGTCCTTGCCGAAAGCGCCCTTGAGCCCGCGATTCCCCAGGAACGGCGGGTTCCCGAGGAAGCAGTCGAAGCCGCCGCCCTGCATCACCTCGGCGAACTCCAGGAACCAGTGGAAGAAACGCCGCTTGCCGGCTACCGCCGCGGCACCCTCGGCTATCGGGTGGCCCGTCAAGTCTTCGCTGCCGTTGAGCAAGGCCCGGTACCCTAGCTCCGTGGCTACGTGTTTATCAGGACGCTTAGTGATGAAGAAGGGCGACAGCTTTACGTCCGCCAGGGCCTTGAGGGATAACCAGGCCTCGCCGCTCGTCACGTGGAGGTAGAGCTCCCTCTTGCGCGCCGCCTCATCGGGCGTTGAATCGGGCATGGCGCCTACGGTCCTGAGGGTCTCCACCACGGTCTTGAGGCTATCGCCCACGCGAGATCGCCAGTCGAGGAGGGCCTGTCGTACGGCCGCCTCGGACAGCTCCTTCTTGTGCCGCTTGCGGAGCTCGGCGCCGTAGTCCTTGTCGTCGCCGTCGCGGTAGGCGTAGGCCGCCTCGGGTATGGGCTCGAGGAGCTCGCTCGCCTGGGTAATGCCGACGAGGCTATCGCCGCATTTGATGTGATGATCCAGGAACCCGAGCGACTCGCCGGGGTTATGACTCTCCAGCCACAGGGCCACCTTGCAGAGCCGTACCGCCTGTGGGTTGAAGTCCACGCCGTAGATGCAGCGCTCTATCACCTCGCGCAGGGCGCGGCGGTAGCTCGCGGGGTCGGGGTTGTCCGCATTGGTCCGGAGGCGCGCCAGCTCCAGCGCGATGCGCCGCGCGGCGTTGAGGAGTATATGGCCGGAGCCGCAGGCGTCGTCGCATATCTTGAGCGACAGGAGCCTGGCCTCCGCGTCGGGGGCGGCCAGGCACTCGTCCAAGAGGGGCGCCAGCGCGTGCTCGATCAGGGGCTGGACGAGTTCCTCCGGCGTGTAGTGGCTACCCGTCTTGCCCCGCTCGTCGCCCTTGACGAAGCGGAAGCGCAGCCTGCTCCCGTCGGCCTCTATCCTGGCCTCGTAGTCGAGGAGCCCTTCGTATATCGATCCGAACTCCTCTACGTTGAGGGCCGCGTAGTTGACGCGCACGGGCGCGCCGCGCGCCTCGTCCTGGTACGAGTCCAATAGGTTGAGCCCGGACGCGAATGAGCGGTTGTCCATGGACAGGCCCCGGACGAGCGCGAGCGACTCCTCCGAGAAGAGGTCGCCCGCCAGGGGCTTGAGGCCCAGGGCGGCGGCGCGCTCCCCGTCCTCGTAGAGGCTGAAGCAATCGAGGAGCGTGGCCCAGAGGTCGCCGTAGCGGGCCTCCTCGGGCCGTACGCCCCGGCAACGCTCGCGCAGTGAAGCGAGCGAGTAGTAGGCGCGGTACAGGGCCTTGAGCCCGGGGTCCGCGCCGGCCGGGTGGGTCAGGTCCCGCTCCTCTATGACGAGGAGGAAGAGCGCGCGGTACACGAGTGTCAGGAGGGCGTCGTACAGCTCGCGCGCGCTGACGCGTCCCGAGCGCAGGGCCTCGCGCAGGGCGTCGTTGCCGGGATGGGACAGCAGGCCGCCGGCCCAGTGGTCCTCGATGGCTTCCTTGACCGCCGCCGAGAGACGGGCCCGGATGGCCGAGCCCTTCTGGAGGCTGTCCTGGTGGTAGTGCTCGAGGAGGCAGTCCGGGGCCTCGTCGGCCGATCGCGGCCAGCGGCTTATATGGAGCAGGCGGAAGAGGAGCGCGAAGTCGGAGAACAGCTCCTCCTCGAACATGCGCTCCAGGTTGAACTCGAGGTACGATAGCTTTACGAGCCGCGACGAGTCGCGGAGGAGCCTAAGCGACAGGCCGTTCGTGACGATGGCGTAAAGCGATTCCGACAGGTTCACGAATTCCTGAACGAGGCTGTGGGGGCTCGCCTTCGCGCCGTCCCGCTTGCGGTCCAGGCTCTCGTTGAAGCCGACGATATGCACGGGGCAGGCGTAGCCCGCGGCGCGGTGGCTTATGGCGAAACTGCGGCCTGTGAGCTCCACCGCCTGGGCGTTCTCGATCTCGTAGCCGAGGAGCGACAGGAAGGGCAGCATCCAACCTTGGCGCGTCCGCGACGTGCCATAGCCGTCCTTGGGATCATCCTTGTCTTTGCGCACCTTGAAGAGCTGCCATTGGGCCTTCGCCTCGGCCCAGGCCTCCAGTATCTCGTCGCGCACCTTGGTTTTGAAGCCGAAGTCGGCGGGTTTCTGCCCCTTGATGGCGTTGTCGTCGTTGAGGGCGTCTATTGTCTCCGGGCCGATGAGGGAGCCTTCCCAGGAGAGCGATGCGTACTTCACAGGGCGCCTCCCGGGACGAAGATGTATATGCCCAGGATATCCAACGGTATGACGGGCTCCACCACCTTGTACCTGGTAGCCTTACCCTCGCCTTCCAGCGCCGTCCTGTAGCGCTCGTGCTGGCGTACGAGCTCGGCGGCCCGCTCGTAGGCCAGGGCGTCGAAGCGGGGGCGAAGCTCCGGCAATACCGATAGCTCACGCTCGAGCTGCGCCTCCTGGACCGGCCTCGGGAGGTCTCCCGATACGCCCGGGCTCTCCATGAGTGCGTAGGCCTCGTCCGCGGGCAGGGCCCTGCGCTCCGGGCCGGCGAGCGCCTGTACGAGTATCTCCTCGGCCACGAGGTGGGTCTTCCTGCGCGGCTCCTCGATGACGTGGCGCGCCCGCAAGATATAGATGACCGTGCGCTCCCGTACCGCCTTGGACAGGACCACGGCCGCCCGCGACGCGTTCCTGACGGCGCGCTCCGGGTTCAGGGATTCCGACAGCACCGCGCGGCATAGATTCTCGACCGCGTCGTGGTTTCGTCCCCAGTACGTGCGGCCCTTTTCCACCGGCGCCTGGAACGCGAGCAGGGCGTCGCCCTTGCCGCCGGCCTTCTCGAGCCAGGGCTTCATGGCCTCGGGGTAGGCGGAGCGCTGTATGGACAGTTCCAGCTTATCCTCGTCGGTCTTGGCCGTGACGCCGTAGAGCTGGTCGAAGGCCGAGCGGGCGAAGCGCCAGACCGTCTCGGGCCTGCCCACCGCCTCGTCGGCCAGGGCCAGGTCGTCCTCTATGTCCTGCGCTTTTATCGCGGACTGGGCGAATATTGACCGGAGGGCGGCTTCCTTCTTCTCGGTCACCGTCATGAGCCTGTCCAGGGCTTCCTCGGAGCGGGTCATGTCCTCCAGGGAGAAGAGCTCCGGTTGTGAAAGGGGGCGCTTCTTCTTCTCGGCCTCCGCCAGCACGGCCTTGAATATAGTGTCCAGGAAATCCTTGGAGTCCTCGGGGAACGGGATGCTCACGCCTATGTTGTCGCGTATGGTGCGGGCCTTGCGGTAGAGGACCTTGAGCACCACCTGGTCCATGGGGTTATCCTTACCGTAGAGCAGGCAGGTCTGCACCTCGCCCCGGATCTGGCCGAAGCGGTCCACCCGGCCCTCGCGCTGCTCGAGGCGGTTGGGGTTCCACGGCAGGTCGTAATGGAGGACCGCGTCGAAGATGCTCTGCAGGTTGACGCCCTCGGACAGGCAGTCGGTGGCTACGAGCACCCGGCGCTTGGCTCCGGCGAGCTCGGGGGCCATCATGGCTATGCGTTCGCGCCGTACCTCGTCGGGATCCTCGCTCGTCACGCACTCCACCAGGGCGGACTTGCCGAGCGCCTCGCTTAAGCGCTCGGCTACGTACTTGGCCGTCTGGATGTAGCGGCAGAACACGATGGGGTTGTAGTCGGCCTTGTGCCACTTGAGCACCTGGAAGACGCAGGCTTGGACCTTGCGATCGGCCTCGCCCGTAGCCAAGGCCCGGAGCCGCGCCGCCATGGCCGCGAACGCGGCGCCGTCCTCCGCCTTCAGCTGCGTCTGCTCCAGTATGGGCGTCGGGAGCTCGTCCTCGCCGAATTCGTCGCGCTCGTAGTGGGGGTTCTCCGTCGCCGCGGCTTCCCCGTCGTCTTCCCCGGCCGGCTTGGCGCCCGCCCTGGCCTCCAGCATGCGGGCGCCGGCCTCCGGGCTGGACATAACGCCCCGGAGCAGGGCCAGGGCCGACCAGTATCGGAAGCGCCTCTGGTTCTCGCTGCCCGTCGCCCTCGCCATCATCGCCGATGTCTGTATGAGGAGTTCGTCGTACAAAGCCTGATAGGCGGGCGACAGCTCGTACGGGAAGTCAATGGCGGTACGCTTGGGGAAGGGCGTATACTCCCCTTTTCTCCAACTAGCTATATTCTCGCGTTTCCTCTGAACGAAGTGCCTGGCCAGCTCGGCGCGGAAGGGCTTGGCGTCCTCGCCCCAGTCGCCCTCGGCGAACTCGGGCCTCAGGAGGCCGAGCAGCGAGCGGAATTCCCGTTCCTTGCCGGAATGCGGCGTGGCGGTAACGAGCACGAGGTGCTGCCCCGGCTTCTTCGCCAGTTCGCTTACGAGCCGGTAGCGCAGCTGCTGGTTCGTATGAGCGCCCTCGGGACAGGCCGCCGAGTGGGCTTCGTCCACGATGACGAGCTCGGGCGCCTGGGACGCGAACACGGCGTAGCGCTTATCCGCCTTGATGTAGTCGATGCTGATGACCTGGTAGGGATAATACTGGTACACGCTCGTATCGCCGGGCACCTGGCGGTCGAGCGTAGCCTGGGTGCCGGTGCGTATGACCACGGCGTCTATCTGGAACTTTTCCTTGAGCTCGGCCTGCCATTGGTCGCAGAGCTGGGGCGGGCATATCACGGCGAAGCGGCGTATCTCCCGCCGTTCGAGGAGCTCCTTGGCTATCAGTATCGCCTCTATGGTCTTGCCCACGCCTACGTCGTCCGCTATGAGGAGGCGTACGGCCTCCTTCTGCCTGAGGGCCATGATGAGCGGCACCATCTGGTAGCTGCGCGGCCTGAAGCCCAGCTTGGCGGCGCAACGGAAGGGGCCGGCCGCCGAGCGCAGCGACAGCCGCGACGCGTCGAAGAGGAGGCGGGCCGCGCGAACGCTACCGAGGTCCTTGGCCGCGGGCGGGTTGAACTGGGAAGGTCGGATATCGCCCGCCTCGGTCAGGGGCAGGAAGATGCCTGTCACGTCGTCGTCCCGGCCGTCCAGCGGCTTAATGCGGAGGAGGTCGTTCCGTTCCGACGGAAGCACGACCCAGTCCCTTCCTCGGGCATGGACCAGGGTTCCCGTTTTGTATTCCATTTTACCGTACCTTGCGGAAGACGTCGGGCCGAGTGGCCGCGAGCTCGTCCAGGGAATCCTTGTAATAGTACACGATGTAATCGTGGCCGATATCTCGTATGGCTTCACGTTGCCGCATGTCGCGTTCGCGCACGTCGTCCTTGTCGTGCGGCGTTCCGTCGCAGAACACGTGCACGGGGAGCGCGTTGCGCCCGGAGCCGGGCGCGTAGTAGAAGTCCGGCTGGCAGTAGAGGCCCTCCACCCGTTTCTGCGCCTCGTCAGGTAACCGTAGGCCGCGTTCGTGCAGGTAGTCGAGGAAGCGCCGCTCCGTCGAGCTCGACGCGTCGTAGCTGGCTATCAAGCGTTCGAAGTGTTCCTCGTAGTTGCCCGCGCTCGAGGCTCCCACCTCTACGCGCGCGGCAAGGAGCCGTTCGAGGGTGGACTTGATGAGGAAGCGGTCTATCACCGGATGGTCCGGCTGGTTGTAATAGCTCAGGAGATCCTTATAGCTGGCCCGTTCCTTGTACTCGTCCTCGTCATAGCGGCAGAGCTTCCAGGCTTCTTCCATCACGCGCTTCCAGGTCTCGCTCTCGCGGACCATGGCCGCCATTGCGCCTAGGCTGCCCTCGGCCGCCTCGTAGAGCAGCAGGTTGGGCGAGTCCGGGTCGCCGATGGGCGTCACGCCCATCTCCGAGCCTTCCACCTGGAAGACGCGCTCCACGGCCGTCTTGAGGGCGTATTGCAGCGTCACCCTGCCCGCGTAATCCAGTTCCAGCACCTTGAGCGGCTCTATGTAGAGGGCGTCGGCCGTGTCGGTGGTATACAGCTTGACGACCTTGAGATCGTCGGGCTTCATCGCGCTGCCCTTCTCCTTGCTGTCGATCAGACGTTGCCTGAAGCCGTGGCCCTTCCAGTGGCCGGAGACGCGGTTGAGCACGAAGCCCTCGTCCTTGTTGACGCGCCATTTGGAATTGACGTACACGAGCTCGGCCGACGGGATATAGCGCATGCGGAGCAGGAGGTCGGCGCCGCCCATCAGGCGCAGTTCGTCTAACGCGGACAGGTCGCCGTCGTAGCGGAAATAGGTGTCCACCTGGTAACCCATGCGCTGGCGCTCTTCTTCCTCGCAGGTGATATGCTGGGTCTTCTCGGCTATGCCGTCGGGCAGTGACAGGAGTCCCGCGATCGTGCGCGCATGGGAGTCGAGCGAGGCGCCCGTCCATGGGTCGGTGTTACGCTCCCTATCGGCGTTCATGAGGATGTAGCCCGACTCGGCGCATACCGTGGCCTCGTCGAAGCTATCCACCGTCTCCTGGATCTGGGCCCGCGCGACCTTGTACTTGGAGCCGCTATGGTAGATGAGGTTCTCCGGCCCCATCTCCCGTATGGCCATCACCCGGTCGCGGCTTATGGACTCGGCCCCGTTGGCGCCGTCGAGGAGCAGGCGTATGGGAAGCCTCGTGAAGTTGTAGCCGGGCAGGAAGCCTTCGCTGGCCAGGTAGCGGAAACTGTAGAATTCCGATATGGACTCCCCTCCCGTCACCTGGTTGAGGAGCAGGCTCCGTAGCCGGAGCGCCAGCGCCTCGTTGCGCTTGGCCTCCTTGTACGCCTGGCTCGACGGCTTGATGCTCGCGTTATCTATGACGCGCCTTGCCGCGTCCACCTGCGCCTTCTGCTGCTTATATAGGTTGCGCCAGCGGTCCATAGCCCCGTCGAATCGCGCGCCCGTCCCCCGATAGACCGTACGCGGCCAATCGTCGGTATACCATCCGCGCGCCTTGAGTCGGTCTTCCATGTCCTCGACGACTCGTCTCCATTTTTCCACGACCCTGTCCAGGTAGACCGCGTCGTTGGCGAACGAGGCCTTGGTCTCCCGCCGCAGGGCCAGGTTCGCGTCCGTCGCGTCGATGACGCTGTCGAGATGCCCGTCCTCGATGCCTTGTATCTGGGCGGTGGAAATATAGAGGGCGTTGAAATGGCTACGGAGGAGGTCTTCGTTGAACAGGTCCAGTCGCGGCGCGGTTACCTGGCCCGAGACCATGCCGTTGCGGTCCTCGAAGAAGTGCGTGTCGTGCGCCGACTGGCGGCTGCAGCTCGTGAATACGAGTGCCGGCTGCCCGCTTCGCCCCGCTCGTCCGGAGCGCTGGGCGTAGTTGGCCGGGTTCGGCGGTACGTTCCTCATATGCACCACGGACAGGTCGGCTATGTCTATGCCGAGCTCCATGGTCGGGGAGCAGAAGAGCGCGGCGAGCTCTCCTTTGCGGAAGCTTTCCTCCAAGGCCTTGCGCTGGTCCTTGTCTATCTGCCCCGTATGCTCCTTGGAGACTATGCGTCCGCCGTATCGGGCGTTCTCGTATAGGGTCTTGAAGAACTCGTTGGGCCTCCGAGCCTCCATCCGCGTTCCCGGCCTGAAGACGGGATCGAGCGGGACGGATCCGTCCCCGGACCGCCAGACTATCTGGTTCGCCCTGAGCCGGTAGGCGCGCTCGCCGTCGGTCTTGGGCACGTTCATGCTGACGAGCCAGTTGCCGTCCATGGCGGAGAGGACGCCGTCGATGAAGTCTCGATAGGCCTCGGCCTTCATCCTGCCGTCTGCGTCGTTCCGGCCCAGCTCGCGCCGGATGTAGAAGCCGAGCCTGCTCGTGGGCCCTATCGACTGGGTATACCCCAGGCCGTACGGCAGGGTCGCGCGCTTGGTCATGAGCCAGTTCGGCAGCTTGATCTCCCGCTCCTCGGGGCGCCAGTCCTTATTGAGCTCGCGGGCGAAGCTCTCCATGTTCTTCCGGATGGCGTCGTCGGTGAAGTAGCTGGGATCGTCTATCGCGACGAGCTTGCGGAAGGTATCGAGGATGCGATAGGCGATCATCTCGAAATTCGCGCCTGCCTCCGCGCACCGGCGCTTGAACGGATCCCAGCGGGCGTCGGCCAGGTTCGCTTCCCAGTCCTTGTACTCGATGCGAAGTAGGCCGCAGGCCTCGAGGCTGGGTAGGTTGACCCGCCACGAGTTGCCCAGGTCCTCGGCCAGCCTGTACTTGAGCAGGCTCTTCATGGCGTCCTGGATGGTCCGTATCCGGCTCTCCATGACGTCGCTGTCCGCGGTGATATTCGCGTACTCGCGGATCGATAGTCCCAGCTGCTCGAACACGGCGTTCTCGAGCTCGCCGAAATCGATAGCCCCTTGTTTCTTGAGCGCCCGTATAAGGGCGCAGCGGAGCCGTACCGTAGCCACGAAGTCGTTGAAGTGGCCGGATTGCAGGGACGAATCCTGACGGTTATCCGAGAAGCTGAGCACTTTGGTATCCTGGTCAGGGTATCCCATGTCGGCCATGGCCTCGAGGATGCCGAGCGATAGCACCGTGGTCGTCGTGGACCTTCCTTCCAGGCCCAGCCTGGACAGCTTGGTGTACTCGCTCGTCTGATGATGGTAGAGGTCCCCGCTCGTCGGATCGTATAGGAATCCTTTAGGAAGGTACCATCCGTTCATGCCGCCCGCGAGTATCGATCCATGCCCTTCCTCATACTGACCCAGCGTCGTATACGATATGCGCGAGGGGAATCGACTGCGGTACTCTTTCTTGATCTCGAGCTTTCCTCCGACCTCTTTGACGTAGTCCTGCGGTATGTTGGCCATATCGTCGTCGGGATTCCACGCGTTCTCGTCGGGCAGGATGTAGCCGCACTCCAGGTCGTTAGCGTCCTCGTCGGCTATCGCGTCGTCGTTGAACTCTCGCGGCTCGAGGCATCGCGCGGCGCTATTCTTCCTGACGCACAGGAAAGGCTTGCCGGAATTGCGATTGAACACGATAGGGAACAAGGGATACGCGACGTCGCCTATAGTCTTACTCGGTAGCCCGTCGAAATCCACGACCCGCTCGTCGCCTCGGTGCAGCGACACCGCCACGGAGGCCGATTGCGCTATGAACTGGTGAAGCTTGAATGGAAGGATGAACGGCTTACGGCTACCCAGCCGCGCGTTCTCGCGGGCTATCCGCTCGTTTACGGCGCTTATGGCGGAGAACAGATCGGCGAGCGCTTTGGCACAAACCGGCGTATCCAGGCCGGTAACCTCGGCTAGCCGCGTCGCGATCTCGTCCATGGTCATGGCCAGGCCGCGCTGGAACGTGTCGCCGTCCATGCGCAGCGCTATTTCCCTCTCTAGCCAGCGGAATAGGGGGAGCCGTATCAGTTCGGGTTCCGAGTCTACGGACAGAGGTTCCATGACGCCCGCGACCAGATCGTCCCTACCCGGGATCCCCGAGTCGCCAGATACGGCCTTGAGCGATTCTTCTACGACCTGATCCGGCGCGAACGAGCTGCCGAAGAAAGTCGTGGCCACGGCCGCGACCTTATCCTTGCGCTCTTTCGCGTCCGCCCCGCCCGCCATGGTAGCCGACGTACCGAGGCAGACGACCGGATGCTCGCACTCGGCTTTGATGCGACGGATGAGCATCGCCACGTCGGCGCCTTGCCTACCCCTGAACGTATGCAGCTCGTCGAACGCCATGTACCTGAGATTCTTGAAGATGGCGTCGCGTACGGGCTGGTCGCGCCTGCGCGTGAGCATCAGCTCCAGCATCATATAGTTGGTCAGGAGAATATGGGGCGGATCGCGGCGCATCTCGTCGCGGCGGTCCTCGTCTTCCTGCCCGGTGTATTGGCCGAAGCTCACGGGGAACGCGGAGCCGGCGGACTTGGCGTACCGTTCCGCGTGCTTCCGTATCTCGCCGCTCTGAGAATTGATGAGCGCGTTCATCGGGTACACGATAAGGCCGACTACGCCCGGCCCGGGATTCTTGAGCGCCTCGTTGAACATGGCGCCGAGGAACGTCAACGACTTGCCCGAGCCGGTACCGGACGTGACGATGAAGCCCTTGCCCGCGCAGCCGAGCCGTAGCGCCTCTTCCTGATGCTTATAGAGCCGGAAGCCATTGAAGACGGAAGCCATCCTCGGAGTCAGGACGCCCTCCGCTACGAGCCCTTCAGCGCTTTCACCCTCTTGGTAGGCGGGATTGAACTGAATGAGCGGATCGGGCCACATCGTCTTGAGCCTCCCCTCCTTGAGAAGCTCCCGCTCTATCTGTGGATCGTCTATATCGATGAAGCTCTCGGCGAATGCTCGGTAACTGTCCATCGCGGCCCGATGGAACCGGAAGACGTCGACGTTCCCGTTCATGCATAATCCTTTTCTGATATTCGAGCGCGCCCAGAAGCGGGCCCGCGCCGGCTCCCCATTATAACACGCATGAGGGAACCGGCGTGAGCATTATCTCAAAAGCCTAGAATCGGTCGGCACCTCTCTCCCTCGCCTTTCGGTCAGAGTAGCCGAGCCCGTCGAGCTGGAAGAGGAGGCCGGCCTCCCAGACCGGCTCGCCGTAGGCCACCTTCCCCCCGGCGTTCCCGTAGGGCCGACCGCGCGGGTCTATCATGACGTACGACCCCCGCATGCTCTCGGCGGTCTCCACGCTCATACAGGTGACGCTAGAGTGGCGGGAGACGAAGCCCCTGAACTCGTCGTCGCTCGTGGCGATCGCCGCGGCTCGGTCGTTCTGCCCTTGTACGACGAGGCACTGCATCACCTTCCATTTGTCAGGCGCCGCGTCGGCTATGAAGCGAGAGAAGTCCTCTTGGCAATTCAGGGAACTCACGACGGTATTTAACTTGAGGAAATAACCGCGAGAGTGTATCGCCCGCGAGAGCCTCGAGTAGTCCCCGCCGCCCCATGCCTCGCCGCGGACGGATCGGCCCAGGAGCCTGTTGGTCTCGACGCTGGCCGAGTCGACGGAGACGCCGATCACGTCTAGCGCGCCGGCGTTCTCGTCGAGGAAGCGCTCGTCTATCGTCCTACCGTTCGTGACTATCCCCGTCGTGAAACCCCGCCCCTTCGCGTCGGCGATCAAGTCGCCCAGGAACAGGAACAGCGTGGGTTCGCCGCCCACGAAGTTCACCTTCCGCCTGCTGATCGCGGCCGTCTCCTCGTCGATGACGGACAGGCACCTATGCCAATCGTCCGCGCCCAGCTCCGCGCCGCGCCCGTAATGTGCGAAGCACGCCCGGCAGCTCATGTCGCAGCGCTCGGTCAGGTGGAGGTTGATCGAGACGAAGTCGTCGGGCCGATTCATATTCTCCCCCGATC
>QKAK01000202.1 GCA_003247225.1 Spirochaetota bacterium | reverse complement strand
CCGTCGCGGCCGAGCGTCCCGGAGAACCAGGGGTCGGAGGCGACGCGCTCGGCGAGGTCGTTCGGGGCGCCGGAGCGGAGGGCGGCCCAGGCGTCGAGCGCGTGCCTGCGGAGCCGCTCGTGGCCTTCCTGGCGGTCGGCGCCGGCCTTGCCCATCGCCATCAGCACGCGCTCGGTGGCGGCGAAGGGGCCGTAGGCGGCCATCGTCCGCCCTATCGCCTCCTCGGAGACGACGAGGCCCGTCACGATCCTCGTCGCGGTCGCCAGTATCTCGTCGCAGGCCAGGAAGGCCTCGGGCAGCATCGAGCGGCGGTTGGCCGAGTCGTCGAGGGTACGCTCGAGTATCGACTGGGCGGCGTTCTGCCAGGCTACCTGCGGCATCACCGACAGGGTCCGGGCCAGCGAGTCTATCTTCTCGGCGTTGATCGGGTTGCGCTTGAACGGCATCGCCGACGAGCCGACCTGGCGCTTGCCGAAGGGCTCGGACAGCTCGCCGATAGGCGGCGACTGGAGCACCCGCAGGTCGAGCGCGAATTTATGGAGCGACGCGCCGAGGCCGGCGAGAGTCGAGACGACCGCGTAGTCCTGCTTGCGCGTGTAGGTCTGGGTGGCTATCGGGTAGAAACCCAGCCCGAGCTCCTCGGACAGCCGCTCCTCGAAGCGGCCGACGTTCTCGGGGCCGACCAGCTCGGCGTACGAGGCGGAGGTGCCGACCGCGCCCTTGAAGCCCTTGCCGCGGATCGCGTCCCGCTCGCGGGCGATCCGCATCCTGTCGTCGAGCAGGTCCTGCGCCCAGACCGCCAGCCGGTAGCCGAGCGTGGTCGGCTCGGCCGGCTGGATGTGGGTGAAGGCCATCACCGGCAGCCCGGCGTACTGGTCGATCCTGTCGGCCAGCGCGGCGAGCAGGCGGTCGAGCGAGGCGACGACCAAGCCGAGCGCGTCGCGGAGGCGGATCGCGTCGGCGTTGTCCTCGACGTCCATGCTGGTCGCCCCGAGGTGGATGACGCCGCCCGCGGTCGGGCACTTCTCGGCGAAGGCCCTGACCTCGGCCATCAGGTCGTGCCGTATGTCCGCCTCGATCTCGAGCGACCGGGCGACGTCGAGCTTGTCGGCGTTGGCGGCCAGCTCGTCGACCTGGGCCGTCGTGACGAGCCCGTACTCCGACTCGACCCGGGCCAGGCTGACCCAGATCGAGCGCCAGAGGCGGCGCTTCCGCTCGTCGCTCCACAGCTCTCGCATGGCCTGGCTGCCGTAGCGCCAGCTGAACGGTGACTGGTAAACCGAATGGTCGCTCATGGGCGGATAGTAGCAGAGGACGCCGACAAGTGGAAGACGACGCCCGGCCTAGGGCCAGCAGGCGCGCCTGAACGCGAACAGGGCCTCGCTCTCGAATTTATCCTTGTGCGACACGATCCTGAACGATCGCCTCAGCCTGAGGAACGGCGCTTCCATCGCGACGACCGATCCTCGGCGCAGCTCCGCGGCTCGCCGCGGCACGGCGGCGAGGGCTATGCCGGCCGCGGCGGCTCCCAGTATCGATTCCGAGTCGGCGCTCGTCCAGGCCTCGTCCCACGGGACGCCCTCCCTGGCCATCGCCGACTCGAAGAGATCGCGCGTGCCCGAGCCCCGCTCCCTGACCGCGAAGGCCCGGCCGCGCAGCTCACGCGGCCCGACGCTACGCCTGCCGGCGAGGGGGTCGCCCGGGCCGCATACGATGACCAGCTCGTCCTCGGCTATCGTCAGGGTCGATAGCCCGGGAGCGCTCACCTCGCCCTCGACGATGCCGACGTCGAGCTCGTCGCGCAGTATGAGCGCCTCGATCGCGGCCGTGTTGCCTATCGTCGCGACGACGCGCACGTCCGGCCGCTTGATCGCGAACGAGGCGACTATGCCGGGCAGGAAGTAGGTCCCGACGGTCGCGCTGGCCCCGACCCGTAGGAGCGGCCGTTCGCGGCTGGCCAACAGGCCGCGCTCCATCTCGCGATACTGCCCGATCAGGTGACGCGCTCGCCGCGCGAGGAGGTCGGCGGCGGCCGTAGGCCGTAGGCGCTTGGATAGGCGCTCGAATAGCAGCACGCCGTAGCCGTTCTCTAGCTCCTTTATCGTCTGGCTGATGGCCGGCTGGGCCACGTTGAGCGCCCTCGCGGCGGCGCTCATGCCGCCGCCGTCGTAAACGGCTATGAATACCTCGAAGTGCCGTAGTGTCATAAACATAAGTATATACTTATGAAGTTAATAATATAATAGTATTTTTATTATTCTTCGCGAATCGATACACTCGCCGTATGAAAGCACGACGATTCCTAGCGCACGTTCCGGGGCTCGCGCTGGCCGGCGCCGTGGCGGCGGTCGCGTACGCCGCCGGCAGGGCCGCGCCGATCATCGGGGGGCCGGTGTTCGCGCTGGTCCTCGGCATCCTGGTCGGGCTGGCGCCGAGGCCGGCCCGCTTCGATCCCGGCCAGAAGACGGCTTCGAAGAAGGTACTGCAGGCGGCCGTCGTGCTGCTCGGCTTCGGTATGGACTTCGGGCAGGCCCTGCGCATAGGCTCGTCGTCGATCGTCGTCATGCTGACGACGCTCTGCGCCTCGTTCGCGATAGCCTTCCTGGCGTCCCGGGCTCTGCGCGTCCGGGGCAAGGCCGTCGGGCTGATAGCGATAGGCACGGCCATCTGCGGAGCCTCGGCGATAGCGGCGGCCGCGCCCGCGATGGACGCGGACGACGACGAGACGGCCTACGCCATATCGACCATCTTCGCCTTCAACGTGGCCGCCGTGCTGATCTTCCCGTACCTCGGTCGCTTACTGGGCCTGAGCCCCGAGGGCTTCGGCGTCTGGGCCGGCACCGCGGTCAACGATACCTCGTCGGTCGTCGCCGTCGGGATAGCGTTCGGGCCCGAGGCGCTCGAGGCGGCGACCGTCGTCAAGCTGACGCGCACGCTGTTCATCGTGCCGGTCGTGCTGGCGCTCTCGGCCCGGACGGCCTGGCTCGCGCGGCGTCCACGGGCGGCCGGCGAGGAGCCTCGCTCCGGATCATCGCTCGGACGAGGCGCCGCGGCCTTCCCGTGGTTCGTCGTCGGTTTCGTCGCGGCGTCGATGCTCGGCACGACCGGAATAGTACCGGCCGGCGCGGCGAAGGCCCTGGCGTCGGCCGGCAAGGCCCTCGTCCTCGTGGCTATGGCCGGAGTCGGCCTCGGCGTCAAGCCGGCCATGTTCAAGGCGGCCGGCTGGAGGCCGCTAGCGCTCGGCCTGGCCTGCTGGGCCGCCGTCGCGTGCTCCTCGCTCGCCGCTCAGGCGGCCCTCGGCAGGTGGTAGCCCGGGGCCGGGCCGGTTTCGGGGATGGAAGGGGCCGGGAGGGAAGGGGAGCCCCTTCTCTCCCGGAAAGTCCCGGCGGACGGCGGCCTTGACCGCGATGTTGTCTCTATGCGAAGATACGCCATGACACGAGAAGAACTACAGGCCACCGCGCGCCTGGCCCGCCTGCCGCTCGGCGACGACGAGGCGGACGCCGCGCTGCCGGCCTTCGAGCGGATGCTCGAGCACTTCGCCGCCATGGCCGCGGCGGAAGGGGACGAGGCGGCCTTCGGCGCCCCGATCCGCGACCTCGGGACCGGGACCTCCGGCCTCCGCCTGCCCGGTGCCATGCGCCACGACCGCCCCGCGAATAGTAATCAGAATAACGCCCGCCATAATCCGAATCCGCTGAATAATCTCGCCTCCGAGCTCATGAACAGGGCCCCCGAGAGCGAGAACGGTTTCTTCGTCCTTCCCAACGTTCTGTAAGCTCCCATAGGAGGCTCCGCTCATGACTCGAACCGTCTGCAAGGACGGCTTCTCGGCGTATCTTCGCGCCTGGGAGGCCAGGATAGGATCGTTCCTCGAGATCGACGAGGAGGCCGCCTCGAAGGCGGCGCGTTCGCGCGGCTCGGCGGGCGCGTCGGGCGGGGGCCCGCTAGCCGGGCTGCCCTTCGGCGTGAAGGACAACGTCGCGGTGGCGGGGATGCGGCTGTCCTGCGGCTCGAGGGCGCTCGACGGCTTCGTGTCGCCGTACACCGCCACGGCCGTCGCCCGGCTCGTCGCCGCGGGCGCCGTCCCGGTCGGCAAGACGAACATGGACGAGTTCGGCATGGGCTCGTCCACCGATACCTCGGCCTACGGCAGGACGAACAACCCCTGGGACCTCTCGCGGGTCGCCGGCGGGTCGTCCGGGGGCTCGGCCGCGGCGGTGGCGGCCGGCCTGGTCCCCTTCGCGCTCGGGTCGGACACGGGCGGCTCGGTACGGCAGCCGGCCAGCTTCTGCGGCGTCGTCGGGCTCAAGCCGACGAACGGGGCGGTGTCGCGCTTCGGGCTGGTCGCGTACGCGTCGAGCCTGGAGACGATAGGCGTCATAGCCGACTCGGCCGCTAGGGCGCGCGACGTCTTCGAGGCGATGCGGGGGGCGGACCCGCTCGACCAGACGAGCCGGGACCGGCCGGACGGCGTCCCCGGGGCGCGGGCCGTCGGGGACCGAGGCGGCGGGCGGACCGGCGCGCGGACCATCGGGGTGCTGTCGCCCGAGGCGGCCGCCAGGGCGCTGGCCGGCTCGCCGGGCGGCGGGGCCTCCGGCGACGGGGCTCCCGGCGACGGGACGCCGCTGCTCGAGCCCGAGGTGGCGGCCGCCTTCGAGGAGGCGAAGGAGCGGATGCGCTCGCTCGGGTACCGGCTCGAGGAGCTGGAACTGCCGAGCCTCGCGTACGCGTCGGCCGCGTACTACACGATAGCCCTGGCCGAGGCGAGCGCCAACCTGGCGCGCTTCGACGGCGTCCGCTACGGCCGGCGGCCGGCGGGCGCGTCGAACCCCGAGGCCCTCGTCGAGGGGGCCCGCGCGGCGGGCTTCGGCGACGAGGTGCGGCTCCGGATACTGCTCGGCACCTTCGC
>QKAK01000055.1 GCA_003247225.1 Spirochaetota bacterium | reverse complement strand
CCTGGGGACCGGCGAGGTGATGCGGGCGGTCGAGCAGATGGTCGCCGGTACGCAGGCGTCGGGGGAGATGGTACGCGACGTGGTGGCGCAGGTGGATACCCAGCGGGCCGGCCTCTCCCATCTCTCCGCGTTCACGACGGGGCTAAACGAGCGTATCGCCGGTCTCGAGAAGGCCGTCTCCGAGATACGGGCCGCGACCGACCGGGTCTCCGAGGCCGGGCGGCTGAACGTCGCCCACTCGAGCAAGCTACGGGAGTAATCGTAGTACTAGCCCCGCATGGAGGCGCGGAGGCGCGAAGGAAGAGGCTTGTACGACTGAAGGCGGAACATGATGTTCAAGATGTCTCAAGATGACCAGGATAAGGGATGAAGGGTATAGGCCCGGGAATCGCCACGACGCTCCGCCCCGTTCAGACTGAAGCTCGTTGAAGATAATTGGGACAGGATCAACAAGATAAGACGGGGCAAGCGATTTGCTTGAACGGTTCGACCGAACTCGTAATAGGCTACCGATACCCTACCTGTTACCCGGCACGACGCGCCGCCCGAACCGAGCCGATTACCGGCGCCCGTTACCCACCCAATGCACGGCACGACGCACCGCCCCACCGGACGTAATCCAGGTACCTGATAGCCACCCCATGCACGGCACGACGCGCCGCCCCGAAAATCTCGCTCGTAACCAGGCCTCGCAATATCAGGGAGGAGGGTGCCCAAGAGACGGCGGCCCTCGCGTGAGCGAGGGTCCCGCCTCTTGGGCAGGACTCTCCGAGCTGCTATACGAGGCCTGTATATAATCCCGAGCCTCAGGGCGGCGCGTCGGAGGCCAATATCCCGAGCTTCGCCATCCCGAGGATCAGGCCGCGCTTCCTCGACTCGGGGTCCTCTTTCGGGTGCGTGCATATCCTGACGATCCCGTCGATATCCGCGCGCGCGAGTTCCAGGAACGCCCTGACGGATAGCACCGCGCCTGGCTCGAGCGAGAGGTAACAGAATATGCGCCGGTCCAGCGCGTCGTTGTAGTCTTGCTTCGATACGGGCTCGGCCAGCTGGCGCAGCACGTCGCGGCATGAGCGGTCGGCGGAGAGCATCGCGCACGGCCCGCATATATCGTCGTTCCGGCCGACGAGCGCGCAGGGCTGGTCAACGTTTGCAACAATCGATTCAGTGACGAGATGGAGGTTATGGCCGTACTCGTGGGGCGCGATCGCTCGGCCGTTGCCGACGTTTCGTACGATATCGAGAATATGATGGGGTCGAAGCTCTAGCATTCCGTTCCTTTCGACAGATCCCAGGCTACCGTCGGCCACGACGCGCCGCCCCGAGAACCTCGCTCGTACCCAGGCCTCGCACGCATGGGGAGGCTGGTGTGGTACGAATAATGGCGACAGGATAAACATGATAGCACAAGGCTATCGGGCGCAGTACTAGCTTCGACCGAATCGAATACCGGCTCCTGGACACTACCCGCAAACCGTCACGACGCCCCGCCCGAACCGAGCCGACTACCGGTGCCTGATACCCACCCCGCAAACCGTCACGACGCGCCTCCCGAACCGAGCCGACTACCGGTGCCCGATACCCACCCGATGCACGCCACGACGCGCCGCCCCGAAAACCTTGCTCGTAACCAGGCCTCGCATGCACGCGGAGGCGGGTGTCCAGAAAGCGTCGGCCCTCGCGTAGCGAGGGACACGCTTCCTGGACAGGCCCTGCCGAGATGCTGTACGAGGCCTGTAAACATTCACGATCCTGCCTGGGGCGGCGCGTCGTGAAGCTACTCGAGGACGGCTCGTATCCGGCGTACGCCGGCGGACGAGCTCTGCTCCTTCTGGATGACGAACTTGCCCAGCGTGCCGATGCGCTCGACGTGGGGGCCGCCGCAGACTTCCTTGGAGAAGTCGCCGATGGTGTAGACCTTGACGACGGACTCGTACTTCTCGCCGAACAGGGCCATCGCGCCGGAGGCCTTGGCGTCGTCGAGGTTCATCATCTCCATGGTGACCGGCAGGTCTCGGGCGATCTGTTCGTTGACGATGGCCTGGACCCGGGCCACCTCGTCAGGCGTCATCGGGGCGGGATGGGAGAAGTCGAAGCGCAGGCGCTCGGCGGTGATGTTCGAGCCCTTCTGGGCGACGTGGTCGCCGAGGACCATGCGGAGCGCCTTGTGGAGGAGGTGCGTGGCGGTGTGGTACTTGGTCGCCTGCTCGGACTGGTCGGCCAGGCCGCCCTTGAAGGTCTGCTCGGCGCCGGCGCGGGACAGGTCCTGGTGCTTCTTGAAGGCGGCGTCGAACTCCGCCAGGTCGACGGTCATGCCGCTCTCGGCGGCGAGCTCCTGGGTCAGCTCGATAGGGAAGCCGTAGGTGTCGTACAGCTTGAAGGCGAGCCGGCCGGACATGACCTTCTGCGGGTTGCGCAGCAGGTTCGGGAGCATCTTCTCGTACTCGTGCTCGCCCTTCTGCAGGGTCTCGAGGAACTTGGCCTCCTCGCGGGCGAGCTCGTCGATGATCTTGGCGCGGTTCTCGGCGAGCTCGGGGTAGGCGCCGGACAGCAGGTCGACGACGACGGCGGCGGGCTTGCCGAGGAAGCCGCCCTCGATGCCCAGCTTCCTGGCGTGGCGGACGGCGCGGCGTATGAGGCGCCTGAGCACGTAGCCGGCGCCGACGTTGGACGGGGTGACGCCCTTGGGGTCGCCGAGGATCATCGTCGCGGAGCGGACGTGGTCGGCGATGATGCGGACGGACGGGTCCTTGGCGGGGTCGGTCCCGTAGGCGTAGCCGGAGACGGCCTCGACGGCGGCGATGATCGGCTGGAAGCTCTCGGTCTGGTAGACGCTGGTCTTGCCGTTGAGCACGCAGACGGTGCGCTCGAGGCCCATGCCGGTGTCGACGTTCTGCTTGGGCAGCTTGACGAGGGTCTTCTCGTCGATCCGGTTGAACTGCATGAAGACGTTGTTCCAGATCTCCATCCAGTTGGCGGGGTCGGTGCCCTTGTTGGAGCCGGCCGGGGGAACGCCCTCGCCTACCCAGTAGAAGATCTCGGTGTCGGGGCCGCAGGGGCCGGTCGGGCCGGCCGCCCACCAGTTGTCCGAGGCCGGCAGGTAGGCGATGCGGTCCTCGCCCACGCCGACGGCCTTCCAGTAGCCGGCCGACTCGTCGTCGCGGGGGGCGTTGTCGTCGCCCTTGAACACGGTGACCGACAGCTTGCCCGGGTCGAGGGCGAGCCAGTCGGGGCTGGTCAGGAACTCCCAGGAGTACGCGATCGAGTCCTTCTTGAAGTAGTCGCCGAGCGACCAGTTGCCGAGCATCTCGAAGCAGGTCAGGTGGGCGGGGTCGCCGACCTCGTCGATGTCGCCGGTGCGCACGCACTTCTGGTAGTCGACCAGGCGGGCGCCGGCGGGATGCGGCTCGCCGAGGAGGTAGGGCACGAGGGGGTGCATGCCGGCGGTGGTGAACAGCACGGTCGGGTCGTTCTCGGGGATGAGCGACTTGCCGGAGATGACGGCGTGGTTCTTCGACTTGAAGAAATCCAGATATTTGGAACGAAGCTGGTCGGGTGTGATCATAGTGGGACGATAGTAATAAGGAGGCGCGCCGCAGGTCAATCGCTCCGGACGGGGGCCCGCCAGGAGGATCGCGCCGGTAGGCGCGCCGCCTCTACTGAGGCGCTATTCCTCGTCCGGGTGGCGCTCGCGGATGTCGTGGATGCGGGGGAGGACCTCGAAGAACGACTCGACGAGCTCGGGGTCGAACTTGCCGCCCGAGCACGAGCGTATCTCGGCGAGCACGTTGTCCTCGGTCCAGGCTTCCTTGTACACGCGCCTGGACATCAGGGCGTCGTAGACGTCCGCTATCGCGACGATGCGGCCCCAGATCGGTATCTCGTCGCCCCTGCGCCGCAGGGGCTTGCCGTCCGCGTCGGCCTTGAGGGTCTCGCCGCTCACCGGGTCGATCCAGCCGGGGTAGCCCGAGCCGTCCCAGTTCTCGTGGTGGGTCAGCGCGACCTCGGCGGCTATCGTGTCGAAGTCGGACTGGGGGTCGTCGAAGAGGCGGGCGCCGGAGCAGGTGTGGGTCTGCATGATGGCGTATTCCTCCGGCGTGAAGCGCGCCGGCTTCTTGAGTATCACGTCGCTGATGGCCACCTTACCGACGTCGTGGAGCATGGCGGCCAGCTTGAGGAGGTCCTTGTTCTTGTCGACCTGGTCCTTGTCGACGCCGTGCTTATAAGCCCAGCGCTCGTAGATCTCGACGGCGTAGCCGGCGACGCGGTTGACGTGGGCGCCGGTCTCCTTGGGGTCGCGCAGCTCGGCCATGCGTATCATCCGGATGATCATCGCGCGGGTCATGTAGGCGCGCTGCAGGGCGACCGTCGCGTTCGCGGCGAAGTGGGTGACGAGCGTCTCGTCCTGCTCGGAGAACGCCTTGACATTCCCGTCGTCGTCCATCGCGTTGATGATCTGGATGACGCCTAGGACCACGTTGTTCTGGCTCTTGAGCGGCACGGTGAGCATCGAGGTGGTCTTGTAGTTGACCTTGGCGTCATAGGCGGTGGCGTAGCTGAACGGCAGGCCGGGCGGCAGGTTGTACACGTCGGGGATGTTGAGGAGCTCGCCGGTCATCGCGACGTAGCCGGAGATGCTCTTGTCGTCTATCGGTATGCTGAAATGCGGGTAGGCCTGCTTCTCGCCCGGCGGCAGGCTTTTCTGCTTGGTGTCGTTATGGGCGTACTTGATGGAGATGACGTCGCCTTCCTTGACGTAGATGGACCCCGCGTCGGCGTGGACGACGCGCCTGGCCTCGAGCAGCACGCGCTCGAGCAGGATGTCGTAATCGCGGATCTTGTTCAGCTCGGAATCGATTTGGATTATCTCGTGGACATCGTCGAGCTCGGGGGCCATCGCTACTCCTTATGTCTCTAGTATACCTTATCGACTATCATCCGTCGATGCAAAGGGGAAAAGAATGCCATCCGCTATAAAATCGCCGCGGGACGGGGGGGTTTTGACAAGGGCGTCCCCCGGCGGCGATACTGGCGGCCTGATCGGAGGTACGATGCTGCACGCTATAGGGGACGCCGAGCCGCGCGTCGCGAGGGGAGCCTTCGTGGCGTGGAACGCCGAGGTGGCCGGCGACGCGGCCATAGGCGAGGACTCTTCCATCTGGTTCGGCGTGACGGTCAGGGCCGACATGGCGCCGATCCGCATCGGCTCGGGCACCAACATCCAGGACGGCGCGGTCGTGCACGTGGCCCGCGAGACGCCCTGCGTCGTCGGCGACCGCGTGACGGTCGGGCACGGCGTGATCCTGCACGGCTGCGAGGTCGGCGACGACTGCCTCGTCGGCATGGGCGCGACGCTGCTCAACGGCTCGAGGATAGGCCCCGGCTCCATAGTCGCCGCCGGCTCCCTCGTCACCCAGGGCAAGTCCTTCCCGCCCCGCTCGATGATCATGGGCAGCCCGGCCAAGGCCGTCCGCGAGGTAAGCGACGAGGAGCTCGAGCGGATACGCCGCAACGGGCTCGAGTACGTGGCGATGGCCCGGGAGACGGCGTCGTACCGCCGCGTCGACGGCGGGGCGTAGCGCGCTCCCTTGCGCTCGCCGCTCCGCGGCGGTACTCTTCTACGCATGGAAATCGAATCGGGTCCGTCGCCGGATAGGCCGTCGCCGGACCGTAAGGAACTGTTCGGCAAGAAGGTCTTCTTCCTGAACCCGCCCGGGGTGATCGGCGACGTGGCGAACGCCCTGGCCGAGGCCGAGTTCGAGGTCTACGCCACCCGAGACCACGCCAAGCTCGCGCGCTTCCTGCGCAAGGAGCCGGAATGCCTGACCTTCGTCAACATCGACGAGGGCGACGACGAGGGCGTCTGGCGCTCGTGGATCAAGTCGATCAAGGACGACGAGGCCTCCAAGGGCGCGGCCTTCGGCATCATCACGATGCTCGACGACGAGGACAAGAAATCCTATTACCTGATGGACCTCGGCGTCGAGTGCGGCTTCGTCGTCGTCAAGATAGGCGTGGCCAGGACCACCGAGATACTGCTGCGCATGCTCGAGGCCAACGAGGCGCGCGGCCGCAGGCGCTACGTGCGCGCGGCCTGCCCCCCGGACTCGACCGAGCTCAGCTGCCCGACCGACGAGGGCGTGCTGCGCGGCTGGATCAAGGACCTGAGCTCGGTCGGCATGTCGGTCGCGTTCACCGGCGGCGCCTCGCCGCGGCAGGGCTCGCGGCTCAAGGACATGCAGCTGAACCTGAAGGGCGTGCGGGTCATCCTGAACGGCGTCGTGATCGGCAGTCACGAGGCGCCGGGCGTAGGCGTGATATCGGTGATCATGTTCGAGCCGGCGAGCGTCAACGACGACAAGCGCGCCAAGCTGCGCGCCTTCATCAAGCGGACGCTCCAGGCGACGATGGACAAGGCCCTGGCGCTGGCCTAAGCCGGCTACGGGCTATCGGCAGCCGCGCCGCGCCCTAGTCGCGCGGCCGGGGCTTCTTGTACGGCTTGGGTCGGTCGTAGCCGCCCTTCGAGCCGTACGAGGGCCTCGGGCCGTAGCCCCTCTTGCCGCCGCTCGGGCCGCCCGGCCCGCCCTTTGGCGTGGCCATCCTGATCGGCGGCGCCCCGCGATGCTTCCTGGCCTCGGCTATAGCCTTCTCGGCGGCCTCGAACGGCACGCTCGCGAACGAGAAGCGCTCGAGCACCTCGATATCGTCCACCAATCGATCCGGCAATCCAGTCAAGCGCTTGACGACGGCCGCGACGTCCTTGGGCCAGGCTCCGTCCTGCTTGCCGATGCCGACGTACAGGCGGGCGGTAGCCGCCGAGTCGACAGAGACGTCGCGGACCTCGCCGTAGCGCCTCGGGTCGAGGTCGCCGGAGTAGGCCGCCGCGGCGAGCGAGGCGAGCGCCTCCCTCGGCGGCAGCATCGCGAGCAGCTCGTCGGCCAGCGCGTAGAACGACGCGACGGCGGGGTCCGCCTTGGCCTTGGCCTTGCGCTTGGGCTTGGCGGCGACGGGCTCGGCGGGTTCTTCGGCGGCGATCTCGTCGCCGGTCGCCTCGGCCGGCTCGAGCCCCGCCGGCCCCTCGGCCGGCCGGTCGTCCGCGGCCCCGACGACGCCGGGATCGACCGCGGCGGCGTCCTCGGCCTCGGCCTCGTCGCCGCTCGCCGGCTCGAGCCCGAGGGTCTCGCGGGCGGCGCCGGCGGCCTTGGCCAGGATGCGCGAGCGCTTGGCCTCGATCACGTCGCTAACGGTGGGCACGCTGCCCTTGTGGAGGCCGTCGCCCGAGGCGCGCCTCAGCGCGAACAGGCGGCGGTACTCCTCCGGCGTGACGAAGGTGATGGCCGTGCCCTTGTTGCCGGCGCGGCCGGTGCGGCCGATGCGGTGCGTGTACGACTCCGGGTCGAAGGGCAGGTTGAAGTTGACCACGTGGGTCAGCCGCTCCACGTCGATGCCGCGAGCGGCCACGTCGGTGGCGACCAGGATCAGCGTCTTCTTGTCTCGGAAACGGGCCAGGGTGCGCTCGCGCATGTCCTGCGACACGTCGCCGTGCAGGGCCTCGGCCGCGTAGCCGCGCTCGGACAGCGCGCGGGCTACCGAATCGGTCTCTATCTTGGTATGGCAGAACACCAGGCCGTAGAACTCGTCCTCGGCGTCGACGATGCGGCACAGCGCCTCGAGCTTGTCGCGGGAGCGGACCTCGAGCCAGATCTGGTCGGTCAGGCCGGCCTGCACCGGGTTGGTCGAGTCCTCGACCGTCTCGAAGGAGCCGAGCCGGTCGCGGACGATGCGCACTATCGGGTGGGGCATCGTCGCGGAGAACAGCACGACGCGGCGCGCCGGGTTGGACGCGTCCATCACCTTCTCGATGTCCTCGATGAAGCCCATGTCCAGCATCTCGTCGGCCTCGTCGAGCACGAGCCACTCGAGCGCCGACAGGTCGAGGGTCTTGCGGTCGATATGGTCGAGCACGCGGCCGGGGGTGCCGACGACGATGTCGACGCCGCGCGACAGGCGCCTGAGCTGCTCGCCCATCGACGCTCCGCCGTAGACCGTGGCGATGCGCGGCGCCGGCCCCGGGGCGAAGCTGGCTATCTCGCCGGACACCTGGACGGCCAGCTCGCGGGTCGGCACGAGGACGAGGGCGCGGACCTTAGGCGCGGGCGACGACAGGCGCTCGACCAGCGGGAGGCCGAACGCGGCGGTCTTGCCGGTGCCGGTCCTGGCGCGGGCGACGAGGTGGGACGAGCCCGAGAGCAGTACCGGGATGGCGAGCGCCTGGATCGGGGTGGGCTCCTCGAAGCCCTTGCGGGCGAGCGCCTCGAGCACGGGCGACGAGAAACCGAAATCGGAGAAGGTTTGAGAAGGCATCGGTGTCCTTGTGTGTAACGAATGGTCTCGTGGGCGAATCTTCGGCGAGCTGCGAATCGACGAGTGGAAGCCCGTCCCGCGGGATGGTACGACTATAGCGCTTCGGGGTCCGATAGTCCAGAGCGCCGGGCGCCGAATTGACGTAAACCGCCGCGCCCGGCGCGCCGACATTATAGGCAGGGACGCAACAGCGTCGATCGGAGGATGAAGATGAAGACATTCGCCATAAAGAGCACCGATCGCGCGCCTTCGGTGCTCGAGCTCGTCGGGGAGATCGAAGACGGCTACGTGGTACGCATCGTCAGGCATCGCGACGACTGGGAAGACGTCAGCGAGGAGTTCATGACCCGCGAGCTGTTCGATACCTGCATGCGCACCGGCTATATCTACGAAATGTCGGCCTAGCGCCCGATCCGTCGGCCGCTACGGCAGGAGGCCGCCCCGAGGGGCGGCCTTCGCTTTTCCAAGGCGCGAAACCGTGCTATCGTGATCGCGCTGTCCTCTACCCAGAAAATCGTAGCGCCGGGCGCGCAGCGCCGGCCCAGGGAGACAACGTGCACGACCCCGATTCGCTATTACGGCTGCCGCGATCGCGCGAGGGCCGGGAACTGCTGGCCAGGTGGTACGGAGACTCGAGGGTCCCCGAGCAACGGGACCGATGGGAACGGCTGGCCGAGTCGACGCTAGCGCTGTTCGACCCGCGCGAGGCGACCTTCGTGTCGAGCCCGGGCCGCACCGAGCTCGGCGGCAACCATACCGACCACAACGACGGCCGCGTGCTCTGCGCGTCGGTCCACCTCGACTCGCTCGCCTGCGTGTCGCCGCGACGCGACCTCGTCGTCGAGCTGCGCTCCGAGGGCTGGGACGCGCCGTTCGAGCTGGACCTGGGCTCGCTCGAGCCGGCGCCGGCCGAGCGCGGCAGGCCCGAGGCGCTGATACGCGGCGTCGCCGCCGCGATCGCGAGGCGCGGAGGCTCGATAGGCGGCTTCTCCGGGCGGATGTGCTCGTCGGTGCCGGCCGGCTCGGGCCTGTCGAGCTCGGCGTCGGTGGAGCTGCTGTTCGGCCAGATCCAGAACGCGCTGTACAACGGCAACCGCCTCGAGCCGGTCGAACTGGCGATGGCCGGCAAGGAGGCCGAGAACCTGCACTTCGGCAAGCCCTGCGGGCTGATGGACCAGATGGCCTGCGCTCTCGGCGGCGTCTCGGCGATAGACTTCGGCGTGCCCGGGCGGCCGACCTGGTCCGGCGTGCCCTTCGACTTCGAGAAGGCCGGCTACGCGATCGCCATCGTCAACGCCGGGGGCAGCCACGCCGACCTGACCGACGACTACGCGAGCATACCGACCGAGATGCGCGCCGTCGCCGAGCTGTACGGCCTGCCGAGCCTGCGCAGGCTGACGATGGATAAGATAGTCAGGAAGGCGGCCGAGATACGCGAGCGCCTCGGCGACCGCGCCCTGCTGCGAGCGATGCACTTCGTCGCCGAGAACGAGCGCGCCGGCGACATGGCGGCCGCCCTCGAGGCCGGCAAGATGAAGAAGTACCTGAAGCTCGTCAGGAAATCCGGCGACTCGTCGTGGAGGCTCCTGCAGAACGTGACGCCGGTCGGCGCGGTGCGCGACCAGTCCCTGGCGGCGGCCATCGAGCTGTCGAACGCCTTCGTCGGCAAGGAAGGCGCGGCCAGGGTGCACGGCGGCGGCTTCGCCGGCACCATCCAGGCCTACGTGCCCATCGACCGCGCCCCCGAGTACGCCGAGTACATGGACGCCCGCTTCGGCGCCGGGGCCACCAGCATAGTTCATATAAGGCCCGACGGGGCCGGAGAGGCGAACGTATGAAAGAAAAGAAAGAGGGCTTCAGGAACTACATGGGCCTGACCTTCCTGATCGGCTTCGGGTTCTTCACGATGGGCCTGATGGACCCGCTGTACGACACCTACCTGCCGGCCTTCCTCGGCAGGTACATCTCGTCCAAGACCCTCGTCGGCGCCGTGATGACGCTCGACAACGTGCTGCAGCTGTTCCTGATACCGATCGTCGCGGTGTGGAGCGACCGTACGCGGACCAGGATAGGCCGGCGCATGCCGTTCATCCTCGTGATGCTGCCGGCCTCGGCGGTGTTCTTCGGCCTGATACCGTGGTCAGCCGGCGTGTCGCTCGGCGCGCTGATCACGATGATCTTCCTCCTGAACCTGTTCAAGACGAGCGTGCGCGGCCCGGTCGTCGCGCTGATGCCCGATACGATCCCCGGCGAGTACCGCTCCGAGGCGAACGGCGTGATCAACACGATGGGCGGCATAGGCACGATCATCGGCACGCTGGCGCTGGCCCGCCTGATGGACCTCGACGTCGTGCTGCCCGTCATCGGCCGCACCAAGGACGTGCTGCCGTTCCCGCTGGCCGGCCTGTTCGTGATCCTGGCCGTGGTCGTCCTGGCGCTGTTCGTGCGCGAGCGGAACCACGACGGCGAGGCGACGGAGGAGCACGTGCCGGTGATCGCCTCGATCAAGGCGGTCGTCGCGCAGAAGGACAAGAGCGCGCTCTACATCCTGATATCCCTATTCCTGTGGTTCTCGGCCCACGCCGGCGTCGTGCTGTTCCTCGGCCTCTACGTGCGCGACGTGCTCGGCGCCAGCTCCGGCCAGATGGCCCTGCCCCAGGGAGTAGCCGGCATCTCCTACGCGCTGACCGCGGTGCCGATGGGCTACGTCGCCCACAAGTACGGCCGTAGGACGACGATACGCGCCTGCCTGGTCGGCCTGTTCTCGCTGACCGGCCTCTTCACGCTGCTTAACCTGATAGGCCCGTCGATAGGGCTGACCGGGGCGCCGGCCTTCTACCTGTTCATGGGCCTGATGCTCGTCTACGGCGTGTTCTGGGGCTCGGTGATCACGAACTCCTTCCCGATGCTGTGGCAGATGTCGACGTTCGGCAACATCGGCATCTTCACCGGGCTGTACTACACCTTCTCGCAGACGGCCAACATCCTGGCGCCGCCCATCACCGGCTTCATCATCGACCTGACGATGCTGTTCAAGCCGGCGCCCGAGTACCAGTACACGGGCATCTTCGCGTTCGCCTGCGTACTGCAGGTGGCGGCGTTCTTCGTGATGGCCAAGGTGCGCAAGGGCGAGCCGGACGACGTGGCCGACGAGCCGGCCAAGGCCTAGCCGGAGCCGGCCGATAGGCCGGCGGGTCCCCGCCCTCGGCGGGGACCCGCTTTTTTAGGGTCTATCGTCGACCCCTACCTTCACGGAACGCCCCTCTAAGCAGTACGTTACTAGCCATGGAATCGCTATCCCGCGCCATCGAGGCGCTCATAGAGTCGTACGGCTCGACCGGCGGCATCAACCACCGGAGCGGCCAGAACCTTCCGTCCAAGGAGGCCGTCCACGCGATCGTGGCCGACCTCGAGACCCTCGCCTTCCCCGGCTACCGCCAGGAGGACGGCATCGACGACGTGAACGCCCCCTTCGTCATCGGCGAGCTGGCCCTGCGCTGCGCCAGGGCCCTGGTCAACGAGGCGGCCAAGAGCCTCGAGTTCGGTTACCGCTCCGCCGGCCGGTCGGGCTGCCCCGCGGCCTGCCACCTCGAGGCGATGGAGCTGACCCAGGACCTGATGGAGGCGCTGCCGGGCATCCGGAGGACCCTGATGCTCGACGTCGAGGCCGCGGTCGACGGCGACCCGGCCGCGACGTCGGCGGAGGAGGTCATACTGGCCTACCCCGGCCTCGAGGCGCTGACCGTGCACCGCTTCGCCCACTGGCTGTGGGAGAGGCGCCTGCCGCTGCTGCCGCGGATGATGAGCGAGTACGTGCACGCCAAGACCGGCATCGACATCCACCCGGGGGCGAGCATAGGCGAGCGATTCTTCATCGACCACGGCACCGGCGTCGTGATAGGCGAGACGACCGTGATCGGCCGCGACGTCAAGATATACCAGGGCGTCACGCTCGGCGCGCTATCGGTGCGCAAGGGCGAGAGCGGACGGAAGCGGCACCCGACCATCGGCGACGGCGTGACCGTATACTCGGGCGCGACGATACTCGGCGGAGACACCACGATAGGCGCGGGCAGCGTGATAGGCGGCAACGTGTGGCTGACCTCGTCGCTGCCGCCCGGCTCGAGGGCGTACATGCCTCAGGGAGACTTCGTGGTCGAGGGTCGTCCCGAGTAGGGCCGGCGCCTCGAACGACGCCCGGATCAGAACAGGGTGACCTTGCCGCTCTCCGCCCGCTTGATCCGGTCCAGGTAGAGCGCCTCCTCGCGCTCGACCTCGGAGGCCGTGGCGCCGGCGATGCGCTTGAGGAGCACCTTGCCGGTCTGGGCGAAGAAGAAGAGCTTGCGCGGCAGGATGCCGCCGGTATCGTTGGCGATGATAGGGATGCCCTCGGCGTGCAGGTACGCGAGGGCGAAGTCGACGTTGCCCTTGGGCACCTTGGTCGGCCCGGACTCGAGCTTGAGCACCGACGCGCCGCCGAACACCTTGGCCACGAGGTCGCGCTTCATCGAGCCGGCCTTCATCAGCTCGTTGTATAGGAGCTCGATCGCGAACATGCCGTACTTGGCGTTCGGGTTGCGCACCAGGTCGGCGTCCGAGACGTCGCCCGGCAGCATGAAGTGGTTCATGCCGCCCTGCTGGAGGCGGCGATCCCAGAACGCCACGGAGACGCAGGAGCCGAGCACGGTCGATATGATGATATCGTCGCCCGAGACGTGGTACTCGCCCGGGTGTATGGTGATGACGCTCTGGTCGAAACGGCTCAGCTTATGCTCGTACACGAGGCCTCCGGGCTAGACGGGCGCGCATCAGAACAGCGTGACCTCGCCGGATTCCGCGCTCGATTCATCGGCTCCCGCGTCCAGCCTGGTGACTCGGGCCGCGGTCTGCTTATGGGCGAAGATCGTGAAGCGGTCGACGATCGACTTGAGCCTGGCGCTGTGTATGCTCGCCCCCGCGGACGACGGCCGCTCGGCGGACGGACCGTCCCCCTCGGCGACCTGGGCGATGATGGCGTCGCGCATGCCCTCGAGCTCGCCGGCGAGCGAGTCGATGCGCTCGACGGAGCCCGAGGCCTCGCCGATCGACAGCATGAAATCGTCGGAGAACGGCTTGAATTCGGATTCGGTTTCCCAGAGGCGCCGCCGCGACTCGACGATGCGGTTACCCTCGTCCTCGAGGCTGGCTATCTCTTCCTTGAGCGTCTCGACGCCCTCGGACGCGTTGAACAGGTAATCCGCCATCCCGGCGCCGAAGGTCTTGCCGAACGACCGCGTGACCGTCCCGGCCGAGGAGACGTCGGAGGCCAGGCGCTCGGTCAGGTCCATCATGCCGCCCACGGTATTGGCGACGATGGCCAGCGCCTTGTTGCGCGCGGTCTCTATCCTCGAGGCGGTGACGATGCTCTTGAACCTGGCCAGGATCGCGTCCATCTCCTTGAACCGCTCGTCGAGCTTGCGCACCGAGTCGCTTATCTCCGAGGCCTCGAGCACGGCCTTCTCCTTGGCGGCCATGTAGGCGCGCGTCCGGTCGCGGAAGTCGTCGCGCTCTATCGATCGCCTGCCCGCCACGATAGCCGAGCGGCTCGAATCGACCGACGAGACGACGTCGTTGACGCCGGAGATGCCCGCCCGGAAGCGCTCGAGGCTGGCCCGGACCTGGGAGCTGACGTCGTCGAGCAGCGAGGCCGACAGCCGCGATATCTCGACCAGGAAGGCCCGCTCCTCGTCGGGGCTTATGTCCTCGAAGAACCCGGCGCTTATGTCGTCGTCCGCGCGCCCGCCGACCGCAGCGGAGGCGAGCGCGGCGGCCACCGACGTGGCCGACCGGGCGGGGCCGGCCTCGGGCCTGGCCGCCTTGAGGGACAGCCGCACGTGGTCGAGCGACTGCCTGATGATGTCCTGGAGCTGGACCTCCTGCATGATGTCGGCTATCGGGGAGCGCACCCGCGACGCCGACTCGGCCAGCTCGCGGAGGTCGCGCGCGGAGTCGTCCACCTCGCGGTCCAGCGCGACGAAGCCGTCCTCGAGCGCCCGCTTGGCGGCGTCGAAGAACGACGACTGGGCGGCGGACAGCTCGTCCAGGGTCAGCTTGAGCGCGTCGAGGCGCTCGAGGAGCAGGGAGCCGGCCATCGACAGGTTGTCGGCGTGGCGGATGGTGCGGCCGGACAGCCGCTTGAGCTCGTCGGTGATCACCGAGAACGCGCGGCCGGCCGCGCCGGACTTGAGGGCCACGGTCATCGCGTTGAGCGATACCAGCTCCATCTCCTCGGAATCGGAGCGTATGCGGTCTATGATCTCCTCGAGGGCGGAAAGGCTCCGGATGCCGGTCTCGACGCTGTCGAGGAAGGTACGCTCGACGTCGGAGGTCTTCTTGAAATAGCGGGCGGCGTCGTCGATGTAGTCCTCGGAGCGGCGCTTGGCCGCGTCGGCGCTCAGGCCGCCGCGATGCTGGCTCAGGACGGCCGCGATGGTCTGCTCGGCCGAGGAGGCGCTCGCGTCCACCGCCATCTTGATGGAGTGGAATACCTTGCCCAGGCGGAGGTATATATCCTCCGTCTCGCGCTCTATCGAGTCTATCCTGTCTACCAGGCCGATTATCGAATCAACCTCGGATCGCATCATGCACCTACTATAGAGAATCCGCTCTCCAGTTACAAGAACGGGCCGCCCCTGAGGGCGGCCCGTCGAAAAAGGCTTAGGGCGCGGCTCAGTTCGACGACGGGCCCTCGACCTCGGCCACCGGCAGTATCGACCGCTCGCTGACCGGGTCGAAGTAGCGGGCCTTCTCCATCACCGGCGCGAAGCAGACCGTCTCGCCGATCTTGAAGCTATGGTGCGGGGGCACCTTGGACACGATCTGGCTGGAGTTGGTCTTGGCCCAGAGGTGGATCTCGGCGCCGAGCGGCTCGACGACGCTGATCGTCGTCTTGAAGCCGGCGCCGGTCTCGTCGTAGGGCAGGTCCTCGGGGCGCAGGCCGAGCACGACCTCCTTGCCGACGAAGGCCTTGAGCGACGGGGCGTGCTCGGCCGACGGCGTCATCCTGCTCGAGCCCTCGTCGAGCACGAGCTTGCCGCCCTCCTCGAGCACCTTGACCGTGACGAAATTCATCGGCGGCGAGCCGATGAAGCCGGCTACGAACTTGTTGATCGGGTGATTGTACAGATAGAGCGGGGAGCCTATCTGCTGCACGAGGCCGTCCTTCATCACGACGATCTTGTCGCCCATCGTCATGGCCTCGACCTGGTCGTGGGTCACGTAGATCATCGTCGCCTGCAGGCGCTGGTGCAGGTCGATGATCTCGGCGCGCATCTGGACGCGCAGCTTGGCGTCCAGGTTGGACAGCGGCTCGTCGAACAGGAAGACCTTCGGGTTACGCACGATGGCGCGGCCGACCGCGACGCGCTGGCGCTGCCCGCCGGACAGCTGCTTGGGCTTGCGGTCGAGGTACTTCTCGATATCCAGGATCTTGGCCGCCTCGCGCACGCGCTGGTCGATCTCGGCCTTGGGCAGCTTGCGGATCTTGAGGCCGAAGGCCATGTTGTCGTAGACCGACATATGCGGGTACAGCGCGTAGTTCTGGAACACCATCGCGATGTTCCTGTCCTTGGGCGGCACGTCGTTGACGACCTGGCCGTCGATGCTGATCTCGCCGCCGGAGATGTCCTCCAGGCCGGCGACCATGCGGAGCGTCGTCGACTTGCCGCAGCCCGACGGGCCGACGAATACGACGAATTCCTTGTCCTCGATCACGATGTTGGCGGAATCGACCGCCTTCACGTCACCGTCGTAGATCTTGGTGACGTCCTTCAGGATTACCTTGGCCATTGGCCCTCCCCTTCTAGAGGCTATATTATGGGGCCAGTGTACGGGCGTTCCGGGGAATTGTCAAACGAAGCCGGAGAGCCTCGCCTTGACAATATCCGGAATGGCCCGGAGAATGGCCCGATACCGTTCCTTCGAGCCCCTTCGCCTACCGGCGCGGCCGCGAGTCCGCCGCCCACGGCGGCCGGGCCATGGGGCCGGCGGCGGAAACGCCCCGACCTTCCGCGCTTGAAAAGGAGGACGACCGGTGGGCCGTACCGTATCCGCTATAGCGGCGTTCATATACGCCTGCGTACTCTGCCCCGCGTCCGCGCCGGGGCCCTTCGCCGCGCCGTCCGCCGCGGCGGCTCCGGCGTCGGGCGCGGCCTGGACGGTGGCGTTGTCGTTCAACGGCGCGGCCCTGCCCGCCCCGGCCTCGGCCCCGCGGCCGGTACCGACCGGCTCGGCGGCCGCGCCGGCCGCCCTCGGCTACGGCCTCGGGGAGCTGTTCCCGCCGCAGCTCGAGGCGTGGCGGCTCGAGTACGACGGCCGTTCCGGCCCGGGATCCGTCGAGGCCGACGACCTGGGCGAGCGGCTCTACGGGATCAGGCTCGTCGCCGCGGACGGCGGCTGGGACCTGCTGCTCGACCGCGCCGCGCCGGGGAAGCCGGAGCGGATACGCGGCGTCAGCCGCCTGGGACTGTACGGCGATCGCTGCCCGGAGGGCTCGCTCGAGGTATGGGTCTCGTGGGAGGGCGTACCGGAGCTCAAGGCGGAGATCGCCGCGTGGGCCCGGCGCGCGGGCGTCGCCGCCAAGGTCGTCGACGTGCCGTCCATCAAGAGCAAGCTCGTCACCGTGCTCCGGGGCGGGGGCAGGATGCCCGACCTGGCCATGGTCCAGTCCGACTACCTGCCGGACCTCGTCGCGGCCGGGGCCCTGCAGCCGATCGACGGCCTGCGCCTGCCCGAGGCCTCGGGCAAGGGCTCGGGGGCCTTCAGGCTCGGCGGCCGCCTGCTGGCCTCTCCGTTCTACTGCGACGCCCAGCTCGTCTACTACTCCACCGAGCTAGTAAGGTCCGCCCCGCCGGCCGACTGGTGCCTCGCCGACATGGCCCGTACGGCCGCCGCCTCGGGCGCGCGAGTCGGCGCCGCCTGGAACGCGTACTCGGCCTACTGGTTCCTGCCCTTCGTCGTCGGCTTCGGCAAGGACGGCGTCGTCGGCGCCGACGGCCGGATGGACGTGCGGCATCCCGCGTACGCCGCGGCCCTCGGGTTCCTGCGCGACTCGGTCGCGAGCGGCTTCATGGCGCCGATGGAGCGCGACGCGATGATGGCCTACTTCGCCTCGGGCAAGGCCGCGTTCATACTGTCCGGCTCCTACAGCGCGCCGGAATTCAAGCGGCTCGGGTTGCCGTTCGGCGTCGCCCCGTACCCGCTCGTCTCGCCAGGCGGCAAGCGCGTCGCGCCGATGCTCGATTACAAGGGCTGGGCGGTCACGCGCTCCGCCGGGAGCCCGGCGCTGGCCAGGCGCCTCGTCCAGTACCTATCGTCGGCCGCCGTGCAGGCCTCGTTCTGCTATCCCCAGGGCAAGCTGCCGGCTAACGACGACGCCTGGGACCTGCTCCCGGCGGGCGACCCCTACCTCGAGACGCTGCGGGCCAGCTATGACGCCGGCGTAGCCATCCCGCCGGCCCCGGCGTACGGCGAGTTCAAGAACGCGTCCTGGAAGCTGCTCAGGCTCTTCCTCGACGGATCGATAGACCAGAAGGAGACGATAGACTCCCTGGCGACGATACTGGGCGAGTAGCCGGGCGC
>QKAK01000049.1 GCA_003247225.1 Spirochaetota bacterium | reverse complement strand
CCAGATCAAGACCGGCTCGATGTCGCGCACCGACCGCATCGCCAAGTACAACCAGCTGATGCGCATCGAGGACGCGATGGAGGGCATCGCCGAGTACCCCGGCATGAAGGCGTTCTACAACATCAAGAAGTAACACGGATAGTACGATCCTAGGCCGCCTCCCTCGCGGAGGCGGCCTTAATTTTACCGTAGTTCCTCGAAGCTTGTGAGACGTCGGAATTCGCTACTCGATGGAGCGTAGGCCGTAGGGCCCTGCCACTATCGCCGACGGTAGACTGGAATCCTCCACAAGGTTCGAGGAACCATAAAAGGAGACGCGATGCTGGACGTCGAGGAGCTCGGACACGACCGGCTCGAAGAGTACCTATCCATGCTCCGCGAGCGGGCGGCCTGGCTCGAGGAGCGGGGCCTCCCGATGTGGGACCCGGCGTACCTCGAGAGGGACGCGTTCGTCGAGCGCTACGGGAACCCCGCCTGCTACCTCATGAAGGACGATGACCAGGCGGTGGGCGGCTTCGCGCTGGTCGATCGCGACGGAGCCTGGGACGATTCCGACGGCGTCGAGGCGTGCTACGTGCATAAGCTCGTCGTACGCCGGTCGGGCGCCGGAAAAGGCTACGCCGCTGAGGCCCTGGGCTGGATACTGGACTTCGCCGAGTCCCGCGGCCTGGACGCCGTCCGGCTCGACTACTACGCGGACCGGCCCTATCTCGCGCGGCTATACTCGTCCTGCGGGTTCGCGGCCCGTCCCGACCGCGTGATGCCCGACGGCACGCGGATAACCCCCGCCGAGGCCCGGCTGCCCCGGCGCATATAGTCCGGACACGGAGGCTCACATGCGTATCGTTCGCAGGATACTGATAGCCCTACACCTGTTCATCGGCCTCGGCGCTATGGCCGGCGGTCTGTCGGCCCTGCTCGAGCCTACCGGCCCGATGGGCATATCCACCGATATGCTCGTCAACGCGCCGTTCGATACCTTCCTGATCCCGGGCATCCTCTTGTTCGGGCTAATCGGTCTCGGGAACCTTGCCGCGGCCGCGCCCGCCTTGATGTCGCGGCGCTGGGCCGGTTACTCGAGCGGCGCCATGGGCTGCGTCCTGATCGGCTGGATCGTCGTCCAGTGCGTCATGCTCGAGGCCGTTAACGCGCTGCACGTGATCTTCTTCTGCCTCGGCGCGGTCCAGGGCTGCCTGGCGCTCGCGCTGCTCGCCCTCGAGGGGCTCTGGCCCGGCACCTGGACGACGAGGGCCGTCCGGGCGCTGCGGAACGGCGCCGGCCGAGGCTGACGGCTGGGGCGATCGGCGTCGACGATTATTTCGCTATATTTTGATAATCCGCTATGATATACTCCGCCTCCCGCCGCATGACGGGAGAAAGACATAGGAAACCATGAAAAACATCGGACGTTGGGCCTTGCTGCTCCTGCTCCCCCTCGCGGCGAGCTGCGCCACGACCATTCCGGTCCGCATCACCAAGCCGGCGGCCTTCGACCTCCGCGGCGCCGAGCGTATCGCCGTCGTGCCGTTCGCCGTTAGCGGCTACGGCTCGTCCTTTAGCCTCGAGGCGATGCTGTACCGCGCCTCGGGCTACTACTCCTACGACAGCTTCCTCGAGCAGCAGGCCGCCGGGCTGATCGCGCAGACGATGAATTCGGTCCTCATGGGCGCGGGCTCGTTCAAGGCGCTGAGCGCGGCCGAGGTCACCCGGCTCGCCCGCTCGAGCGGGTACGCGGCGTTCGTCGACGTCTTCGTCGAGGGAGAGATCAACGAGCTGAGCGAGTCGCACGTCGACGGCTACGAGGACGTGAAGAACTCGTCCGGGAGCGTCGTCAAGACGTACTTCATCCAGCGAGAGCTGCGGCTCCAGTATACCTACCGCTTCGTGCGGGCGGCCGACGGCCTGATCCTGGGGCAGGCGAGCCGGGATGGCGTACAGCGGGACAAGCGCTACGGGGATAACGCGTACCAGTCGCTCCGGAGCGAGCAGGACATGATCCGGGATATCCTGCGCTCGCACGAGCCGGCCATCAGGAAGGACGTCGCGCCCTGGCAGACGACCGAGCACCGCGCGCTCGAGAAAGACGCGGCCAAGGATCCCCGCATGGAGGAGGCCGACGCCCTAGTGAAGGACGGCGCCTACGACCGCGCGCTCGGCGTCTATACGGCGGTCTACGCGGAGACGGGCAACTTCGCCGCCGGCTATAACGCAGCGGTGCTCACCGAGATACTCGGCGACCTCCCCGCCGCCATCGACATGATGGGGGCCCTCGGCTCCGCCACCGGCAACGCCAAGGCCGTCAGGGAGCGGGACCGCATGATCCGTACTCTCGCCGACCAGCGCCGGCTCTCGGGCTCGTGACCCCCCGCCGGGGCACGCCCCGGCGGCCCTTCCTATACAGGCATCCGCGACGGCGTACGCCGTCGTCACTCATCGTATAACGGAGCATGAAATGAAGAAGACCTTCATCGCCGCCCTGGTCGTCTCCGCGGCGCTCGCGTCGTGCGCGAGCTACCGCAGCTACATGGTGCCCGAGCCCGCCAAGGAGGCGTACGGAGCCCAGCTCGAGGGCAAGACGCTCGCCATCAAGCCCTTCGCCGTCGAGTTCTATAACTCGCGGGGGCTCACCGTCACCTTCGACTACGTCAAGGTAGGCAAGTCCTACACCAAGCGCTACGCGGTCGAGGAGAACAGCCTCGCGTTCAACGCGACGGTCGGCGTCATGCAGCGGAATATCCTCGAGAAGTCGAAGACCGGCGTAGACGCCCTCTCGCGTATCGCCACCGCCGCGATCAAGGCGGGCGCCCTGGGCCAGGCCGACTATGCGGTGCCCTTCATGAAGGGCCTCGGCTCGGGCAACATGGGCCAGCTTTCCAACCGGCCCATCGAGTACGACTACGTCACCACGCCCGCGACGCTGCGCTTCCTGCCCGCGGACGGCCCGGTCAGCTATTTCAGCGACGTCATGATCGCCGGCGAGCCCGGGGCCTCGTCCGCCGACTACTACCTCGAGGGCGAGATCCAGCTCGACAACGAGATCCAGCACATCCTTACCTACCCGAACCCCGCCTACGGCTCCTTCGAGCGCCTCCCGAAACAGGGCGACTATTATCTCTACGTCCGCTGCTCGGTGAACTTCAAGCTCTACGACGCCAGGACCGGGGCGGTCGTCGCCACCGAGAAGACCAAGCTCGCCTACCCCGTGACCCCCGGCAGCCAGGACTACTACTATATCCCGATAGGCGACCCCAAGGACTACTACGAGCTCGATAGCTTCCTCCCGCTCGACTATAGCGAGTTCGCCGCCAAGGCGGTCGAGAAGGTCGTCACGGGCATCTATCCCTTCATCTCCCCCTATACCGCCAACGTGCAGTACATCGAGAAGGTAGAGGAATAGCCGGGCGGTTCCCGGTATCAGAGGGCCGCTCCCCACCGGGGGCGGCCCTACCGTATCCTGGAGCCGGCCTCGAGGCGGTCGACGACGGCGCGCGCGAGCAGCTCGAGCCGGGAGCCCGCCGAGTAGTCGGCCGGCGCCGCTACGTTCGCGCGGCCCTGGGACACGAGGCTCGCCGCGACCTCGGCCGAGCCGGGGCGGTCGGGCGGGTACACCGCTATCGCGTGGCCGCCCTCCTTGTCGACGAGCCTGAAGCACGGCACGTCGGTCTCGCCGTCGCCCACGTAGACCATGTTCGGGAAGGGTAGGGGGCGGTCCTCCTTGGGCACGAAGGTGTTGATGCGCGTGTTGTCGTAGACCTCGGGGCTGCCCTTGTTGATCCTGAACAGGAACTGGGTCTTGGTCGTGTAGTTGACCGCGAGCGCGGGCCATACGGCGGTCCCGTCGTCGTCGTACATGAAGCCGGAGGCGTATATCCGCTCGAACTCGCCGGCGATCGGCGTGCCCTCGATCATCTCGCGCAGGCCGGACGATATGACGTAGTGCGATACGCTCACGCCCCGCTCGGCGGCGTAGGCGTTCACGCGGCCGAACCACGACTCGACGCCGGGGAAGAGCGTTATCGTCGACCCGAAGGCGCGGAACGCGTCCCGGGTAACCTTCACGCCCGCGTCTCCCGCCTTCGACAGCATCAGCCGCATGTAGGCGAGGATCGTGTCGGCGTCATGGCGCTCGGCGAGCTCCTGGGCCGTCGCCCAGAACTCCCTCGGGGACACGCCGACGGCGGGTATGAAGTCGTATTCCTGCATATTGCCCGGCGCCAGCGTGCCGTCGAAGTCGTAGCAGATAGCCATCGGTACCATAGCCATAGTATACACCATCGCTGGTATTACCAGCGATGGAATCCATGGTAGAATCGAATGACACTTTGAACCGGAGGCATAGATGCTGCTACTCGTCGGTCCGTACGCCCTGCTGGCCGTCCTGGCCGTCGCCGCCCGCCAGCTCGGCTGGAAGGCGGCCGGCGCCGCCAAGGCGCTGCCCGTGTCCTACCTGATCGCCTCGTTGGCCCTGGCGGCCGCTACCGGACGGGCCGAGGCGGGCGCCGTGTACTACCTCATCATGGCGGGGCTGGCGTGCGGCCTGGCCGGGGACGTCCTGCTCTTGGACAAGGGACGCTTCTTCAAGCGGGGCGTCGTCGCCTTCCTCGCCGGCCACGTCCTGTATATCGTCGCCTTCGCGTTCTCGGGACTGAAGCCGACCTGGCGCATGCTCCTGCCGATCGTCGGCTACTTCGGCATCTACGCCATCGTGCTATCCAACGTACTGCTCGCCAAGCACGCCAAGTACCGGCCCCTGGCCGTCGCGTACCTCGGCGGCATACTCGCGATGACGGTGTCGGCCCTGTTCGCCGACGCCGCGAACGCGGCCAGGGGCGCTTCGAGCTACTTCTTCGAGGGCGCCTTCCTGTTCACCGTGTCGGACGGCGTGCTGTCGTACCGCGTCTTCCAGCGGCGCTTCAGGTTCGTCGACGTGGCGGTGCT
>QKAK01000020.1 GCA_003247225.1 Spirochaetota bacterium | reverse complement strand
CGAGGAGCGCATCATGCCGCTGCGCGGCAACGGCGAGGTGGTCAACGTGCTGTCCAGCGTCGGCTTCCGCTCCGGCGGCTCCGGCGGCACGAGCGCCGGCAACGTCGGCCAGATCGTCGTCGACCTGACCGAGGTGAAGGAGGGGCGGACGCGGCCCATAGCGGTAATCATGGACGAGGTGAAGGCTCTCTGCGCCGACATCCCCGGACCGGGGCCGCCGGTATCCCCGCCCGTGGGCTTCAGGCTGCGCGGCGACGACTACGAGGCGCTGATCGAGGCGGCCGCGGGCATACGCTCGAGGCTTGCCGGGTACCCGGAGCTGTTCAACATCGAGGATACCCTGCAGACCGGCACCCCGGAGCTGCGCGTCCGCATCAACGAGGAGCGCGCCGCTTACTACGGGATTACCGTGGCCTCGGCCGGCGCGTTCATCCGCGGGAGCTACGACGGCTACCCCGCCGGCAGCGTGTTCTTCGGCAACGAGGAGCTCGACGTCGTCGTCCGGTACGCCGGCACGGGCGGGGCCGACTCGGTGGCCAGGCTGCTCGAGTTGAAGATTCCGACGCCGGACGGGCGGCTCGTGCCGTTCTCGGCTATCGCCGAGCTCGAGGAGGGGGCCGCGCTCGCCGCCGTCAAGCGGGTGGACGGCAAGCGCGAGGTCGGCGTCACGGCCGAGGCGTATACCAAGGACTCTGTGCCGGCCATCAACGACGACGTCAAGGCCTGGTTCGCCGAGGAGATACGGCCGCGCTATCCAGGGATGGAGCTGGTGGTCGGCGGCGAGTTCGCCGAGATAGCCGACTTGCTCGTGCAGATCCTCCGGGTATTCCTGCTCGGCGTATTCCTGATCTACGCGGTGCTCGGCGCCCAGTTCAAGAGCTTTACGCAGCCGCTGCTGATCCTGCTGTCGGTGCCGATGGCCTTCGCGGGGGTCGTGCTGTACCTGGTGCTCTCGGGCACGCCGTTCTCGACGACGGTGCTGTACGCCGGCGTCGCGCTGGCCGGTATCGCGGTCAACGACTCGATCGTGCTGATAGACTTCATCAACGAGCTGCGGAAGAAGGGCATGACGATAGCCGACGCGGTGACCGAGGCGGCCGCGACGAGGCTCAGGCCTATCCTGCTGACGAGCGTTACGACGATAGGCGGGCTCCTGCCGACGGCCGTCGGCCTCGGAGGGTACTCGGTGGTCTGGAGCCCGATGGCCAGCACCATCATCTTCGGCCTGCTCTTCTCGACGGTCACCGCGCTGACCGTCGTGCCGGCCCTGTACGGGCTCCTATTCGACCGCGCCGGGCGGGGCGGTCACGGCGGGCGCGCGGCGTCCGCCAAGGCGGAGGTGCTATCATGATTCTCGTACGGACGCGCAGTTCGGCGGTAATCGCCGCGGCGCTCGCGACCGCGGCTGTCGGCGGGGCCTCCGCGCAGCAACCTGCCGGCGGCCAGCCGCCCGAGGCCCCGTGGAGCATGGCCGCCGTGGCCGCCAGGGTCGTTGAAGCCGACCCGGCGGTCCGGGCCTCGGCCGCGCTCGCCGGCATAGCCGAGGCCCAGTACGCGCTGGAGCTGGACAAGGGGCGGCCGAAGCTGAGCCTGTCCCTGACGCCGCTCGCGTACGACCGGCGCCGGGTGTTCGACTTCACGGCGATCGATTTCTATGATTTCGACATAAGCGACGCGTACGCCGACGTCCGTACGCTGTCCGCCGGGGGCGGCCTGCAGTATTCCCAGGCCCTGCCGACCGCCGGCGCCCTGACGGCCGGCGTCAAGGGACTGCTCGGCGCGGGCGACGACGCGGCCGGCACCGAATGGACCCTGTCGCCGTCGCTGAGCCTGAGCCTCAGGCAGCCGCTGTTCGCCGGCGGCCAGCTCATACCGACGGGCGCGGCCTCGGACGCCAAGGCGTCCGCCGCGATAGGCGCCGAGCAGGCCGCGATAGACGACCTGTCCAGGCGCAACCAGGCGGTGCGCTCGGCGGTCGAGACCGCCGGGCGGGTCATGCTGCTCAGGCGGACGCTAGTCGTGCAGGAGGCGTCGCTGGCGTCGGCCGCCAAGCGCGCCGAGGCCTTCAGGCTCAGGCGCGGCTCCGGCACGGCCACCGAGGACGCGGCGCTCGAGCTCGAGCTCGGCGCTGAGCTCGTCATGCGATCGCTGGTCGATACGAGGCTGTCGCTGCGCGAGGCCGAGCGCCGGCTCGCGTCCGCGCTCGGCCTCCGAGGCGAGGCGGGGCCGGCGACGCCCCCGCTGTCGGAGCGGCTGCCGTCGGTCGGCGCTCCGGCGGCCCTGTCGCCTGCGGCGTCGCCGGACGCGGCGCGGGCCGCCCTGGCGGCGCGCAAGGCCCGCGCGGACGCGGGCTCCAGGGCCGCGCTCGACGCCCCGGCTCTCGGCGCGTCCGTCGCGGCGTCTCCGCGCTATCCGGACAGCCGCGACGACCCGTACGACCTCGCCCGGGCGCTGACCGACTTCGGCGACGTCGAAGGAGGTGCCGGCGTCAACCTGAACGTAGCGCTGACGCTCGACGTGCCGCTGTCGGCGCGGGCGTCCCGCGCGTACCGGGCCAGAGCCGACGCGCTGGCGGCCGAGGCCGCCGACGCCCAGCTGGAGCAGGCCGAGCGCCTGGCCGCCGACCGGGCCGACTCCCTGGCCGGCCGCAGGGCGGCGCTGCTCGAGCGGCTGTCGATACAGCGGCGCATCGCCGGGCTCGAGGCTCGCAAGGCAGAGCGCGCGGCCGAGCTGGCCTCGGCCGGCACCGCCTCCGCCGAGGACGCCGCCGACGCGGCGGCCGAGCGCGACCGCGCCGAGCTCGAGGCCTTCCGCCTGGAGCTCGAGCTGCTGCTCGCCGACCTGGACCTGCGGGCCCTGGCCGGCGAGGACCTGGCGGCCGTCCTGGCGGCGGCCGAATGAGGAGGGCGGCCGGTATCGCTCGGCCCTAGGCTCGGCGGCCGTAGGCCGGGCGCCGGACGGCGCCTTCGGTAGCGGTATATCGTCGCGCGGGGCCGACGGCCCCGCGCCCTCTTAGCGATATGGCGGAAGCGAAACGGCGAGGATCTTCCGCCCGCGAGTATTGCTATCGCGATCCGTTTCTATAGACTTATAGCGTAGTACCGTGCCGCGATGGATTCCGCTTGGCGCAGCGCGCTCGGCGGATGGCATCGGCCCGTATCTCTGCTCGATCGAGGAGAAACGTATGGCCGAATGCGAATGCCTACCGAAATGCCCGTTCTTCAACGACAAAATGGCCTCCAAGCCGGCGAGCGCCCAGCTGATGAAGGATACGTACTGCCTTGGCGATAGCGCCGACTGCGCCAGGCACCGGGTCTTCGTCGCCGCCGGAGGCCTGAACGTGCCGGCCGACCTGTACCCGTCGCAGGTCGACCGCGTGCCCGGGGTACTCGAGGGGCTACGCTCGTCGTCGTCGGGCCGATAGCGGAGGCGTTATGGCTAGAAAAACCCTAGCTGCCATCATGCTTTCCGCGGCGTTCCAAAGCATAGGACCGACGAGAGAGACCGAGGCCATCTAGATCGATTAGCCGCTGAACGCTCGACGTGCCGCCGTCGGCGGTACGCGCCGCGGCTTCGAAGCGCTCGTAGATTACTATTCGCTTGTGGACTTCCGATTTCGAAGTATACTTCCGTTCATGCCGTAGTCCCTGTCGTTCCGGAATGGAGATAACCATGGCAAAAACCGTATGGATCCATCGCGCGCCGGCGATCCGCCTCTCCGCCCGCCGCGGGAGGACGGGCCCGTCGCTCCCCTGCCTGGCGCTGGCGGCCGCCTGCGCCTTCGCGGCCTGTCAGGACCCGGACGGAGCCGGTTCCGCGCCGAGCGTATACGCCGGCGGGTACGCGGAGGACGGCTCGTCCGTCTCCGTCGCCGGCTACTGGAACGGCCTGACCTGGCATCCGCTGCCGAACCCCGTCGGGGAGTATGACTCGTTCGTCAACTGCCTAGAGGTATCCGACGGCGTCGTGTTCGCCGGGGGATCCGTACTAGACGACGCCGGGACCTACTATCCGGGATATTGGGCCTACGGGACCCTGGGCTTGCTGCCGAAACCCGACGATCACTCGAATAACGACATAGTCAGCGCCATAGCGGTATCCGACGGCGAGGTAATCGCCGGGGGATACTCCCTCGACCTCGGCACCAGCGTCGCGATCGCGGGCTACTGGCGTAACGGGATCTGGACCGAGGCGGCCAACGGCGCGGGGGAGTACGATACCCATGTGGACGCCCTGGTAGTGTCCGACGGCGTCGTGTACGCCGGGGGATACGCGGTCGACGCCTCCGACGTCGCGGTCGCCGGCTACTGGGTCGACGGGACCTGGCACGCGCTGGCCAATCCGGCGGGAGCCGGCTACGGCGCCCTGGTATTCGCCCTGGCGATATCCGACGGCCACGCGTACGCCGGGGGGCTGGCGATGAACGCCTCGAACGCAGCGGTCGCGGGCTACTGGGTCGACGGGACCTGGACGGCGCTGGCCAATCCCGCCGGGGCGGGCCGCCTGGCCATGGTTACCTCCCTGGCGGTATCCGACGGCCACGTGTACGCCGGGGGATACGCGGCCGACGGATCGAACGTCGCGGTCGCGGGCTACTGGGTCGACGGGACCTGGACGGCTCTAGCCAATCCCGCCGGCGCCGGCTATTCCGCTACGGTCAAGGCGCTCGCGGTATACGACGGCGAGGTATACGCCGGCGGGTACGCGAGGGACGGCTCCTCCGTCTCGGTCGCGGGCTACTGGGCCGACGGGGTCTGGACCGCGCTGGCCAATCCCGCCGGGGCCGCGTACGATGCCGTCGTCACCTCGTTGGTAGTCCGGTAGGCGGCCGCAGGCTGGGCGCCGGACGGCGCCTTCGGTAGCTGTATATCGTCGCGCGGGGCCGGGAGGCCCCGCGCCCTCTTAGCGATATGGCGGGAGCGAAACGGCGAGGATCTTCCGCCCGCGAGTATTGCTATCGCGATCCGTTTCTATAGACTTATAGCGTAGTACCGTGCCGCCGATGGATTCCGCTCGGCCCGCGCGCTCGGCGGATGGCATCGGCCCGTATCTCTGCTCGATCGAGGAGAAACGTATGGCCGAATGCGAATGCCTACCGAAATGCCCGTTCTTCAACGACAAGATGGCCTCCAAGCCGGCGAGCGCCCAGCTGATGAAGGATACG
>QKAK01000121.1 GCA_003247225.1 Spirochaetota bacterium | reverse complement strand
CCGCCCTATCGCCGGATCGCGCCGCCGTCGGCGTCCGGGCCGCCTCCAAGCGCGAGGCGATCGCCGCCCTCGTCGACCTGCTCGCGGCGGCCGGCAAGGCCCCGGACCGCGACGCCCTCCTCGCGGCCGTCCTCGAGCGCGAGGCCCTGGCCCCGACCGGCCTCGGCGACGACTGCGCCATCCCGCACGCCCAGACCGACGCCGTCGCCGAGACCTCGGTAGCCGTCGTCCGCCTGGCCGAGCCGGTGGACTTCGGCGCCCCGGACGGCAGCCCGGCCAGGCTCCTGTTCCTGCTGGCCGGCCCCAGGGACTCCGCCGCCGTCCACCTGCGCCTCCTGTCCAAGCTGGCCAGGCTCCTGTCCGACCCCGAGTTCAGGCGGGCCCTGCTCGAGGCCCCCGACGGCGCCGCCCTGGCCGGCCTGATACTCGACGCCGACGAGGCCTGATCCTCGACCGTAGCGCGGCTTGACACGCGCGCGGCCTTTCAGGTATAAACCTTCCGTCAGGCGCGCCCCCGGGCCGCCCGACGAACTGCCCGCGGCGATGGTGGAATTGGCAGACACGCTAGCTTGAGGTGCTAGTGCCGAGAGGCATGGAGGTTCAAGTCCTCTTCGCCGCAAAGAAAGAACCCCGACCTTTGGTCGGGGTTCTTTCTTTTATAGCGGCAAAGAGGACTTGATCGAGGGAGCGCCGCGAGCTAGCGAGCGCGCTACCGTCGCCGTATCGGCCAGCCCGCGATTGACCTGCGCCAGTCAGGTCGAATCGCGGGCCGCGATCGCCGCGATGAGTCGGCGATCGCGTTTCTTCGCCGCCTCGATACCCAGTGAATCGAAAGGTCGGGGTTTTTATTTTGGATCAGCGGCAAAGAGGACTTGATCGAGGGAGCGCCGAGCGAATGCGAGGAAAAGCGCCCATGGATGGGCGCGGAAGCGAGCGAAGGCGCCCGTAGGCGCGAGGCAGGATGCCGAGCGCCGGAGGGAAAGTCCTCTTCGCCGGTACCCTAAGCCCGCGATTGACCTGCGCCAGCCAGGTCGAATCGTGAAGTCAGGCTAATTTGGATACTAAATATTGATTCAGCGAGACCCCTTCTTCGGCCGCCTGTATCGCTATAGTGCGGTGCACTGCCTTTGGGATACGCAAAACCAGTTTTCCGCTATAAGGCCTAGTGCCGAACGGTTCGGGTATTCGCTCTCCAGAGGCTCTCATTTCCTCCAATATAACCGCGATAACGGAACGAATCTCCATAAGAGCGATTTCTGGAGTTGCGCCATGGGCCGAGACGGACGGAAACTCTAGGCATCGCGAGATATAGATGCCGTCTTCCTCTGACCACTCCTGTCGATATGTATATCTATCGTTGTTTTTTTCCATGTTCCGCCTCCAATCGATCGACCGCCTTCTGTACTTGGCGAACCTGATACGGTTTAGCTTTCGCTCCATCCCGCTGCAGGTTGATACGGGGGTCTCCTTCCCAAGGAGTCTTAAAGATATGGTGACTTCCTGCTATTCTAGGCGGTCCAAAATACACTGATAAAAGCCAGCCCGCGATTGACCTGCGTCAGTCAGGTCGAATCGCGGGCTACGATCGCCGCGATGAGTCGGCGATCGTGTACATTCGCTGGATGCTCCAGAATAGAGCGATCTATCATAGTAGTATAGTACTACTGGCGATATCAAAATACAAGCGGCTATTGTAGTTCTATAGCGCCCCTCGCCCCGCTGGCGCTATACTAGCTATCGTATGAGCACCGAACGTTCGTCCCTTCCGGCCGCGCTAGCGGCCATCGTCGCCATCGTCGTCGCGCTGTCGGCCGCCTGCTCCACGGCGCCCGAACCCGAGCCGCCCCGCGACGAGGCGTCGTCGCCGGCGCTACCGGCCGGGACCGCCTGGCGCCTGACCGCCTATCGTTCCGGCGGCCGGTCCGTATGCCTGGACAGGGCCGCGATGGACGCGGCAGGAGACGGCGACGCGTTCAGCCTGGCCCTCGACGGCGGCCGGGTAGGGGGCCTCGCCTCGTGCAACCGTTATTTCGGCGAGGCGGCCTGGGACGGCCCCGGGGGCCTCTCGATAACGGGCCTCGGCAGTACCAAGATGGCCTGCCTCGACGACGCCTACGGCCTTGCCGAATTCGAGTACCTGGCGGCGCTGTCGGCCGTCGGGAGCTGGGAGCTGGCCGGGGGAACGCTGCTGCTCCGCGGCCGCCTGCCCGACGGATCCCCCGTCGAGCTGGCCTTCTCGTCCCCCGGGCGATAGCCGAGCCGCGGTCGCGGATGAAATTCGTCGCGAGGCATTTCTACGCGGTATTCATCGCCTCGATGGTACTGCTCTGCGCGGTCAGCGCCGGAGTCGCCTTCTGGGCGGTGCGCCAAGCCGAGGCCATGAACGCGGCCCTGCTCCAGGAGCGGATCTACGATATCAAGAGCGCGTTCCTGAGGGATACCGTACGGAACATGATCCAGGACATAGGCCGTATACGGGACGACAACCTGCGTCGCGCCCGGGAGGACGCCGATCCGGGCACGGACGAGGCCTGGGCCGACCGCGAGACCAAGGCGACGATAGCCGCCATCATCCATGCGCAATCGTTCGAGCACGACGGCTATATATGGATCAACGAGGTGCTCGACTGGTCCGGCGGCGACGGCTACGCCGTCCGGCGCGTCCACCCGAACCTGATCGACACCGAGGGCAGCCTCCTATCGACGAAGACTACCGATATCATGGGTAATACCCCGTACCTGACCGAGCTGGAGGGCGTCAGGGAGCGCGGCGAGCTGTTCTACCGGTATTACTTCAAGCGCATGGGCTCGGACGAGGTGTCCGAGAAGCTGACCTACGCGGCGCGCTATCCCGAGTACGACTGGATCGTCGCGATGGGCATGCACGTCGACGACATCGATACCTACGCGCTGGCCGCGAGACGGGCGGTTTCCGCGTTCAACGCCCGCGTCATAGTCCTGGTCATCGCGCTGCTCGTCCTGTTCTTCGGCTTCGGCGTGGCGCTGCTCGCCGCGGCCGGGCGCCGGTTCATGGACGATTCGGCCAGCGAGATCCGGACGGAAGCCAACAGGGACCCGCTGACCGGCGCCTTGAACCGCCGCATCGGCGATCGTTACTTCTCCGGCGCCTTCAAGGCATTCCGCCTCGGCAAGCCGTCCCCCGTCGTCCTCGGCATAGACCTGGACGACTTCAAGCGCGTCAACGACGCCTACGGCCACGACGTCGGGGACGCCGCCCTCCGCGCCGTCGTCGACCGCGTCATGCAGACGATGCGCGCCAGCGATTTCCTGTTCCGGTGGGGAGGCGAGGAATTCCTGTTGGCGTACTCGGGCGTCTCGCCCGACGAGGCGGCCATGCTCGCCGACAGGCTCAACCGCGCGGTGGCGTCGACCCCGATCGCGATACGTCCGGATGGCCCGGCCGGCTCTCCCGAGCTGCGCGTCAGCGTATCGATAGGCGTCTCCTGGTTCGGCGGCGGCGACGGCTCGTACGCGGACGCGCTCGGGCGCTGCGACCGCGCCCTCTACCGCGCCAAGGCCGAAGGTAAGGACCGCGCCCGCGTCGAGCCTCCCGGGGCCTAGTCGGCCCTCAGGCCGGCACGGGGCCCCGGCGTCCGCGCGCGGCTCCGGAGGCTCGCCCGAAGGCCTCGATGCAGGTCTCGAGGATCTGCACGTATCCGCGCTCGGCCTTGCCGGCGGCGTCGAGCGCCAGGAGCTCGTCGGCGTAGGCGGCCGCGAAGCCGTCGTCCCGCGAGGAGCCGAGCAGCTTGCGCGACGCCAGGATATAGAGCTGGCGCGACGGCATCGGCAGGTCCGCCAGAGCCGACTCGAGGGGGCTGAAATACGTTTCCATTCGTCGACCTCCGCGCTGCCCGTCGGTAGCTACTACCTATATCGGCGCGTGGCCGGCCGCGGTGTAGGCCCCCTCGCGCGCCCGGCCCGCCCTAGCCGAGCACTTCCTGCACCCGCCCGACGAGCCCGGATTCCAGCCGCACCTTGACGCCGTGCGGGTGGGTCGGCGAGTTGGTAAGGATGTCCTTGACCACGCCCTCGGTGCGCCTGCCCGTGCGCTGGTCCTCCTTGAGCACGATGGACACCCGCAGCCCCGCCCGGATGTCGCTCCTCCTCGTCCCGTCCATGGTATTCCTCTCCTAGGTCGACGATATACCGGCATGAAAAGGCCCGCCGCGGGGGCGGGCCTCTTACCGGTCCTATCGCCAGGGTACCAGACTAGCGCGAGCGGTACCAGGCCTCGTCCCCGTCGTCGATCCGCGAGGCGTAGTCGGCGAACAGGCTCGGCGCGTAGCGCAGGGCCTCGAGCAGCACCCAGCGGCGCGCGTCGGTCCACGAGGCCCCGAGCTGGACGTAGCGCTCGTAGGCCTGCAGGTAGGTCTCGGCTATCAGCCGCTTGGACAGGTCGTTCGGCGCCTTGGCGTCGAAGGGCAGCCTGTAGATCTTGATAGCCAGGCCCGGCTCGATCAGCTCGGGATTGGAGATCGCCTCCTTGTTGGTCAGGTAGACGATGGGCCAGTAGCGATAGTCGCCGTACGCGGCCGCCGATACCGCCTTGAGGGTGTCGCCCGAGACCACCGCGTAGTCCTCCTGCACGGTGGCCTTGAGGCTCTCGATGCCCGGCCCCATGTCGGCCGAGGCCGCCGACGACGCGGCTCCGACCGCGGCCTGGGTGACCGTCTGCTGCCCGAACGCCGCCGCTGCCAGCGCCAGCAGCGCTAACGATACCAGAACGATTCGTTTCATGAGGCTCCCTCCCTAAACGCTGTGCTCGCGCCCTACGGACGCGGTTCCAAGCCTAGCGCCGCCATCGAATGAATGCAAATTCGGCCGCCGGCTCTGCCCCGGTTGAAATTCGCCGTAAAGGTCATATACTTACAGATGCTTCAAGAAGGCCCGCGCTAGGAGCGGAGTCCACGGAAGCTTGTTCGTAGTCCATAAGGAGGATCGAATGAAGAAGATAGTACGCATCGGAGCGATCGCGCTGATCGCGTTCGCCGCCATCGG